>JBCCFN010000178.1:0-10926 GCA_039029715.1 Actinomycetota bacterium | reverse complement strand
GCGTTTACTCTCTGCTGAGTTTTCAAATAATATATGTTGGACGCCTTAAGACTATCGCTTGTTGAACCCACGTGTGTCTGTGCACGGCCTTTCGAAAATACAAAAATCAAAATAAAAAACGGCGGTTCCCAGGGAGGAGGGGAACCGCCGTTCTGCCGCCCGATCACCTCAGGGAGGAGGAAGGTGATCGGGTATCAGCGCGCCCGTGGGGGCGACTTATGTTCGCGCGGCGACAGTCAGGGAGGAGAACCCGTCGCCGCATCGGTCCGGACAGCAGGGAGGATTGCTGCCAGACCGGAAATCAGCTTAGGCCGCGTAAACCGCGTTGTAGGCAGCGGAGCGGATCATCGCCCGGTTCAGACCCAGGTCTTCCAGTTCGCGTGTCGACAGAGCCGACAGCTGCTTAACGGTGCTGCGGTACGAAAGGTACTGAGTGACAGAGCTGATCGCGCGGCGGAATGCTGCAACTGCAAAGTTTTCGGATGCGGCGGAGATGCGGATGTCTGATGCGTAAGCCATTGTATTTTCCTGATCATATTGCAAGCTCGGCGTCGGGTCGGGCTTTCTTGCGTCTTTCTTGAGACTGAACATATGACATTGCTGCGATTGCACAATGGAGGTTTTCGCAAGCCCGACATGCAGAAATTGCATACGTCATTTTGGTCGGGAATCATCGGGGCGAACCCAGAAGAGCGCCACAGCGATTCCCGCCCTTGCCCTCGGTCGCATATCAGGACACCAATAGCCGACCCAGATCGGAGCTGAACATGACCGTTACCAAAGATCAGATCAACGACGCCCTCAGAAGCCTGGCGCTGCCTGACGGCGGCGATCTTCTGTCGCGCGATATGATCCGCGCCGTGAACATCGATGGCGGCGATGTGCGTTTCGTGATCGAAGCCGAGAGCCCCGCGCTCGCGGGTGTGATGGAGCCCCTGCGCAAAGCCGCTGAAGGCGTGGTTGCCCGGTTGCCCGGCGTGGAAAATGTCACCGTCGTACTGACGGCGCATGGTCCGGCAGCAAAACCTGCGCCGCCTGATCTGAAAATTGGTCGGCACCCAACGCCGCAGTCCGGGCCAGAAGGTTTGCCCGGCGTCACGCATATCGTCGCGATTGCTTCCAGTAAAGGTGGCGTCGGTAAATCCACCGTTTCCTCAAACCTTGCCGTCGCGCTGTCGCGGCAGGGACGGCGTGTGGGATTGCTGGACGCAGATATCCACGGGCCTTCGCAACCGCGCATGATGGGCACGTCCGCGCGACCGGCGTCACCGGACGGCAAGACGATTATCCCACTCAAGGCACATGGCGTCACGATGATGTCGATCGGTCTGATGGTCGATCCCAAAGACGCAGTTATCTGGCGCGGGCCGATGTTGATGGGGGCACTGCAGCAGATGCTGGGGCAGGTGCAATGGGGCGAATTGGATGTCCTGATAATCGATTTGCCGCCGGGCACAGGTGACGTTCAGCTGTCGCTTTGTCAGAAGACGAAACTGACCGGTGCGCTGATCGTTTCAACACCGCAGGATGTGGCGCTGCTGGATGCGCGGAAAGCGATCGACATGTTTGGCAAGCTCAACACGCCAGTGCTGGGCCTGATCGAAAACATGTCGACCTATGTTTGCCCTGACTGTGGACACGAGGCGCATATCTTCGGCCATGGTGGTGTGCGTCAGGAGGCGGCCGATATCGGCGTACCATTCCTCGGTGAGATACCGCTGAACCTCGATATCCGGCTTGCCGGGGACGCCGGCGCGCCCATAGCGCTTGGCGACAGCGCGGCGGCCGCGGCCTATGCGCGTCTGGCCGGCCTTCGCCGGGTCGGCCGACACCCAGGAGTCGTTCGGCCCGCCGCTGAGCGCGCTGTTCCTGTTCCTGCTGTTCTTCTCCGAGGGCATGGTGCCGCTCGAGGGCTATCCCGGCTGGGCCCAGCCCATCGTGCAGGCCAACCCGGCGACCGCCTTCGTCCGAGCGCTCGACGAACTGGCCCGGGGGGACGACCCGGCGCAGTCGGTCCTGATCGCCCTCGGCTGGGCGGTCGTGATCGTTGCGGTCTTCGGGACCATCGCCGCCCGCCGGGTCCGCTCCGGCTCGTGACATCCGGGGCCGCCGTCGATCTGCTCGCGGTGCGGAAGGCGGCGGTCCTGGCCCGCTGGGTTCCCGGCATCAGCCTGGCGATCGGCCGGGACGGTGGACCGACGGTCCTGGTGACAGACGACGACCGTCTGTCTGTCTCCCGCGCAATGGAGCGGATCGATCCCGACCGCTTCCGTCGCCAGCTCGCCGAGGCGATCAGCGGGCACGACACCACGGTGGGTCGGCTGCTCGGACTCGGCCGGCACGAGGTCCACATCGGGGTCATCACCGCACCGGGCACGGTCCTAGACGACAACGGGCTGGTCGTCGCCGCGTTGGACGACGACCAGAGCGTGCTCGGATTCGTGACGGTGTTCGGTCTCGGTCCAGGTCTCGCCGCCGATCGGCCGGTGGACGACGGTCCCGGCCGGTGCGACTGGATCGGCGACGAGGTGCCGATCGTCGAAGACCCGGACGATGCGCTCGGCATGACCATGGTCAGCTGCCGGTACCGGACCGATGACGCCAGGCAGTCGGTCCTGGCCTACGAGGCGATGCTCGACGCCATGGTGGCCAGCGGTGTCGAGGAGGTCACCGGCCTCAGCTGGTGAACGTCGACCGGCCCCGGCCCTTGTGCCGGCGGTGGTTCCACGACATCATCGGCAAGATGGACCCCGCGCCTCGCCGTGCCGAGCGCTATGTGGCCCGGGTCTGTCTCGGTTGCGGCGAGGCGGACCCGACCGAACCGGTCGAGGTCGGTGCCGCCCCATCGACCGAGTGGTGTTGCCGATGGTGTCGTTGCCCGCTGTACGAGCCGGTGGTCATCGCCGACCCCGAGCGCTGAGCGAGGGCTGCCACGTCGATCGGCTTGTCCATGTGAACGGTCCGGTCATCGCCTGGCCCGTCGACGGCGCAGGCCTCGTAGCCCTGACGCTGCCAGAACGCCACCGACCTCGGTGTCTCGGCCGAGGTGTGGAGGTAGAGGCTGCGATACCCGAGCATGGCCGCCTCCAGGTCAAGGGCGGCCGAGAGCCTCGCGCCAAGGCCGGCGCAACGCCACTCCGGGGCAACGAAGACCCGCCAGATCGAGCCGACCGGTCCGTCGTGGCGATCGCTGAACCGCGCCGCGAGGTCTGGGCGGGTGGTGAGCGATCGCAACCCACCACAGCCGATGACCCGGTCGCCGGCTCGAGCGACCAGGAACGCTCCGCCGGCGTCTGGGAGGTAGTGGTGGTCTCCGGTCGCCAGCGCATCCAGGTCGGCGTGCCAGTCCGTCCGGTAGTGGACGCCGAACACCTCGGCGATGGTCTCGAGACAGAACGCCCGCAGGGCGGCCCCCTCGCTCGCTTCCAGATGGACGATCGTGGCGTGCGCTGCTGCGCTTCTGGTAGGTCTGCCTAACATGCCGTCGGACGATAGGCGATTTGCGCTCGGAGCCGGTTGCTTTTGCCGGATCAATCGGCCGGGGCGAACAACTCCGTGGTGTTCAGGACCCCGATCGGGGCGATCGTCAGCAGCCGCCGGTCCGACCGGCTGATCGTCACCCCCTCGACCCCCGGACCGTGTACCACGGCGTTGGCCGGGACCACCGAGCCGAGGTGCCGGAGCCCGAGCGCCTCGAGCGCTGGGACTTCGACCGGTTCATAGGTCAATCGAGCGGAGAGGCCGAGGGCGGAGCGAACGGCGAGCAACCGGTGTCCGGGCCCGGCGGCAACCATGGCTGCGATCGCCGCAACCGTCGGCATGTCGACGAGGCTGGCCACGATGACGACGTCGGTGTCGGTCAGATCGGTGGTCGCTGCGTTGCCGAGCTGGATCGCCAAGGCGGCGCCATCGACCAGATGGTGCTGGTCGAGCGCATCGATCACGGTCGAGGCCGCCGTCGCCGCCTCGATGTCGACCTCGATCAGCGTCACGTGATCGCCGGTCCGGCGATGCCAGACGATCCCGCTGAGCGGTAGGGGTCCGGCCCCGCAGAACGCAACCCGCCGGCCCGATCGTCTGCCGTCGATGGCCTCGATCTCGGCCCCGACCAGCTGCCGGTAGTTGTCGAGGTAGGGGAACGAGCCGAGGACCGAAGCCAGGCCGGATGCGCCGCTCGGCCCTGTGCCGTGACCGACGGTCCGGGCGTGGACGTGCTCCATCCGGGTCTCGGCCAGTCCGGCGGCCCGCCGGATGGTCACCGCCCGGTCGGTGAGCTCGTCGTCGGCATCGAGCAGGTGGCAGAGCTCGTTTGCGGTTGGGGGCCGGGTGCCGACCACCGCCTCGACCAGCTGTCCGAGGGCCGCATCGACCGTCGGCGATGGGTCGAGCGCCTCGCGCTCGCCGGCGTCGTAGCGGTCGAGCAACGGCTCGATCACCTGGTGGATCGACCGGTCGATCCGGTCGGGCCCGTCGCCTCTCGTTCCGACGGACGCCGGGCCGAGCAGCCGCAACAACAGGTCGAGGGCCGGCTCGATCCTCCCGGACGGCACCGATGCCGTCGGTGGGGGACGGGTGGATTCGGTCGGTTCGGCGGGGTCGGCGATCAACCGATCGTAGGCGGCCGCTCCCGGTCGGACGTCATCGACCCGGCGCCACCCGAGAAATCCAGTCACGCGTCTTGTGATTCGGTGTTAGCGTTGCCTAACCTCGCGCACGTGGTGAATACGAAATCGGCCAGATCGGTCGGCCTGGTGATCGGCCTGATTGCGCTGTTCGGCGCGGCCTGCGGCACCACCGAGACCGACCAGACGACCGAGGCGGCGCCGGCGGCGGCCTCGGAGTCATCGACGACCGTCACCACGGTGGCGACGACCGAACCGGCGGAGACGACCGCCGCCACCGAGGCCGCTCCCGCAGACCCCGATGCCCCGGTCCTGCCGGTGACCGTGATCGACGAGACCGGGGCCGAGGTGACGATCGAGTCGATCGACCGCATCATCCCCCTCGACGGCACGGTGGCCGAGGTGGTGTTCGCCCTCGGTCTCGGCGATCAAGTGGTCGCCACCGACCTGTCGGCCAGCTATCCACCGGCGGCCGACGCCCTGCCGGAGATCGGGTATCAACGGGCGCTGGCGGCCGAGCCGATCATCGGGTTCGACCCGACGGTGCTGCTGGCCACCGAGATCGCCGGGCCGTCGGAGACCCTGGACGACCTGCGGGCACTCGGTGTCCCCATCGTGATCGTGCCGAATGAGGCCACGATGACCGGACCGGGGGAGAAGATCCGGGCGGTCGCCACGGCGCTCGGCATCGAGGCCCGAGGCGAGGCGTTGGCGGCCGAGGTCGACCGCCAGATCGCCGAGAACACCGTCGCGGCGACCGAGGACGCCCCGAAGGTCATGGCGCTGTACATCCGCGGTACCACCGCCCAGCTGGTGCTCGGCGAGGCGTCGAGCACCCATTGGCTGATCGAGGCCGCCGGTGGCGTCGATCTGGCGGACGAGCTCGGGGTCGCAGACGCCCAGCCGATCTCCGCCGAGGCCACCCTGGTGGCCGCCCCGGACGTCCTGCTCGTGCCGTCGGCCGGCCTCGACTCCGTCGGTGGTATCGACGGGCTGCTGGAGATCGCCGGCCTGGCCGAGACCCCGGCCGGCCAGAACCGGCGGGTTGTCACCTTCGACGACCAATGGCTGCTCGGCAACGGACCTCGGTCCGGCGAGCTGCTCGAACAACTCAGGGCGGCGCTGGCCGAGTGACCGTCCCCGCCGACCCCAGAGACACGCCGGTGGCAACCGGCGGCATCGAAACGGAGAACTGATGCAATCCAACCTCGAGAACCTTCGATTGTCGGTGGGCCTCGCCCATGCGGTACCGGGAGCCGAACTCGTGCTTCGGACCCGGGACGGGGCCGAGCTGGTCGCCGGCCACTACTCGACGGCGGACGTGAACCTGTGCGCCCTCCGACGGGCCGTGGTGGCCAGCGGTTGCCCAAACCGGCCAGACGTCAGTCGGTGGGCCGATCCGGTGCGGATCGACGGATCGCTCGACCACCATCTCGCAGGCATCCATCTGTTCGGGCCGGGGGTCGACCGGCCGCCGACGTGGTGGTTTCCGACGTTGGTCAAGCCACAGCGGGTCTGGGACATCGTCGAGGGCCGTACCTGGACCGACGATGACGACCTGATCGAGGTGGTCATCAAGCCAGACCCGTGCCTCGGCATGACGGCCGTCGCCGTGGGGTCCAGGGTCGGCGCCCCCGACGATATGGTCGCCAGCGCGACGGAGGCGGTCTACGAGGCCTGCCTGCTCGAGGAACTGATCGACGAGGCCGGTGCGGCGATGCGCACGCCCGGAGAGGTGGAACGATGATGGCGGAACGAATCGGCGGCCGTTTGCTGGCCGTGCTCCTGACGCTCGGGCTGGTGGCTGCCGCCTGTGGCTCCGATGACAGTGAGCCGGGGACCGCAGCCACCGACTCGGGATCCGAGGCCGCAGAGTCCTCAGAATCGGCTTCGGCTTCGGCGTCTGCATCCGCGTCCGCGTCTGAGCCGGCCGAGGAGGAGCCAGCCGAGGAGCCGATGGAGGACGAGGCGGCCGAGGATGAGGCGCCGGCCGAGGAGCCGGCGGAGGAGCCGGCCGAAGAAGAGGCTGCCGAGGATGAGGCGGCCATGGAGGACGAGGAGGAGCCGGCCGCAGACGCCGCGCCCGCCAGCGAGGAAGAGCAGGCGGCCATGGACGCCTGGGCCCTTGTCTTCGACTCGACCGCCGTGTTCGCAGACAAGGCGCCGCATCTGGAGGACGCCGCTGCGCTGGAGGCCAGCAACGAGGCCTACGCCGCCGGCGGCGAGAACTTCGGTGGGATCGGGCTGGCGCCGAGCGCGGCGGCGGTCGACGGCGAGGTGGCGACCGTCACCTACGACGTCCTGTTCGGCGAGAATCCCGCCTACTCGGACCTGACCGGCGAGATCGCCATGGTCGACGGGGTCTGGGTCGTCAGTCGAGAGACGTACTGCGGTTTCCTGGCCTCGGCCAGGACGCCGTGCCAGGAGTGAGTCGGCGGGGCGCCGCCGGGGCGCCCTCCCGTTCATCATGACTTGCTCCTGGCCGGTGGTGGTCGGCCTGCTGATCCTGCTCACTCTGGCACCGATCGTGCTCGGCCAACGGGCCGCAGCTCGGGCCGGTGACGGGTCGAGTGCGATCCTGGCCGGCCGCCACGTGATCGGGCTCGCGGTCTGTGGCGGCCTACTGGTCTTCCTCGGCATGGGCAGCCTCCGCTGCGGCTCGCTGGAACTGGACACCGGGACCGCATGGGCCGCCATCGTCGACTACGACGACTCGGTGACCGAGCAGGTGGTCGTCCGGGAGCTCCGAGCTCCGCGGACCTTCATCGGTGCGGTTGCCGGGGCGTGCCTGGCCGTGGCCGGGGCGTTGACCCAGGGCGTGACCCGCAACCCCCTCGGCGGCCCGGGCATCCTCGGCGTCAACGCCGGGGCCTCGTTCGCCATCGTCACCGCGATCTTCCTCCTCGGTGTGGTGACCCCGCTCGGGTACGTGTGGTTCGCCTTCGGCGGGGCGCTTGGGGCGACGATCCTGGTGTATGCGGTGGCGTCGGTCGGCACCGGCGGCGCCACGCCGGTCAAGCTGGCGCTGGCCGGCGTCGTCATCACCGCGCTCCTCGGCTCGTGGACCACATCGTTGCTCCTGCTCGACCAGGAGACCCTCGACCAGGCCCGCTTCTGGCTCGCCGGTTCGATCGCCGGCCGCCGAACCGAGGAGCTGTGGCTCCTGCTGCCGATCATCATCGGCGCCCTGGTGGTCGGGGTGGCGATGGGTCGACAGGTCAACGCCCTCAGCCTCGGTGAGGAGGTCGCCACCGGGCTCGGTCAGCGGACCGGCCTGGTCCGGGGCATGGCCGCCATCTGTGTGGTCCTGCTCGCCGGCTCGGCGGTTGCGATCGCCGGCCCGGTCGGGTTCGTCGGCCTGGCGATCCCCCACATGGTCCGTTCGCTCGTCGGACCGGACTACCGCTGGGTGTTGCTGTACTCGCTGATCCTCGGCCCCTGTCTGGTCCTCGGGGCCGACATCATCGGCCGGGTTGTCGTCCGCCCGTCCGAGCTGCAGGTCGGGATCGTGACCGCTGCGGTCGGCGCCCCGTTCCTGATCTACCTGGTCCGGTTCACGAAGTTGGCCGAGCTGTGATGCTTGCGATCGGCGCACCGGCGCCGCAGACGGCCCTCGCCCTGTTCGCCGGGTTCCTGACCGTCGGGATCATGCTCCGGGTCTCCCGGATGATCCCTGCCACCAGCTCCGGTGTCCGGTTCGGGGGGTTCTCGGCCGTGGTCGGCTGGCGAACGGTGTGGTTGACCGCCGGTGCGGTCGGGTTGGCGGTCACGCTGCTGGTCGTCGGCCTGATCGTCGGTGACTTCCCGGTCCCGGTCGTCGATGCGCTCCGGACCGCGTTCTTCGAGCGGGGTGGGGAGTACGACTTCGTCGTCAACACCCTGCGCTTCCCCCGGGTGGTGACCGCCCTGTTGGCCGGGATCTGCCTCGGCCTCTCCGGCGCCATCTTCCAGACCCTGATCGGGAACCCCCTGGTTTCGCCGGACATCATCGGGATCGATCAGGGCGCCGCGGTCTGCGCCGTGTTCATCCTCGTCGTCGGTGGCAACATCGCCCTCCTGCCGATCGCAGCGTTCGCCGGTGCGCTGGCCACCGCGCTGTTCATCTACGTGCTGGCCTGGAAACGCGGGGTCAGCGGGACCCGGCTGGTACTGGTCGGGATCGGGGTCAATGCCGTTCTGGCCGCAGTGGTGACGTTCATGCTGGTCCGGTTCCCAATCGAGCGGGTCGCGGCCGCCGCCCGGTGGCAGGCCGGCACCCTGTTCGGGTCCAGCTGGGAGGACGTCCGCATCCTGGCCGTCGGCCTGATCCTCCTCTCCCCATTGGCCTGGTACTGGACCCGCAAGCTTCGGATGCTGGAACTGGGGGACGAGGCAGCGGCCGCCCTCGGTATCCGGGTGGAGCGGGATCGGCTGATCCTGATCGCCATCGGGGCCGGGCTCGCCTCGTTCGCGGTCGCAGTGGTCGGCCCGCTGTCGTTCGTGGCCCTGCTGGTGCCCCACCTGGCCCGGCTGCTCGGTGGGCCGATGACCACCGGTCTGCTGGCCCTCACCGCCGCCCTCGGCGCCGGCCTGTTGCTCGGTGCCGACCTGGTCGCCCAACGCCTGTTCGCTCCGACGACCCTCCCGGCCGGGGTGGTAACCGCAGCGATCGGTGGTCCGTACTTCCTCTACCTCCTCTACCGGTACAACCGTGCGATCTGATTCCCCGTCCCACCCTCCGACCCTGACGACCCAGGCGCTCGATCTCGACTACGGCGGCCCGACCATCGTCGCCGACCTCGAGGTGACGATCCCGGTCGGCGAGATCACCGTGATCATCGGGCCGAACGGCTGCGGCAAGTCCACGCTGCTCAAGGCGCTTGCCCGGCTGCTGAAGCCGACCGAGGGCACGGTGTTCCTCGACGGCAAGGACATCCACCGCTGGTCGACCAGGGACGTGGCTCGCCGGCTCAGCCTGTTGCCCCAGGCGCCGAGAGCCCCGGACGGGGTGCTGGTGTCCGACCTGGTCCGGCGGGGACGCTACCCCCACCAGGGCCTGTTCGATCAGTGGTCCGCAGAGGACGAGCGGGCCGTCGGTCGGGCCCTGGAGCTGACCTCGATGGTCGAGCTCTCCGATCGACCGGTCGATGAGTTGTCCGGTGGGCAGCGGCAACGGGCCTGGATCGCCATGGCGCTGGCCCAGGACACACCCCTGGTCCTGTTGGATGAGCCGACCACGTTCCTGGACATGGCCCACCAGGTCGATGTCCTGGAGCTGTTGCGGACGCTGAACGAGACCGAGGGCCGGACCGTGGTCATGGTGCTCCACGACCTCAACCAGGCCTGCCGTTACGCCTCCCACCTGATCGCCATGGCAGACACCACGGTGATCGCCGAGGGTCCGCCCCAGGATGTCGTCACCGCCGCCATGGTGGAGCGGGTGTTCGGGCTTGCCTGCAAGGTCATCGACGACCCGGTGAGCGGTACGCCACTTTGTATCCCACTGGGAAGAAAAGAGAATTCGAAGAACACTTGATTCCGGCATAGTTACCCGATACTGTTAGGCATGCCGAACACAGAGGTCGAGGCAAGTAACGGCACGACCGAGAGTGAGACGGCAAGCAAGCCCAACAAGGACGCCGGGCCTGAGGATGTCGAGAAGGTTGGCCGACTCCTCAGGCCCGTCATTGTTCCACTGGTAGGGGCTTCGCTCCTCCGGGGTATCGGCGCCGCCGCCGGGGTGATTCCGTTCCTGGCGGTCGCCTGGGCCGGTCAGGCCCTGCTGGAGTCCCCGGTTGATCGTGACGGTGTCTGGCGGGCGGTCTGGATCGGCGTGATCGCCCTGGTCGTGTCGATCGCCGGCACCCTGTCTGCCAACCTGGTGACCCACATCGCTGACGTCAGCTACCAGTCGACGTTGCGTCAGCGGATGGCGGAACGCCTCGGTCGGGTTCCGCTCGGGTGGTTCGGGGCCAGGACCTCCGGCCAGGTCAAGAAGACCCTCCAGGACGACGTCTCGGCCATGCACCACCTGGTGGCCCACGCGACCATCGACGTCGTGGCTGCGGCCGTGACCCCGATCGTGACCATCATCGTCCTGTTCGCCGTCGACTGGCGCCTGGCGTTGTTCACCCTGGTGCCGGTCATCGTCGGGATCGGTCTCTACTCCCGCCAGATGTCCGGCTACGGGGAGAACATGGCGGCCTACGAGGCTTCGCTCGGCCGGGTCAACACCGCGGTGGTGGAGTTCCTGGGTCTTCCGCCAGGTACTGCGCTTCGAACACGAACGCGCCGGCCTCGCCGCGGAGACCGGGGTGAGACTCGG
>JBCCFN010000177.1:0-11017 GCA_039029715.1 Actinomycetota bacterium | reverse complement strand
TTTCGGATGCCGGTCGTCCGATCGATACCCTGAAACACGGCGCAGCGGAAGGGCACGGGCCCGGTCGCGACGCCGGGAAGGAAGAACAACACCGTGGGCCTCAGCAATATCCCCGTTGGACTGACGTTCGACGACGTCCTCCTCGTCCCTCAACGGTCTCAGATCCGGTCCCGCCAGGACGTGTCGGTGGCGACCAAGCTGTCCAAGCGGATCGAGCTGGCATTGCCGATCGTGGCCGCCAACATGGACACCGTGTGCGAGACCGAGATGGCCATCGAGATGGCCCGCCTCGGTGGGATCGGGATCATCCACCGCTTCATGACCACCGAGACCCAGGCCGCCATGGTCGCAGCAGTGAAGGCTGCCGAACTGCCCGGCACCGACCTCGGCGGCCGTCCTCTCGTCGGCGCCGCCATCGGGACGGACCGGGATGCCATCAATCGCACCCACGCCCTGGTCGACGCCGGGGTAGATGTGCTGGTCCTGGACATCGCCCACGGCCACTCCGACCACGCCATCCAGTTGCTCCAGAAGCTGAAGGGCGAATTGCCGGACACCGACATCATCGCCGGCAACGTCGCCACCAGGCGGGGGGCTGAAGATCTGGCGGCCGCCGGCGCCGATGCGGTCAAGGTCGGCGTCGGACCCGGTGGGGTCTGCACCACCCGGTTGGTGGCCGGCGTCGGTGTTCCCCAGCTGACCGCCATCGACAACTGCGCCGCCGAGCCGCTGGTCGACCCGGACGGTGTAGCGGTCCCGATCATCGCGGACGGTGGGATCACCGGCTCCGGGGACATCGCGAAGGCACTGGCCGCCGGTGCCAGTTCGGTCATGATCGGCAGCCTGTTCGCCGGGACCAAGGAGAGCCCCGGCGAGCTGCAACAGTCGGCCCACGGTCTGGTCAAGCGGGTCCGAGGCATGGCCTCGTTCGAGGCGCTGACCGCCAGGGCCGCCCGAGAGGGCGAGGTCGTGGACCGGGAGTACTTCGAGCAGCGCTCACCGGAAGGGGTAGAGGGGACCGTCCCCTACCGCGGCGAGGTGGCCAAGGTCGTGGCCCGGCTGATCGCCGGACTCCGGTCCGGGATGAGCTACAGCGACGCCACCTCGCTTGAGGAGTTCTGGGCCAACGCCGAGTTCATTCGGGTCACAAGCAACGGGGTGAGGGAGAACCTGCCCCACGCCACACTGCCGGTCTGAGCCGTTTGGCCGGGCCGGAGCCGCCGGTCGGAGCGGTGGAGGACCCGGCGGAACCGTTGGCCACTACGATGCATCCCGTGGGTCACCCGAGCCGGGATCACGTACGGTCGTCGAGGTCTTCTGCGTCGCGGCCTGACCACCGCGGCCGCATCCTCCGGAAGCTGCTGCTGATCCTGGCCCTCGGCGTGGCGGCGACGGCCTGTGGCGGTGACGAGGCGCCGGAGCTCACCGACGCCGAGGTCCTGGCCGCCATCGAGGGGCGACCACTGACCGAGTCCGAGGTCGCCGAGCGGTTGGAGGTCGGGGCGACCATCTGCCAGCTCGACGAGCCGGTCCTCGACGCGATGTGGCGCCGGCTCGACGACGATCAGCTGGCGTTCCAGGACTTCGTGTTCGAGCGGATCTGCCCCGATCGCTCCATCTTCTACGCCGGGCAGACCGGCCGCTACGTCACCGAAGAGGCCGAGGACTCCGGCGTGGTCACCAGCACCACCCGCCCAGTGTCGACCACCACGACCGCACTGGCTCGCCCCCGCACGACGACCACGCTGTGGGACCCGATGGAAGGTGGCGTACGGCCGAGCACTGCAGCGGACGCAGCGGACGAGCCCCAGACCACCACGTCCGCCACCACAGACGGCTGAGGCCCAGACCACCACGTCCGCCACCACTGACGGCTGAGGTCCGGGCGGCGCCTCAGGACTGGAACGGCTTGGCCACCTCGGCCAGGAACCGATCCGCCACGTCGTCCTTCTTGGCCGGTTCGCCGAGGTTGAAGTCCGGGATGATCACCTCGTCGACCCCGAGGTCGGCGAAGGCCTGCAGCTGCTCCTGGAGCTGGCTCGGTGTGCCGATCAGACACGGCCGGCCGATGTCGCGATCCCGCAACTTCGCCGACTGCTCCTCGGTCTCGCACAGGAACAGCAGGGCCACCGCCGATCGTTGGATGTCTGCCGGATCCCGACCGAGCCGCTCGCAGTGTTCGTCCAGCACCTTGGCCTTGTTGGCCATGATCTCGGGATCGGACCACACGTTCCACTCGTCCGCATACTGGGCGACCATCCGCAGGGTCTTCCGCTCTCCTCCCCCGCCGACCATGATCGGCAGCGGGCCGAGCGGCTTCGGGGCCAACGGGGCGTCGACCATGGTGTAGCGGGCACCGTCAAGGCTCGTGCTCTCGTTGTCCCGGAGCGATATCAGGATCTGCAGTGCCTCTTCCAGCTTCTCGAACCGGTCGGTGAAGGTGCCGTACTCCAGCCCGTAGGCGGTGTGCTCACTCTCCATCCACCCCGACCCGATGCCCAGGACGATCCGCCCGCCGGACACGTGGTCGGCTGACACCGCCTGCTTTGCCAGCACCGCAGGGTTCCGATAGGTGTTCCCGCACACCAACGGCCCGAGCCGGACCCGGGAGGTGGCGTCACCGAGGGCGGAGAGGACGGACCACACCTCGTGACAGGGCCCGGTCAGCTCTCCGGCCGGCGGCATGAAGTGGTCGGCGACCCACAGCCCGTCCCACCCGGTCTCCTCGGCGTGGACCGCCGACCGACGGATTTCCTGCCAGCTGTGACCCGATCCGATCCAGAAGCTGATTCGCATGGGCCGACCATAGCTGCGGCCCCCCGGGCCGGGCGAGAAGGCAGGCAAAGGTGAGCGGCTGGTGCCGATTCCCAGTAGAACTAGGGGATGAGCGAAACCCCGGACCCGTTTAGCGCACCCTTCGGCAGCCTCTTCAGCGACAAGATGACGGTGGCGACGCTGGAGCCGGGCGCCGGGTACGTGTACCCCGGACACGCGGTCCCGCTTGAGAACTTCTCGCTCCACCCCGGCACCCACGCCCTCCACTACGCAAGCACCTGCTTCGAGGGGTTGAAGGCCCACCGCCAGCTCGACGGCTCGCTTGCCATCTTCCGGCTCGACGACCACGCAAAGCGGATGACCCAGAGCGTGGCCCGGCTCCAGATGGTGGTTCCGGACGAGGCGCTGATCCGGACCCTGATCGTCGATGCGGTCGAGGCAACCGCCGGCTTCACCCCGGAGCCGCCGGGGTCGCTCTACATCCGGCCGACCCTGATCGGCACCCTGCTCAACATCGGTGCCGCCGCGTCACCGAGCGACACCGGCCTGCTGTATGTGATCACCTCGCCGGTCGGTGACTATTTCGCTGGCGGGATCCGCCCGCTGACGATCTTCATCGAGACCGAGAACCCCCGGACCACGCCCCAGTTCGGCATGGTCAAGGCCGGAGCCAACTACGTGATGGCCCTCGGGCCGACGTTGGAGGCCAAACGGGATCACGCCGCAGACCAGGTCCTGTTCGCCACCGGTGGCGATGTCACTGAGACCGGGGCATCCAACTTCTTCCTGATCGACGACCAGCGGCTGATCACCAGGAACCTCGACCAGTCGTTCCTCCACGGGGTGACCCGGGCCTCGCTGCTGACCCTTGCCGCCGATCTCGGCTACGAGATCGAGGAGCGGTCGATCCCGGTCGACGAGCTCAAGGCCTGGGCCGAACACGGCGAGGCGTTCCTGTCCGGAACCGCTGCGGTGGTTGCGCCGGTTGGCAAAGTGACCACCCGGGGCGAGCACATCCAGATCGGTGACGGCCAGCCCGGCCCCAACACCCTGCGGCTCCGGGAGGCGCTGACCGACATCCAGTTGGGGAAGGCAGACGACCCCTACGGCTGGCGTACGGTCGTGACCGGCTGAGGTCCGGGCCACCCCCGCCACATCGGTTGGCACCCGATCGCGGTCAGCTCAGCTCGCCGTCTGCCAACTCCCGGCGGAGCAGGTCGAGCAGGGTGATCGTCGAGAACTGGCGAATCCGCTCCCGATCCCCGGGCAGTCGGACCGTCACCGCCCGCTCCGCCAGGCTGCCGGCCACCGCAAGGCAGACGGTGCCGACCGGCTTGCCCTCGGCCTCGTCCGGACCGGCGACCCCGGTGGTTGCCAACCCGATGTCTGCACCGAGCAGTCGACGGACGCCGTGGGCCATGGCCAGCGCTGCGCCCTCGGTCACGACCGGCCCGTCTGCCAAGCCGAGCAGATCGAACTTGATCGACGACTGGTAGGCCACCACGCCGCCCTGGAACGCCTTGCTGGCCCCGGGTACGGCACACAGCCGGCCGGCGACGTACCCGCCGGTCAACGACTCCGCCACCGCGACCGTCAGACCCCGGTCGGTCAGGTCGGCGATGACGACCGCCTCCATGTTCTGGCCGTCGGTCCCGAAGACGATGTCCCCCAGGATCGGCCGGAGGACCGCCTCCTCGGCGTCGAGGATCGACGCCGCCTCGGCCTCGGTTGGGGCCTTGGCCGTGATCCGGACCTTGAGCCCCTCCACCCCGCTGGCCAGGAACGCCAGGGTCGGGTTGCCGACGCCGTCCAGCTCGGTGATGCGATCCGCCAGCCGCTCGGCCAGCGCCGATTCCGACATCCCCCAGGTCCGGAGCACCCGGGACCGGATGACGGCCGGCTCGCCGGACCGAGCAATCAGGTCGGGGATGATCGTCCCCTCGACCATCTCCTTCATCTCATACGGCACCCCGGGAACGGCGTAGATCACCTTCTCGGTGTCCCCACCCTCCTCCCCCACTCCCGTCGCCGGGACGGGGCAGACCAGCCCGGGGGCCGTGCCGGGTTGCTGGGCCATCGGCCGGGACCCGGCCGGGACCATGGCCTGGCGGAGGTTGTTGTCCGGCATCGTCCGGCCGCGGGAGACGAACATCGCCTCGATCCGGTCGGCGATCGCCTGATCGAGCTCGAGCTCGACCCCGAGCACGGTGGCGATGACGTCCCGGGTCAGATCGTCCTGGGTCGGCCCGAGCCCACCGCAGCAGACGACGGCGTCGCTCCGGTCCAGCGCCTGACGAAGCACCGCCTCGATCCGCTCCGGGTTGTCGCCGACCTTGGTCTGATAGTGGGAGTCCAACCCGGCCAGCGCCAGCTGCTCCCCGATCCACGACGAGTTGGTGTCGACGATCTGGCCGAGCAGCAGCTCGGTGCCGATCGCCACCACTTCGACCTTCACCTGGTGTCCTCCTCGACGGCAGACGGCCGGTACCCGCTCACCCTACCGGGCGGGTCCCCTACCGTTCGCCGGTGGTCCGCAGCGACGCCCGGCCATCCAGGGCGTACTGCAGACCGCTGTAGAAGGTGAACGCCACCGCCAGCCACAGCAGCGTGTCTGCGACCCACGGGTAGGGGTCGAGTGGTGGGCACATTGCGGCGGCCAGAGCCACCCCCTGGACCAGCGTCTTGTACTTGGCCGAGGTCCGGGCCGGGATGGAGAGGCCCCGCCGACCCCAGTAGCTCCGGAACCCCATGATCGCCAGCTCCCGGACCGCAATCAGGGTGATCGGCAACCAGTGGAACCGCCCTTGCCAGACCAGGGCGTAGCCGACGAGCAGCACGACGACCTTGTCGGCAAGCGGATCGAGGAAGGCCCCGACCCTGGTCGGCTGGGCTTTGCGGGCCAGCCGACCGTCGATCACGTCGGTGGCGCCAAGGAACCAGCCGAACCAGAACGTGAGCCACCACGGGTTCTGGGACAGGACCATGCCGGCCAGGACCGGCGCCGCCCCGAACCGGAACACGGTCAGGCCGTTTGCCGCCTGGGACCATCGGGACGTTCCGATGAAGCTGATCCCGGTCGTCGAACTCATGATTACTCCCCCGCCGCTCCGATCAGGTCCGGCCCCGCCGCCCCGACCATCGTCACCGTGTGGAACCGGCCGACCGCCAGCTCGTCCGGCACCTGGACCACGCCATCGATCTCCGGCGCCTCGCCCGTCGAACGGGCGATCCCCGGCCGGTCGACCAGGACCGTGGCCGTCGATCCGATCAACCCATCCCGCTTCTCGGCGGTGATCCGATCCTGCAACGCCCGGAGCTCGGCCAGGCGCTCGGCCATCAGCCCCGCCGGGACCTTGCCGTCGAGACCGGCCCCGTAGGTCCCGGCCTCCTCCGAGTAGCGGAAGAAGCCGCACCAATCGAGGCGAACCTCCTCGACGAAGGCCAACAGGGCGTCGTGATCGGCCTCGGTCTCGCCCGGATAGCCGACGATGAAGTTCGACCGGAAGGTGGCATTCGGTTCCAGACGGCGGATGTCGTCGATCCGGGACCGGAAGACCTCGCCCTCCCCCCACCGTCGCATCCGGCGCAGAAGTGGCCGGGACACGTGCTGGAGCGACAGATCGAAATAGGGCACCCCGGTGCGGCACACCGCATCGATCAGCGGGTCGGTCAGGTCAGACGGATAGAGGTACAGGAGCCGGACCCACGGAACCCGGGCGGCAACCGCGTCCACCAGGGGCACGATCCGTCGCTCGCCGACACCCTGATCCCGGCCGAACGCCGCCAGATCCTGGGCAACGAGCACCACCTCGTTGACGTCGAGCGCGTCGACCTCGGCCAGGATGGCCTCGATCGAGCGCGACCGCTGCTTGCCTCGGAAGCTGGGTATGGCGCAGAAGCCGCAGGCCCGATCGCACCCCTCGGCAACCTTGACGTAGGCCCAGGGGACGGCCGACGGAGGGCGTGGCAGCTCCAACAGGTCGAATCCGCCGGCGGTGACGACCTCGACCGGCGGTGCCGACCGGGCGCCAAGCGTCACCGGGACCGGGACAGGGACAGGGGCCGGGGCCGGGCGGGTGGCGCCCAGGGTCACCGGGACTCCGAAGGGAGCGACCCGGTCGACCTCGGGCAACGCATCGGCGAGCTCGTCGCCGTACCGCTCGGCCAGACAGCCGGTCACGACCAGCTCGGCACCGGGGCGCCGAGCCGCTTCGAGGCCGAGGATGGTGTCGATCGACTCCTGGCGGGCCTCCTCGACGAAGGCGCAGGTGTTGACGACCACCAGGTCGGCGTCTTCGATTCGCTCCGCCGGGGTCATCCCGTCGGCCTGCATCGTCCCGACCAGCTTGTCGGAGTCGACCTGGTTCTTCGGGCAGCCCAGGGTCTCGATCCAGTACAGCGAACTCATCCGGACCAAGGCTACCGAACCCCGGACGATGGCCCGCTCACGACGTGCCGGAGCCGACCGGCCGATCCTCGTCGCCGTCGACCGAAACCTCGGTGGTAGCGGCGGCCGCCGCACGGCGGCGCTCGAGACCCAACAGGAACACCAGCGCCAGGCCGACCACGCAGCCGACGAAGACCAGACCGGCCACGATGGCGACGATCGAGTTGCCGGTCTGGGGCACGTCCGGCTCCCCGAGCGGGAGGGGCTGGGGGGCATCGGGCTCGTAGGTGAAGAAGTAGCCGGTCTCGGTGAAGTCCCCGTCGGCCGAGATCATGGTGTAGCGGACGATGTAGCGCCCGGTCTCGGTGATCGGTTGGTCAAGGCTGAACCGGAACAGCTGCCCCTCGTCGGTGCTCAGCGAACCCGGCAGGAACGAGCCGTCCGGGGCCTCGAGCCGCAGCTCGAACTCGGTCACCCGCTCCGGGACGACCAGGTCGACGGCGCTCACCGTTCCACCGGCCCGCTGGGCCGGCCCGGGCGAGCCGGTCAGCAGATCGGTGTGGGCCGCGGCCGGGCCGGCCAGACCGATCCAGGCGGCAACCAACAGGCCGACCGCGGCGAGGACCAGCCGCCGGCCGACTCGCGGACGGGGGCGATACCCGATCAGTCCGGCCATGGTCGGCTGTAGGCAAGCGGGAGCCCGGCGACCTCCCACCGGCACGACACCAGCCGGCCGCTCCCCGACAGGGTGACGAAGGCGGTCTGGAGGTCCTCGCCACCGAAGCAGATATTGGTGGTCAGCGGATCGTCGAACGGGACGTGGCGGTAGGCACCGTCCGGGGTGATGATCGTGATCCCACCGTTGCGAAGGGTTGCGACGCACACGTTGCCGAGCGAATCGACGGCGAGGGAGTCGAACAGGGGCCCACCTTCGGGGTCGGCCAGGACCTGCCCCCGGTGCTCCGGGCCGAAGTAGCCGGCGATCTCCCCCGGGCCGGACAGCGGCCACTGGTACAGCCGGCCCTGGTGGGTCTCGGCCACGTAGAGCATGTCGGCATCCGGCGACAGGCCGACACCGTTCGGCGCATCGAGGGGGTAGACGACCTCCTGGATCTCCGACCCGTCGGCCTTGGCGTAGTACAGCCCGCCCCGGTCCCGCTGTCGAGGCCGGACCTTGCCGTGATCGGTGAACCAGAACCCGCCCGAGGAGTCGAACACCAGATCGTTCGGACCCCGGAGCATGATCCCGTCGACCTCGTCGTAGAGCACCTCGACCTCGCCGGTCTCGATGTCGACCCGCTGGATCTTGCCCCCGGTGTAGTCGTCCGCCTGGTTGCCCGGCACCGTCATCCCGTTGACCTCGTGCCAGACGAAGCCACCGTTGTTGCAGACGTAGATCTTGCCGTCCGGCCCGACGGCGGCACCGTTCGGCCCGCCCTTGAGCTCGGCCACCACATCGACGTCTCCCGCCGGTGACACCCTGGTCAGGGTTCCCCGGGCGATCTCGACCAGGACGACCGAGCCGTCGGGGAACCACATCGGTCCCTCCGGGAACCGAAGGTCGGTGGCCAGGACCGTGGTCTCCATCATGTCACCCTCCACATACGGCGATAATGGACCGGGAACGTGGCAAAAGCGAGCCACCCCGACGGCGTCGCAGCCCGTCGACCGGTCATAGCAGCGCCGACTCGACCGCCGTCGACTCCCCGGCCAGGATCACCACCGAAACCAACCAGGCGGCCAACAGGAACACCGCCTCGAACCGGTTGATCTGCTTCTTGGTGACCATGAAGACCCAGGCCGACAGGGCGACAAGCGACATGCCGATGACGCCGTAGATGGCGAAGCCCCGGTCCTCGATCGGCCCGTTTGCGATCACGGCGATCACCCCGCCGACCGCCAGGCTGTTGAACATGTTGCTGCCGAGCAGGTTGCCGAGGATCAGCTCGGTCTCGCCCTTTCTGGCTGCGACGACCGCGGTCACCAGCTCCGGCAGCGAGGTCCCGACCGCAACCAGCGTGAACCCGACCAGTCCCCCACTGATCCCGAGTTCCTCGGCGATGGCCATGGCCCCCCACACCAGCAACTGGGCCCCCAGTACCGTGCCGACCAGGCCGACCAGGGTTCGGAGCACCTCTCGTTCAGCGCTGGCATCGCTATCGATCTCGAGATCCACCGTCGCATCGTTGCGGCCACCGACGATCACCCATGTCAGCACCCCGGCAAGGGCGACCAGCAGCAGGATGCCCTGCCAGCGGGCAAGACCACCGATGGTGAACACGGCGAACAACAGGACCGAGACCAACGAGAGCGGTGCCTCACGCCGCAAGACCTTTGCCGACACCGCAATCGGCACGATCAGGGCCGCCGCACCCAGGACCAGGGTCAGGTTGGCCACATTGCTGCCGACCACGTTCCCGACCCCGAGATCGAGATCACCGTTCGAGGCGGCGATGCCGGAAACCAGCAGCTCGGGGGCACTGGTCCCGAAGCCGACGACGACCGCACCGATCACGACCGGCGAGACCCGGAGGGCCCCGGCCACGTTGACTGCGCCCTCGACGAACTCGTCTGCCGCTCGGGTCAACAGGTAGATACCGAGCGCAACCTCGACCAGCGCGACCAGCAAGGTCGGTTCGCTCAGAAACTCCACCGCCGAAGGTTATCGACCGGAGTACTCCCGGCGGACGGACCGGGAACGATTATCCGGTGAGCGGGATCGCTCAGTCCGGCTGCCGGTAGCCGGGCGGTGGGGCCAGGGCCGGGTCGAAGTCGCCGGCGAACTCGTCATCGTCGTCATCGAGATCGTCGTCGACATCGGCGGCGATGGCATCCGCCGGTCCACCGACCCGCCCATCGCCGAAGGTGTCCGTCTCCTCCTGATCGATGTCGAACGGCTCGGGGTCGGGATCGTAGTCCTCCGGATCCAGATCCTCGACGACCCGGAGTGTCGGCACCGGGGACTCGGTCGTTGTCGCAGGGTCCGACTGCCCGGGCGGTGTCAGGGCTGAGGTCTGGGTTTTGGTTGCGGTTGCCGCCCGGGTCGGCTGCTCGAGTCCGAGACCGGGGTCCGGGCCGAGGTCGGGATCGAGCTTGGACGGGTCGATGCCTGGCACCGGGCCCGAGCCGGCGCTCCGGGCCCGGTTGGCGGCCGGGGAGGCGGCGGGGGTGGCGCTTGCGGCGCCGGAGGCCGGTCCGGCGGGGGTCGCGGCGGCCGATGCCTGGCCCGCCGACCCCGTCGACCCGGCTGACGACGACGGCGGGGCCGATGGCGATGCCTGGGCCGACGACGATGGCTGAGCCGATGGCGGCTTGGCGGTCGGGGCCGAGGGCTTGGCGTCGGCCGACGACTGCCTCGGGACCGCAGCGGCCGAGGCCCTCGGCGTGGCAGACGCACCGGGCGTGGCAGACCCACCGGGCGTGGCAGACCCACCGGGCGTGGCAGACCCGCTCGGCGTGGCAGACGCACCGGGGCGAGCAGACGCACCGAGCGTGGCAGACCCGCTCGGCGTGGCAGACCCGCTCGGCCCAGCAGAAGCACTCGGCGTGGCAGACGCACTCGGCCCGGGACGACCGGACGGATCCGGGACCCGGATCGGCTCCGGGTTCGGGATGTCGGCCAGCGTCCGGCGGGGGGGGCGTTCGGCCGGCAGGGTCGGCTGGGCATCGGCCCCGGGAGGGGGGCCGCCGGCCGGTGCCTGACCGCCGGGAGTCGACGGGCCACCGGCCGATGGTCCGCCGGCGGCCGGTCCGGGCGAGGGCGCCGGTGGGTTGCCGGCGCCTCGTGGCCAGCGACCGGCGTCGAGGTCATCCGGGGTCATCAGCACCTCGCGGGCCTTCGAACCCACCGATGGC
>JBCCFN010000176.1:0-11048 GCA_039029715.1 Actinomycetota bacterium | reverse complement strand
GCGACGTATTCTACCTCCACAGCCGCCTGCTCGAGCGGTCCGCCTACCTGTCCGAGGACATGGGCGGCGGTTCGCTGACCGCACTCCCGGTCATCGAGACCAAGGCCGGCGACGTCTCGGCGTACATCCCGACCAACGTGATTTCGATCACCGACGGCCAGATCTTCCTCCAGGACGATCTGTTCAAGTCGGGTACCCGCCCGGCCGTGGACGTGGGCATCTCGGTGTCCCGGGTCGGCTCGGCCGCCCAGATCAAGGGCATGAAGACGGCGGTCGGCACGCTCAAGTCCGACCTCCAGCAGTTCCGTGACCTGGCCGCCTTCGCCGCCTTCGGCTCCGACCTCGACCCGGTGTCGCAGGCCCAGCTCGACCGGGGCTACCGCCTCACCGAGCTGCTGAAGCAGGGCATCAACGCCCCGGTCCCGGTCGAGGAGCAGGTCATCGTGCTCTACGCCGGCACCCGCGGCTATCTCGACGGCGTGGCCGTTGCCGACGTGTCCCGGTTCGAGTCCGAGCTGCTCGAGTGGTTCCACTCCCGGCACTCCGACGTGCTGGCGGCGGTCCGCAACGAGGGGGCAGTCCCGGACGAGGAGGCCCTGGAGGCCGCCATCGCCGCCTTCGCCGACCAGTTCGTCGGCTCGGGTGGTGGCACGGCGGAGCCGGATGCCGAGGCCCAGGCCGACGCCACCTCCAAGATGGTCGACGCCCCCCACACCCTCCCCGAAGAAGACGTCAGCCGGGCGGACGCAGTGTGATCGCCGCAGGCGATCATCCCGAGTTTCGGCCGACGGCCGAGACGTCGTGGTCGGGAACGGCCGCGCCAAGAGTGAGGAGACCGTATGCCAGGTGGAGCTGAACGGATCCTGCGCCGTCGAATCGGGACGGTGCGCAACACCAAGAAGATCACCCGGGCCATGGAGCTGATCGCCGCCACCCGTGTGGCTCGCGCCCAACAGCGGGCCCGGGCCGCTCGTCCCTACTCGGAGCAGCTGACCGGCGTCATCGAGAACCTCGCCGCCGGCGGGGCCGACGTCGACCATCCGCTGCTGCGGAAGGCCGAGCAGGTCAACACGGTGGCATTCATCGTCTGCGCCGGGGATCGTGGTCTGGCCGGGCCGTACAACTCGGCCGTGCTGCGGGCTGCGGAGCGTGAGATCCAGGCCGTCCGGTCCGAGGGCGGCGACTACCGCATCATCGCCGTCGGCAAGAAGGTCAACGACTACTTCCGGTTCCGGGGCTACCAGATCGACAGCACGTTCGACGGCTTCACAGACAATCCCACCTACGAGAACGCCAGGGACATCGCCCGGCGGGTCCGGGAGCTGTTCGATTCCGGCGAGGCCGAGCAGGTCGACCTGATCTACACCGAGTTCGTGAGCCTCGGCACCCAGCGTCCGGTCGTCCGGCGGTTCCTGCCGCTGGAGAGCACCGCCGTCATGGCCGGAGAGGGCGGCGGAGACCAGGCCGCCCTGGCCGGGTTCTCATTCGAGCCATCCGCCGAGGGCGTCCTGTCCGACCTGCTGCCCCGCTATGTCGAGGCTCGGCTGTTCACCGCCCTCCTGGACGCCGCCGCCTCCGAGCACGCAAACCGGCAGCGGGCCATGAAGGCCGCGACCGACAACGCCGAGGAGCTGATCGTCAAGCTGTCCCGGGCCATGAACCGGGCCCGCCAGGAGGCGATCACCACCGAGATCATGGAGATCGTCGGCGGGGCCGAGGGCCTCAACGACGACGACGAAATCGCCATCCAACAACTGCTGCTGAGCGACTCGGCAGCGTCCGCCTGACCGAACCGACTGGAGCAGATGAGACATGACTGCCACTGAACCACAACTCAAGGACGGCCGGATCGTGGCCATCGCCGGCCCGGTGGTCGACGTTGAGTTCCCGCCGGGGGCGCTTCCCGAGATCAACCACGCCATCGAGTTCGAGGTGGAGGTCGACGGTGAGACCACAACGGTCATGGCCGAGGTCGCCCAGCAGCTCGGCAACAGCCGGGTTCGGGGCGTTGCCCTCAAGCCGACCGATGGCCTCCAGCGGGGCCAGGTGGTCCGCAATCTCGGTCGCGGCATCTCCGTGCCGGTCGGGGACGTCACGCTCGGCCACATCTGGAACGTGATCGGCGAGCCGCTCGACGTGCCGATGGACGAAATCAGCGTCGATGAGCGGTGGGAGATCCACCGGGCGGCGCCCTCGTTCGACACGCTGGAGCCGACCAAGCAGGTCCTCGAGACCGGCGTGAAGGTCATCGACCTCCTGACCCCGTACCTCCAGGGCGGCAAGATCGGACTGTTCGGTGGTGCCGGCGTCGGCAAGACCGTGTTGATCACCGAGATGATCACCCGTGTCGCCTCCCAGCACGGCGGTGTGTCGGTGTTCGCCGGTGTCGGGGAGCGGACCCGTGAGGGCACCGATCTCTTCATCGAGATGGGCGAGACCCTGATGGGCGACGGCGAGACGTCGGTGCTGTCCAAGGCCGCCCTGTGCTTCGGTCAGATGGACGAGCCGCCGGGTGTGCGGCTCCGGGTCGCCCTATCGGCCCTGACCATGGCCGAGTACTTCCGCGACGTCCAGGGCCAGGACGTGCTGCTGTTCGTCGACAACATCTTCCGGTTCGTCCAGGCCGGCTCCGAGGTGTCGACCCTGCTCGGCCGCATGCCATCCGCCGTGGGCTATCAGCCGACCCTGGCAGACGAGATGGGCATCCTCCAGGAGCGGATCACCTCGACCGGTGGCAAGTCGATCACGTCGCTCCAGGCGGTGTACGTGCCGGCTGACGACTACACCGACCCGGCGCCGTTCACCACGTTCACCCACCTCGACGCCACCACCGAGCTGAGCCGTGACATCGCGGCCCTCGGGATCTACCCGGCGGTGGACCCGCTGGCCTCGACCTCCACCATCCTCGCCCCCGAGGTGGTCGGCGACCGCCACTACAACGTGGCCCGCCAGGTCCAGGAGATCCTCCAGCGGTTCAAGGAGCTGCAGGACATCATCGCCATCCTCGGTCTCGACGAGCTCTCCGAGGAGGACCGGATCACCGTCGACCGGGCCCGCAAGGTCCAGCGGTTCCTGTCCCAGCCGATGTTCGTGGCCAAGGTGTTCACCGGCCTGGACGGGGTGTTCACCCCGGTCGAGGAGACGATCGACAGCTTCGAGGCCCTCGTCACCGGCGAGCTTGACGACCTGCCAGAGCAGGCCTTCCTTAACGTCGGTGGCGCAGACGATGTCCGTGAGAAGGCCGAGCAGCTGCGCCGGGACGCTGGCGCCTGATGCGAAGCATCAGGCGCACGAGTTTCGCCGAAGGCGAAGCATCGGGGGCGGTCCGGCCGCAGGCCGAACTTGGGCTCCGCACGAGTTTCGCCGAAGGCGAAACATCGGGGGCGGTCTGGCCGGAGGCCGAACTTGGGCTCCGCACGAGTTTCGCCGAAGGCGAAACATCGGGGGCGGTCCGGCCGGAGGCCGAACTTGGGCTCCGCACGATGCAATCCGGTTCGTGAGAGGAACGATCGATGACGATGCAGGTTGAGTTCGTTTCGCCGGAGGACACGCTGTACTCCGGTCAGGCCAACCAGGTGATCGCAAGGACCCGGGGTGGGGGCGACATCGCCTTCCTGACCGGTCACGAGCCGTTCATCGGCTCGTTGCTGACTTGCGAGGTCCGGGTGTTCGAGGACGGCGGCGACGTCAAGCGGTTTGCGGTTCGGGGCGGCTTCGTCTCGGTCACCGGGACCGAGGTCACCGTCCTGTCCGACGCAGCGATCTCGGCGTCAGACATCGACGTGGCGGCCGCCCAGGCCGACCTTGCAGACGCCCGGTCCGCCGAAGCGGCAAACCCGGAGGACCCCTACGCCCGGGACGACCGGCAGTGGGCCGAGATCCGGCTCACCGCAGCCGGCGTCGGCCATGACGGCGGTGGCCACTGAGCCTCCCGTCCGGACGGGGTGAACAGCAGGAGTTGATCAACCGATCGGCCGCCTTCGGGCGGTCGATCCGCGTCAGCGGCCAGAGCATCGGCCCAGCGCAGCCGCCAGGACATCGGCCTCGCAGCGACCAGGACAGTGCGTAGAGCATCGGCTCGGCGCCGGCTGGTCAGCGGCTGCGATCAGGACGTCGTCTGGGGCCCGCCGTCCGGCGGTGGGCCGAGGATCACCGTCGTCAGGCCGCTGCCGATGGTCTGGCCGTCCCACTCGTCTGCCTCGTGGCGGGGCAGCAGGGCGATCAGATGATCCTCGGTCCCGTTGTCCAGGAACGCCAACCGGAGGTTCCGCTGCGCAGCGGCGCCATCGATGGTGGGGTACAACACGGTCGGCCACGGCCCGTCGGCCACGGCCAGCTCGGTCCCGATGGCGTCCAGCTCGGCCGCTGACAGCGGCAGGACCCGGTGGGCGTCGAACAGCACGCCGACCGCATCGGTGATCTGCGCCGCTTCGGCATCGGCGCTCAGCCGCCGCATCGCCCGTCCGGTCAACAGCGCCCGACGGAGCTCCTGGTACAGCAGCTCCGGCGACCGGATCTGCGAGGTCAGGGTGACCGGCGTCGGCGACAGGGTGGTGGCCAGCTTGCGGGTCCGCTCGGCCGGGGACAGCCGGCCGACCCAGCTGGTGGTGGCCCGGACCCGTCGGTGGATGGCGCCCGCCTCGGCCAACACGACCGCCGGGTCCTGATCCCGTCCGAAGACCAGGGCCAGCTCCGGCGCCGGGGCCTGGCCCCCCGCACCCCGATCAAGGCGGACGACCAGGGCGACCCGTTCCTCGATGCGGTTCGAGGTCTGGCGGGCCCGGCGCCACTCGGTGGAGAGTCCGGCCACCGACGTCCACGGCCATGCCTCCGGTCGGACCCGTCCGAGCGGCAGCCCGGCCAGTCCGGCATCGTCCCAGCGGATGTCGACGTCGTGGCGCCAGGCCACGTCACCGCCTGGCGGTCGATGGACCAGAGGCTCCGGTGGCGGCGCCCACCGCGCCGGGTCCAGACCGACCCCTGCCGGCCCGTCCAGCCCCGAACCGTTCGCCTGGCCGGCGCCGTCTGCTGCGTCACCGAACGGGTCCCCGCTGCCGTCGTACCGGTCCGACTCCGGCCCGCCCCGGTCGATGCCGTCGTCTGCGACCCGCCTTGTCGCTGGGCGTCCGAACAGCGGCGAGGCCTGCTCGGGGGCCCACGGCCGCCACTCGAACAGGGCGAGCCCGGCGAACAGGGTGACCAGGGCCAGGATCAGTGCCACCACCGACTCACCGGACCACTGGTAGATCAACACGACCAGCACCCCGGCCACCAGGAGTGTGAAGAATGCGCGTGCCGATCTCACCTTCGACAGGCTACCGGCACAGCCCGACCGGATGCCCGCCGATCGAGCCACCTGCCTCAGCCGGGCCGCCGTCGGCCACCAGCTACGGTGACGGCATGGCCTACGCCCGCCCGTCAAACCGGCCCGAGCGGCCGCAGGTCGGCCCGTGAGCACCGCGGTCACCGTGGTGGCGATCCATGGCTCGCCCGGGGGCCCGCGGTCCTGGGACGACGTCCGAGCGGCGGTGGCCGAGACCGGATCGGCCGCCGGCACCGCCATCGACTTCCTCACCCCGACGCTGCCCGGCCACGACGGGTCCGGTCCGGTCGGCAACCGCCACCTCGACCTCGTCGGCCGGGCCGCCACGATCCCGGCCATCGATGGGCCCACCGTGCTCGTCGGTTACTCGTACGGCGGCGTGGTGGCGACGATGGCCGCCGCCGACCCGCCCCGCCGGGTCGACGCACTGGTCCTGCTGGAACCGGTGCTGCTGACCGCCCTCCCGGCTGACGCCGAGCCGGCGATGGCCGGGCGGGCCGGTCTCCTCCGCTATCGGGAGCGGGCCGAGGCCGGCGATCCGGCCGCCATCGGTCTGCTCGTCGACCTCTGGTACGGCGCCGGGACCTGGGACGGGATGACCGACCGGTTGCAGGCCTACCTGACGGCGGCGACGCCGACCAACCTCGAGGATCTGCGGGCCATGCTGGCCACCCCGATCGATCTGGGGTCGGTTGCCTCCCGGTCGATCCCGACCACCGTGGTGATCGGCACCGCAAGCCCGCCGCCCCTCCCCGGGATCTGCGACGCGGTCGTCGACGCCATCCCCACCGCATCCCTCGGCCGGATCGAGGGGGCGAACCACGCCATGCTCGAGACCCACCCGGTCGAGGTGGCAGCCGTCATCGCCAGGGCCGTCGCCGCGGTGGTCGCCAACCCCGATCGGGCCGACTGACCCCTGCCGCCGTCTGGCCCCGGCGCTACGGTGGGGACATGTCATCGGAATGGATCTCGCCCGAACGGAACCTGGCGCTCGAGTTGGTTCGAACGACCGAGGCGGCGGCCATGGCGGCCGCCCGCTGGGTCGGCCACGGGGACAAGAACGGCGCAGACCAGGCCGCCGTCGATGCGATGCGGTCGGTGCTCGGCGGCATCGAGATGGACGGCACGGTCGTGATCGGCGAAGGGGAGAAGGACGAGGCCCCGATGCTCTACAACGGCGAGCGCATCGGCAACGGTGAGCCTCCCCACACCGACATCGCCGTCGACCCGATCGATGGCACCACCCTGACCGCCACCGGGCGGGCCGGGGCCATCGCAGTGATCGCGGTGGCCGAGAAGGGCTCGATGTTCGATCCCGGTCCCGCCGTCTACATGGAGAAGATCGCCGTCGGCCCCGAGGGGGCAGGCATCGTCGACATCCGCCTCCCGATCGACAAGAACCTCTCGGCCCTGGCCAAGGCCAGGCGCAAGGACGTTCGGGATCTCAACGTGATGGTGCTCGACCGGCCCCGTCACGCAGACATCGTGGCCGAGATCCGGGACACCGGGGCCCGGATCACCCTCATCCCGGACGGGGACGTCGCCGGTGCCATCGCCACCGCCTGGCCGGAGTCCGGGGTCGACATCCTGTTCGGGATCGGGGGGACGCCGGAGGGCGTCATCGCCGCCGCGGCGCTCAAGAGCATGGGTGGGGACCTCCAGGGGCGGCTGTGGTTCCGGTCGGAGGAGGAACGGCAGGAGGCGGTCGACGCCGGCTACGACCCGGACAAGTTCATCAACTGCGACGACCTGGTCTCGACGAACAACTGCTTCTTCGCCGCCACCGGGATCACAAACGGGGAACTGCTCCGGGGCGTCCGATTCGGGGCCAACTCGATCACCACCCAGTCCC
Organism: Actinomycetota bacterium; assembly: GCA_039029715.1. Classification (GTDB taxonomy): domain Bacteria; phylum Actinomycetota; class Acidimicrobiia; order Acidimicrobiales; family SZUA-35; genus JAHELU01. The sequence continues at coordinate 3,873 of JBCCFN010000176.1, read as the reverse complement.
TCGTGATGCGGGGCCGGTCCGGGACCACCCGCCTGATCGAGGCCATCCACCGGCCCACCAAGCTGGACGAGATCCGGGGAGCGGACCGGATCACCCCCAACATGGGTCGATAGCCGACCGGTGCTGCCAGCCCGGCCCGCTACTCGGGGATGACGATGTCGGCCAGGCCGTCCTCGGCCGGGGGGTAGGACATCTCAAGATCCTCGAGGGTCTGGATCAGGATCTCGGAGACCGCGATGTTGCGGTACCACTTCCGGTCGGCCGGGATGATGTACCAGGGCGCGTCCTTCGTCGATGTCTCGACCAGGACGTCCTCGAACGCCCGCTGATACTGCTCCCACTTGGACCGGGGGACCAGATCCCCGGCCTCGAACTTCCAGTTCTTGTGGGGCTCGTCCAGCCGGGCCTGGAGCCGCTCCCGCTGCTCGTCCTTCGAGATGTGGAGGAAGAGCTTCACGATGGTCGTGCCCTCGTCGACCAGCATCTGTTCGAAGTGCCGGATGTGCTCGAACCGGCGCTTCCACCGCTTCTCCGGCACCAGCTCCTCGACCCGGACCACCAGCACGTCCTCGTAGTGGCTGCGGTTGAACACGGTGAGCTCGCCGTCACCGGGGACCTCCCGGTGGACCCGCCACAGGTAGTCGTGGGCCAGTTCCCTGGTGGTCGGTCGCTTGAACGAGGCGACCTTGACCCCGGTCGGGTTCACGCCCTCGAACACGTGACGGACCGTGCCGTCCTTGCCGCCGGCGTCCATGGCCTGAATCACAACCAGGACCCGCTCCTTGCCCTGGGCCCACAGCAGTTCCTGCAGCTCCTCCAGCCGCTGGTTCAGCTGCAGCAGGCGTTCCCGGCCGCCCTCCTTGTCGTCCGGATCCCACGACGGGGTGTCCCTGGTGTCGATCTTCGACAGGTCCACCTTGTCGTCTGGATCGACCCGGAGGCCGTCGATGTCGAACGAGCGGTCTGAAGCCATGGACGCCGATCCTAGCCACCCACCCGGTGCCCGGGGGAAGGCCGGCGCCGGGTGCCGGGGTGGACCCCCTGACGCTGTACTGTTGATCAGGTGATCGTGGCAGAACTCGAGATTTGTCATTCTCGACCAATCGCTCCGACCAGGCGGGTCGCGCTCGGCGGCCGAAACCTCCCCTGTGATCCCGCGCCCGGTGCCGGTGGGGTCCTCCTGGCCGGGATCATGGCCCACACCGCCCCGAATGTGGCCCCCGAGCTCCGGGAAGACCTGGTGTGGGTGCTCGACACGCTGGCGGCCGGCCAGAAGGTGGTCCAGCCCCGGGTCCGGCACCGGTTCCAATCCGACCGGATCGGGCTGACCGTCAGCACCCAGCGGCTGGTCGCCGAGGGCTCTGGTCTCGACTTCGAGTTCGAGGACGAATCGGCTCGGCCGGTCCAGCTGGCGCTCGGCGCGCTCTACGCCGCCGCCTCGCTGCCGGTCCAGGTCAAGGGGCCGGTCTTCGACGCCATCCGCTCCGCTCTGGTCTGGGCCCGCCCGGTCGACAGCCGGTTCATCTCCTGGCTGATGGACGGCAAGCCGGTCGACCTGGCCGCCCTCCAGGCCTGGAACGACCCGGTGGCCTGGGCACTCGAGATCCTGGAGATCGAGGGGGCCGGTGACGACGGTCCGCCGAAGCGGGTGGTGCAGCGGAAGTTCCGGACCCTGCTCCGGGAGGCGCACCCCGACCATGGCGGCATGAGCGAGGAGGCGGCGTCCCGCATCGCAGAGCTGACCGAGGCCCGCCGCATCCTGCTGGCCTCCTGACCGTGGCCACCCGGTCGTCCCCCCGCCGGCGGACGGTCGGCGGGTTGGTCCTGTTCCACGGCGCCGGCGGTGACCGGGACCATCGCCTGTTCCTGGAGCTGGAGCGACGGCTCCCGATCCCGGTGGCCCGCATCAACTTCCCCTATCGGGACAAAGGACTGGGGCGCCGCCCACCGGATCGGATGCCGGTGCTGATCGAGACGGTCGAGCGTTCGGTGGCCGATGCCGCAGCGCAGTGGGGAATTCGACCGTGGCGGGTTGCGGTCGGCGGCCGCTCGATGGGGGGCCGGGCCGCCTCGATGGCGGTTGCCGACGGGCTCGACGCCGCAGCCCTGATCCTGTTGAGCTACCCGCTCCACCCGCCGGGCAAGCCGGACCGGCTCCGGGTCGACCACTTCGACCGGATCGAGCGACCGGTCCTGCTGGTCCAGGGCCGCAAGGACCCGTTCGGCACCCCGGCCGAGTTCGCCGAGCACCTGCCGGCGGTTGCCGGGCCGGTGACCGAGCGCTGGGTCGACGGCAATCACGACCCTCGCCCGTCCCGGGACGACGAGATCGTCGAGGCCGTCGGTTCGTTCCTCCGCGGCCCGCTGCCCGGGTAGGGAAGCTCGGCCCTTTCCCGGAGCGACGAAACCGTGTTAGGTGTGGTTACGAGCCGGCCGTCGGAGGGAGCAAACCAGTGGTGACCACCACGATCGATACCGACCACCTCGTCATCGGTGCCGGGGCCGCCGGCATGTCGATCGTCGACGAACTCCTGAGCAACGGCGACGGCCATGTGGTCCTGGTCGAGCGTCGGCACGGCCCAGGCGGTCACTGGCTCGACGCCTACCCGTTCGTCCGGCTGCATCAGCCCTCGGCGTTCTACGGGGTCAACTCCCGGCCGCTCGGCCAGGATCGGATAGACACCGCCGGCCCGAACGCCGGGTTCTACGAGCGGGCGTCGGCCCCGGAGATCGTCGACTACTACCGCCGGGTCCTGGACGAGCGGTTCCTGCCGTCCGATCGGGTCACCTTCCTCGGCATGCACGACTACCGAGGCCTGGTCGACGGGCACCATCTGGCGGTGTCGAACCTGACCGGCCAGGAGGTGCGGATCGGGGTCCGGCGGCGACTGGTCGATGCCACCTATGTGGAGTCGGTCATCCCCAGCCGGCACGAACCGCCGTTCGCCGTCGACCCGGCGGCCACGCTCCTGACCCCGAATCAGCTGGTCGACCTCGGCGGCGACGTCGACGACTTCGTCGTGCTCGGCGCGGGCAAGACGGCCATGGACACGGTCAACTGGCTCCTCGACCAGGCCGTCGATCCGGACCGGATCCGCTGGGTCCGGCCTCGGGAGGGCTGGTTCGTCGACCGGACCTACACCCAACCGCTGTCGCTGGTCCGCTCGATGCTCTCCTACCAGGCGGCCATGTTCGAGGCCGCAGCGACGGTGAGCTCCGGTCTGGATCTGGCCCATCGGATGGAGGAGCGGGGCATGATGTTCCGCCTCGATCCGAGCATCGAACCTCAGGTCTTTCGGGGTGCCACGCTCTCCCGGCTCGAGTTGGACGCGCTCCGCCAGGTCGAGCGGGTGGTCCGGCTCGGCAAGGTCGAGGCCGTCGGACCGGAGCGGGTCCAGCTGGCCGAGGGCGAGATCGAGGTCGGGCCGAGGACGGTCCACGTCGACTGCACCGCCCCCGGTCTCACCGGCCGCACCCCCAGGCCGATCTTCGCCTCGGACCGGATCCGGGTCCAGATGACCACGCTCGGCGTGTCGCCATGGAGCGCAGCGACGATCGGCTTCGTCGAGACGCTCGACCTGACAGACGACGAACGGAACGCCCTGTGTCCGGCGATCCCCCGGACCGGTCTGATCGCCGATCAGCTCCGGATGATGTCGATCGGGTTCTCGGCAGAGCCGGCCCGCAGGGCCAACCCCGCCCTGGTCGCCTGGAACGGGGCGGCCCGGCTGAACCCCGGTCGGGCCGCTGCCGATCAGGGGGACGACCCGGAGATCGTGGCCGCCTTCGAGACGATCATGACCAACTACGAGCCGGCGCTGGCCAACCTGATGGCCAGGGTCGGCTGAGCGACGGAGGAGACACCGAGATGCG
>JBCCFN010000175.1:0-11105 GCA_039029715.1 Actinomycetota bacterium | reverse complement strand
TCGGTGTCGTCGGTGTCATCACCGGTCCCGAACGAGATCAGTGCCAGACCGCCGATGAGGACGACGGCGATGATCGCCGCCATGTAGCCGTACTGGCGGAACCGATCCCGCTGTTCTTCCTTGTCAAGCTGCTCCTGCTTCAGCTGCCGGTTGGCCCGCTGACGCTCTCGTTTCTCGGTAGCCACGAATGTGTAAGGTACCAAGAGCCACGCCGATTCTGGCTTCGACCGGGCCGCCGGGCGGCCGGAAATCCGGGGAGAAGGCGAGGCCCGGGGCGCTACCGTGACAAGGTGCCCTTGGTCGTACAGAAATTCGGAGGAACCTCGGTCGCCACCCCGGACCGGATGCGGGCGGTCGCCGATCACGTCGCCCGGTGTCGCCGCCGCGGGACAGACATCACCTTGGTCGTCTCGGCCATGGGCAAGGAGACAGACGAGCTCCTGCACCTGGCGTCCCAGCTGTCTGATCGCCCGGACGGCCGGGAGATGGACATGCTGATCACCGCCGGCGAACGCAAGGCCATCGCCCTGATGTGCATGGCCCTGAACGAGATGGGGGTGCCGGCCCACTCCTTCACCGGCAGCCAGGCCGGGTTCCTGACAGACACCAACCATCAGAACGCAAAGATCCTGGAGATCCGCCCGGATCGGATCAAGGAGAGCCTGGCCGAGGGCGTCGTCCCGGTGGTCGCCGGCTCCCAGGGCGTGTCGACGGACAAGAACGTCACCTTCCTCGGCCGGGGCGGCAGCGACACCACCGCGGTGGCCCTGGCCCGGGCCCTCGACGCCGAGACCTGTGAGCTCTACACCGACGTCAGCGGCGTGTTCAGCGCCGACCCCCGCATCGTGCCTGCGGCCCAGAAGATGTCGACGATCAGCTTCGACGAGTTGCTGGAGATGACCGCCACCGGCTGCCCCAAGCCGGCGATGCGGTCGGTCGAGGTCGCCCACAACCACCGTGTCCCTCTCCACATCCGATCGGCGTTCACCTGGGAACCGGGCACGCTGGTCTTCGAGGAACCCCCACAGGAGCCCGGAATGGAACAGCCAATCATTCGCGCCGTCACCCACGACCAGTCGGAGTCCAAGGTCACCGTGACCGACGTCCCGGACAAGCCCGGGGTGTCCGCCGCCATGTTCCGGTCGCTCGCCGATGCGAACGTCAACGTCGACATGATCGTCCAGAACGCGTCCGAGGCTGGTAAGACAGACATCTCGTTCACCGTCCCGACCGAGGACCTCGGCCGGGCCCGGCAGGTCCTGGAGGCCGGCGTCCTGACCGACCTCGGGGCTCGGACCCTGGTCACCGACGACGCCATCGGCAAGGTCTCGGTCGTCGGGGCCGGCATGAAGTCCAACCCCGGCGTGGCCGCCACCATGTTCGAGACCCTGGCAGACAACGGGATCAACATCGAGATGATCTCCACCTCGGCCATCCGTATCAGCTGCGTGGTCCACACCGACCGGACCGAGGAAGCGGTCCAACACCTCCACGCTGCGTTCGGGCTGGATGCCTGAGGGCCTCCCGCCGGTTGACATCAGTACGCCAAGTGAAGACAAGGACGACGAAGTGAGTGCAGCAGACGGCAATCCGCAGGGACGACAGGTCGGCGTGGTCGGCGCCACCGGCCAGGTCGGGACCAAGATGCTCGAGATCCTGGACCAGCGGGACTTCCCGGTGGCCGGCCTCCGGCTGTTCGCCTCGGCCCGATCGGCCGGGCGGCGGATCGAGTGGCGGGGCACCGAGATCGAGGTCGAGGACGCAGCAACGGCGGACTACACCGGCCTGGACGTGGCCCTGTTCTCCGCCGGCGGCAGCACCTCCAAGGAGCTGGCCCCCAAGGTGGCGGCCCAGGGCCCGGTGGTGATCGACAACTCCTCCGCCTGGCGGATGGACCCCGAGGTCCCGCTGGTGGTTGCCGGGGTCAACGACGAGGCGGCCGAGGATCGCCCGAAGGGCATCATCGCCAACCCCAACTGCACCACCATGGTGGCCATGCCGGTGCTCCAACCCCTCCACCGGGAGGCCGGCCTGGAATCGTTGGTGGTCGCCACCTACCAGGCGACCTCCGGTGCCGGTCTGGCCGGTGTCGAGGAGCTGGCGGACCAGATCCGCAAGGGCGGCGAGGCGGCGGCCCTTACCCACAAGGGTGACGCCATCGACTTCGGTGAGCCCCAGGCCTTCGCCGAACCGATCGCCTACAACGCCCTGCCCTGGTGCGGCGGCCTGGTCGACGACGGCCTCGGCGAGACCAGCGAGGAGCAGAAGCTCCGGTTCGAGAGCCGCAAGATCCTGGAGATCCCGGAGCTGACCGTGTCCGGGACGTGCGTCCGGGTCCCGGTGTTCACCGGGCACGCCCTGTCGATCAACGCCCGGTTCTCCCGGCCGATCTCGCCGGAGCGGGCGACCGAGCTGTTGGCCGAGACCGCAGACGTCGTGCTCGAGGACGTGCCGACCACCCTGAAGGCGGCGGGGATCGACCCCACGCTCGTCGGCCGGATCCGGGTCGACGAGACCGTGCCGAACGGGCTCGCCATGTTCGTGGTCGGTGACAACCTGCGCAAGGGTGCGGCCCTCAACGCGGTGGAGATCGCCGAGCTGCTCTGATGCTCGGTGCCGGCGGGGGCCGGCACCTGGCTCACGGTGGGTCGGTCACGTACCGGGCCGCAGCGTCCTCCAGCGTCAGATCCAGCTGGTTGGCCAGCGAGGCCAGCCATGCCAGCACGTCCCCCAACTCATGGAGCTGCTGCTCCGGTGTTCCCTTTCGGACCGCCTGGGCCAGCTCGCCCATCTCCTCGCACAGCCAGGCCACCGTCGACGGGATCCCGCGGGCCCGATCCTGGGCCCCGTAGGTCGCCTCCATCAGCTCCTGAAACGCAGACAGCTCCATCGCCGGGAGGGTAGTGGCGGTTGCTGCGGGCGCCGTGGGGTCAGGCGGTCCCGGTCTCGACGAGGAGTCGATCGGCGATCTCGTCCTGGCGCTGGCCGCCCATCAGCCAGCCGACGGTCCGGGTCAGCACCGTGGCCGCCGGCCGGATGGCGAGCGGATCGACGCCTGGCGGGACCGGCAGCCGGAGCATCAGCTGGGCCCAGGTCGGCAACAGCCCGATCGAGGCGGCACTGATCAGGGCGTACGGGCCCCGGGTCACGAGGGGGACCGGGGGCCGGATCAGGAACCGCATCGTGTCGCGGGCCTGCTCCCCGTACTCGCACTCCGGCCGGAACGCCTCGAGCGCCTCGGCCAGTTGGGCCCGGTCGGTCGGCAGGTCTACGGCCCCGAGCCGGTGGCCGACCTCGGCCATCTCGGCCACGTAGGAGTCCCGCTCGGCATCGGTCAGCCGGCCTTCGCCGTAGCGGTCGTAGGCGGCGAGGAAGCTGTCGACCTCCGTGATGTGGACCCAGGCCAGCAGGTGGGGGTCGCTGGCCGAGTACCGCCGTCCGTCCGGGGCGGTCCCCTCGACCCGCTCGTGGACCTTGCGGACGACGGCGATCGTCTGCTCGGCGGTCTTGGTGCTACCGAAGGTGGTGGCGCCGATGAACCGGCCGGTCCGGTGGAGCCGACCCCAGGGGTCCTCCCGGTAGGCGGAGTGGTCTGCCACCCCGGCCATGGCCAGCGGATGCAGGGTCTGGAGCATCAGGGCCCGTAGGCCGCCGATCAGCATCGACGAGTCGCCATGGACCCGCCAGGCGGAGCTGGCCGGCCCGAACAGTCCGTGATCGCCCCGGTGGGCCAGCTCGGCCGGCGCCATCTCCTGGTCTCCGGCCAGCATGGACCGGAGCCGATCTCCGCCCTCTCGGCGGATCAGAGCGAGCGCCTCACCAACGATCATCCCCATCAACGGTAGAGAACGCAGCCGGCCGATGGCGGATCGGGCGGCGACCATCCGCCACCATCTCGCCGGGCCGGCGCTATCGTCGACATCGAACCGCAACGCAACCGTTCCGTTTCCGATCCATCCGGGCACCAACCGCCGCCGCACCACACCGCCCGGATCGCCGCCCGCCGCAGCACGATCGTCGATCTGGAGCCCATGCAGCGCCATGCATGTCGCAGATTGTTGATCAAGGTCGGTACGCAACGGCCCGTTCCTTCCCTGATGCCCTGTTCCCCGACGGCCGAGCCGACGACGACGAGCACCAACGCCGCTGTGGCGTCGATCATCGACGTGGCGCGCCCCGGGGCCAGGGCAGCGTCCCAGTGGGCGCTGGTCGCCGCGCTGCTGCTCGCCGCCCTGGTCGCGCTCCCCGCCGCTCCCGGTGACGCCGAGGAGCCTGAGCACCAGATCACCCTGCCGGTCGATCCGGCCCACCTGGACCGGGTCCGCTGGACCGACACCTGGGGTGCGCCCCGCAGTGGCGGCCGGAGCCACATCGGGGTCGACATGATGGGGCCGCGGATGGTGCCGCTGGTCGCGGCGGCCGACAGCGAGGTGACCTGGGGTCGATTCGACAACGACCGCGGCACGATCGTCCGGCTCCGGGACGCCGCCGGCTGGGAGTACCAGTACATCCACATCAACAACGACACGCCCGGCACCGACGACGGGCGGGCCACCTGCAGCCAGGCCCTGGCCGCCAAGCTGTGCGACAGCCTGGACGGCGACCGGCTCCAGTCCGGGATCCGGTTCGAGGCCGGGGAGTTCATCGGCTACCTGGGTGACAGCGGCAACGCCGAGTGGACCGCCCCTCACCTCCACTTCGAGATCTACCGCCCGGATGGGGAGGACCTGCCCGCGGTCAACCCGACCCCGTTCGTCGACGCCGCCCGGGTCCGGGCCGAGCGGGTCGCCGTCGATCCGGTCGGGCCGTACGCCAACCCGGCGGTGGCCGCCGACGAGATCTACCGTCGCCTCGAGGGCCGGATCGCAGGGTCGGAGGAACGGACCGGGGTCACCTCGGCCGCCGGTCGGGGCGGGTACGCCGCCATCCTGGCCCAGGTGGCCGAGGGCAACCCGTCGGCGGCCATGGTCGACCGGCTGTACCTGGCATTCTTCCAGCGGCCCCCGGACGGCGGCGGCTGGGACCACTGGATCGACGCTCGCAGCGACGGGCACCGGCTTGAGGACATCGCCGAGTGGTTCGCCGAGTCCGACGAGTTCGTCGCCCGCTACGGGTCCGGCGACTTCTCCGCCTTTCTCGACCTGCTGTACCGGGACGTCCTGGGCCGGGAGCCGGATCAGGACGGCAAGACCTACTGGCTCGGCCAGCTGGAGGCGGGGGCGGTCAACCGGGGGACGATCGTGGTCTACTTCACCGAGAGCACCGAGATGCGGACCCTGGCCCAGTGGCGAAGCGAGCTGACGATCATCCGTCGGGCCCTCGGTCAGTCTCGACCGAGCGATGCCGAGGTCGAGGCGTGGCGAGTCCTCCGGACCGGGACCGACCTGGAGACCGCCATCGCAGACCTGGTCGGCCCGTCCGGCTAGCGATCGGGGTCGATCGTCGTCGGCGTCTGAGGATGTGGGCTCACCGATCGGTGGCGCTCATAGAGCACCTCGCCGTGCTCCGCTCCGGTGATCGGTTCGTCCCAGTCCACATGGAAGGTCTTCACGTAGCGGAGGCCGCATCGTTCCATGACCCGCCGGGATGCCTGATTGACCGCCATCGTCTGGGCCCAGATGCGGTTGACGGCCGGGTTTGCGAAGCCCGCCTCGATCACGGCCCTGGCGCCCTCGGTGGCCAGCCCCTGGCCCCACATGGACCGCCGGCACCGATAGCCGAGTTCTCGATCGCTCGATCCCGGACCTGGTCGCAGGCCGAACCAGCCGACGAACCGCTTGGCCGTCTCGACGCCCTGGCCGGCCTCTGCGGCGTCGTCCCGCAGGAAGCCGAGCCGCCGATGGTCGGCGGACCGCTCGATCTCGGCTTCGACCTCCGCGGCGGTCGACGCTCGACCCCCGGTCAGGTATCGCATGACCGCAGGATCACCGTCGAGATCGACCAGCAGCTCAAGGTCGTCACGCTGTATTGGGCGCAGCCACAAGCGATCGGTCACAAGGATCACTGGCCGCTCCGCAGCGTATGCGTCGGGTTGGGGAGATTTGAACTCCCGACCTCCTCGTCCCGAACGAGGCGCGCTACCAACCTGCGCCACAACCCGTATCCCACCGACGTGCGGTGTCGATCATCGAGCCTATCGCCTGCGGCCGGTCCTCCGAGCGGTTTTTGGCCCGAGCCTCAACCGGCTGCCGATGCTTCGGGCGAGGCGTCTTCCGGCACGCCCTCGTAGTGCGGCTCACCGGCGAGGAGCCGCTTGGCCATGCGCCGCAGCCGCAGCGAGCCCATCGGCTTGACCATCCAGCCGTCGGCCCTGGCCTCCTTGGCCAGGAACACATCAGCCTGCCGGTCGAGCAGCAGCGCGACCGGCCGCTCCTCCAACCGCATGGCCCCCTCCTCCTGGCGAATGGCCAGGCAGGTGGCGATCCCGCCCATGCTGCCGATCTGAAGGTCGAGGATCACCAGGTCCGGGTCCTTGACCTGGACCACCGGCAGCACATCTGCGCCCCGGCGGACCCGGAGCACCTGACAGTCGTCGGTGGCCAGGGTGGCATCCACCTCGGCGAACACATGATCGGAATCTGAAGCCAGCAGGACGACGGTCACAGGGGAATCCTACAAACTTGGGGCGAAGGCCGGAACCGAAAGCTCGCAAGACCGGAATCGGCGCTAGCCTTCGGTAGGTCGGATTTTGCCGACGGAAAGGGAGAAATCGTCCCGGTGCTCGAAATCCACGTCGAAGAACGCGACAACTACACGCTCTGCCGCCCTTCCGGGGAACTCGACGCATACACCGTCGGGGCCTTCCGGGAGGCGCTGTCGAAACTCGCCGGTCACAGCCACGTGATCATCGAGCTGTCCGAGGTGCCGTTCATGGACTCGGCCGGTCTCGGCGCCCTGATCGGCGGTATTCGGCGGGCCCGTGAGGCAGACGGTGCCGTTGCGGTTGCCTGTAGCCGCCCGGCGTTGACCCGCCTGCTCCACACCACCGGGTTCGACCGGATCGTCCCGGTCACCGAGTCGCTCGAAGAGGCCGAAGAGGCCCTCGAGGAAGGCGCGCCGGAGGCCTGACCCGTCTGGGTCAGCGGTCCCCGTGGCCGCAACCAGCACCGACGTCGACCGCTACAGCAGCCCGGCCAGACGCCGTAGCCCGTCGAGGTCCCGCACCGGCGTTGCCTGTTCGGCGACCCGGACGATCGGTACCGCCCGTCCCGACCGGGATCGGATCGTGGCCCGCAATCGGTCGGCGAGGGCAGCCTCCTGGGTTGCGAGCGCAGCCAGCTCATCCAGGTTCTGGGCCAACGGTCCGATCAGGTCGAGTGATTCGGCTTCGGCCATGGCGGCCCGGGCCGCCTCGATATCGACCGGGACCACCCGATTCATGATCACGGCGTCCAGAGACCGGTCCCGGTCTGCGATCTTGCCGGCGATCCAGCGGGCCTCGGCCAGCCGATCCTCTCGGGGCGCAGCCACCAGAACGTGGGCGGTGGTCGGCCCGGCCAGCACCGCTTCGATCTCGGCCGCCCGCCGCCGGAACTCCCGGTCCAACCCCTCGAACTCGGCGAAGAACTCGACCACGTCGTCGACCAGGGACGTGCCGACGAGGCGCCCGAGCAACCGCATGATGACCTGACTCCCGGCGTTGAACGGCCGAAGCAGGCTGTGCCGGGGAGCGAAGACCGAGCGGTACAGGCGGTGATCGACGAACCGGGTCAGTCGCCCCGGGCTGTCGAGGAAGTCGATGGCATGGCGGGACGGCGGGGTGTCGACGATCACCCGGTCGAACCGTTCGTCCTGATGGAGTTGATGGAGCCGCTCGGCCGCCATGTACTCGTTGGTCCCGGAGAGCGATGAGGTCAGGTTGCGGAACAGTCGGTTCGACAGGATCCGTTCGGCCTGGGCGGCATCGGTCGCCCCGTCCCGGACGATCCCTTCCAGCGTCGCAGACGGGTCGAGCATGGCCGCCCACGCCTCACCCCGGCCGGCGGACCGGTTGGGGGCCGGTAGCCGAACCGCCTCGTTGCCGATCCCGCCCCCGAGCCCCAGGGCGTCTGCCAGCCTGCGGGCCGGGTCGATCGTCAACACGACCGCCCGCTCACCCCGGGCGGCGAACCCCAGGGCCACCGCCGCCGCCGTCGTGGTCTTGCCGACCCCACCGGACCCGAGGCACAGCACTACCCGCCGGTCGGCCAGGACGTCGAGCAGCGGGGCCGGCCGGTCAGCCACGGGCACCGACCGGCCCGGCGGCCAGGATGTCCGCCAGCTCGCCGAGCTCGGCCACACCGAAGCGGTCCCGGAACAGGAAGGGGAGGTGGATCTGGGGGAGCGGAAGCTGGGCGGCCAGCCGCTGGATCTCGGTCTGCTGGGCTCCGACCCGGGCCACCCGGTGCTCGGCCGCCCGCCTGGCGGCCAACACGCCGGCAGCCCGCCGGGACCGCAGCCCGTCCGCCGCCGCCATCAGCCCGTCGATCGGTGGCCACAGTCCGTTGACCACCACCGGGCCGAGCTTCAGCCCGACCCGGTCCTCCAGGCTGAACGCGGTCTCGATCGTCTCGGTCACCGGTGTCTCCTCGGCCAGGGTGACGAGCACGACCTGGCAGCGCCGATCGTCAGCGAACATCTCGAGGACCTGGTCGGCCTGCTCCCGGACCGGCCCGGCGGAGCTGGCGTCGGCCAGCCCGGCCGCAGCGGTGAGGAACGTGAGGGCGTGTCCGGCTGCTGGGGCGTCGACCACGATCAGGTCTGCCACCTCGGCCTGCTCCAGCTGCCGGATCTTGCCGAGGGTCAGCAGGTCCCGGATACCGGGAGCGGCCGCGGTGACCACCTCCATCGCCCCGGTGCGGATCAGCCGGCGGCTCACCATGCCGAGGCCGGCCTTGTCGAGATAGTCGGCCAGCGCGTCGTCCGGGGCGATCTGGCGGGCACGGAGCCGGCCCGACCCCCCGGCCGGTCCGAGGTCGATCTCGACCTCGTCGTAGCCGAGCCGATCGACCCCGAGGGTCGAGCTCAGATTGCTGTGACCCTCCAGCTCGACCAGCAGCACGTCAGAACCGGCCCGGCTCGCCGCGATGCCGAGTGAAGCCCCTACGGTGGTCTTCCCGACACCGCCCTTACCGGCCACGACGAGGACATTGGATGCGGCGAGCAAAGCAGCTGACACTGGTTCGAAGACTACTGGGCGTCGCTCTGACCACCGGCACCGTGGTCCTGCTCCTGGCCGGTGCCACCACGGCGACCGTTGGTGGCCAAGCCGACCTGGCCCAGGGTGACGCTACGGAGGGGGCGGACGGTTCGCTTCCGCCCTGCCCGGCGGACCGGACCGATGTGGCCGCCAGCGACGAGCAGGTCCGGATCCTGAAGGTCGCCGGTCTGATCGACCCGGTGGTGAAGGACTACATACTGGGTCAACTCGACCGGGCCGAGGCCGAGGCCGACGTGCTGGCGGTGGTGCTGTGGATGAACTCCAAGGGGTCGGTGCTGGAAGACGCCGACTATCTGGAGCTGGCAAACCGGCTGAACGACTCGCCGCTCCAGGTCGCCCTGTGGGTCGGCCAGACCGGTTCGACCGCCCAGGGCGGTGCGGCCGAGCTGGCTGCGGTGGCCGACGTGGTCGGCGTGACCCCAAACTCGACCATCGGCAACCTCGGTGACCGTCGACTCCCCGCCGACTGGGGTGACCCGTTCGCCGGCGCCACCATCGACATCGAGGACGAGACGCTGACCGCAGACGAGGCGATCCAGGCCGGGGTGTCGGTCGGCCCGCTGCAGAACGTGGTGTCGATCGGTTCGTTCGCCACCAACCTCGACGGCTACGACACCTTCGCCTGCGAGAACGAGGATGGCCAGCTGGAAACCCTCCCGGTGACCACCGCGTTGATCTCGGGCCTCCCGCTGAGCAGCCAGCTGTTCCACACCGTGGCCAGCCCGGAGGTCGCCTACCTGTTCTTCGCCATCGGGCTGTCGCTGCTGGTGTTCGAGCTGTTCACCGCCGGGGTCGGCGTGGCCGGCGTACTTGGCGCCGGGTTCCTGGCCCTCGGGTCATACGGTCTGGCGGTCCTGCCGACACGCTGGTGGGCCATCGCCCTGCTGCTGTTGGCCATGGTGTTCCTTGCGGTCGACATCCAGACCAACGTCCCGCGGTTGTACACGATTCTCGGCGTGGCGACCTTCGTGATCGGGACGTGGTTCCTCTACGACGGCCTCTCGATGTCCCGGGTCACGCTGGTGGTCGGGCTGATCGGGGTGGTGCTCTATGCCTACAGCGGCATGCCGTCCATGGTCCGGACCCGGTTCTCGACCCCGACGATCGGTCGGAAGTGGATGATTGGCGAGATCGGGGAGGCCCTGACCGATGTCGACCCCGAAGGCACCGTGCAGATCCGGGACGTCGCCTGGCGGGCCATCACCAACCGGGCGACCCCGGTGGAGAAGGGCGGTCCGGTCCGGGTGATCGGCATCGATCGTCTGGTTTTGGAGATCGAGCCGGAAGAAGGCGGAGCGAAGGACTATCGCGAACGCAGTTGACACCACCCTTGTGCCCTTCGTCACCGAGTCGTAGCATTCGGGCACTGATTGAGGGGGGTCTCTAGTGAGCGCACAGCAAGTCGACGACCTGTGGCAGTACCGGGCGGCATGCCGGGGACCGCACAACGAGATTTTCTTCCCGCCGCCGCGGCTCGAACGGCGGCCGGACAAGCGCCGCCGGGAGCAGCGGGCCAAGGAGATCTGCGCAGGGTGCGCGGTGCTTCGGGAATGTCGGGACTACGCAATGAAGATCCGCGAGCAGCACGGGATCTGGGGCGGCATGACCGAGAAGGAACGGCGGGCGCTGGTCGGCGACGCCGAGAACAACTGAGCGGCTGCGCCTTCGCTCCCGAACGGCGAGGTAGCGGCTGACTCTTCGCGGGTCGGCTCGTCCCGCGCCCCCTGACCGGCACCCCACCGCCACGACCGCTCGGCCCTCGCCACGTGGTTGTGGTGTTCGCGTTGTAGCGACAGTTGTTGGGGCCGGGGTGGGGTGTGGTTGTGGTGTTCGCGTTGTAGCGACAGTTGTTGGGGCCGGGGTGGGGTGTGGTTGTGGTGTTCGCGTTGTAGCGACGGCAGTTGGG
>JBCCFN010000174.1:0-11145 GCA_039029715.1 Actinomycetota bacterium | reverse complement strand
GATGCAGGAGATCAACACCGGGCTGGAGCAGTTCTTCGGCACCCTCCACCCCGACTTCGCCGATCGGACGATCGTGGTCGGCACGTCGGAATTCGGGCGGCGGGTTCCGTCGAACGGCAGCGGGACCGACCATGGCACCGCGAACGCCATGTTCGCCATCGGTGCCGGGGTCAACGGCGGCTTCCATGGCCAGGCCCCGTCCCTGACCGCCCTCGACCGCCACAAGAACCTGATCCCGACCGTCGACTTCCGTGAGTTCTACGGCAACCTCGTGACCCGCTGGCTCGGGGCGGACGGGGTGGAGGTCATGGGGCGGGACCACCAGGACCTCGGCTTCCTTTCGACACCCGGATCCGGCGGCGGGACGCCCCGCAACGTCCCGATCACGGTGTCGAATCGCCGGACCAGGCGGGCCGAGGTGGCCCGGCTGTACCTGGCCTACTTCCTCCGCCACCCGGAGGAGGAGGGCTACGAGTACTGGGCCGAGGTCCGCCAGGCCGGGGTCGGGCTCAGAGACATCTCGGCCGAGTTCGTGACCTCGTCCGAGTTCCGGACCCGCTACGGGTCACTCACCAACCGGGAGTTCGTTGCCGTGGTCTATCGGAACGTGCTCGGCCGGGAGGCCGACGCCGAAGGCCTGGCCCACTGGACCTCGATCCTCGACCGGGGCGTGTCACGGGGCGAGGTCATGATCGGCTTCTCCGAGTCCGGCGAGTTCATCGACCGGACCAGGGGCGACCTGTCGACCATCGAGGCCAACGGTCCGGTCGGTCGGCTCTACATGGCCTACTTCCAGCGCCGCCCAGACGACGGCGGCCTCGACTACTGGATCAACACCGGCCTGCCGAGTCGGGCCATCAGCAGCCAGTTCGCCACCTCGGCCGAGTTCATCAACCGCTATGGGGCGCTGAGCGACGGCCAGTTCGTCGACCTGGTCTACCAGAACGTGCTCGGCCGTGCGGCCGACCCCGGCGGCCGGGCCCACTGGCTGCGACTGCTCGGTCAGGGACTGAAGCGGGGGGCGGTCATGGCCGAGTTCAGCGACTCCGCCGAGTTCATCGCCAGGGTCAAGACCTTGTGACGCCGGCCGCCTTGAGCCCGGCCAGCACCCGAGCCGGGGTCAGCGGGATCGCATCGAACCACACCCCGGTGGCGTCGAACAGTGCGGCGGTGACCGCCGGAGCGTAGGGAATGAGCGGCATCTCGGCCATGCCCCGGACCCCGAACGGCCCACGGGGGTCCGGTACCTCGACCATCACCGTCCTGACCCGCTCCGGGATGTCGCCGATACCGGGGATCAGGTAGCCGCTGAACCGGGGATTGAGGATCCGACCATCCTCGACCCGGAGGTTCTCGGACAGCGCGTAGCCGTGGGCCTGGACCACCGCTCCCTCGACCTGCCCCTCGACCAGGAGCGGGTTGATGGCCCGACCGACATCGACCGCACAGACCACGTCGTTGACCACAATGTGGCCGGTGGTGACATCGACCGACAGGTCGACCGCCTCGGCCACGTAGCCGTAGGCGAAGTTGGGGACGGTCGGCCCGCCGTCGGGGTCGAGCGGCTCCGTCGGCGGCGGCACGTAACGGAAGAACCCCTCGGCCGGCCGCGCCCCGTCCCGCCACGCCTTGTCCGCCTCCTCGACCGCGCCGAGGATGGCGTTGCCGGTCATGAACGACAGCCGGGACGCAGAGGCCGAGCCGGAGTCGCCGGAGGAGCCGGTGTCGGAGAACTGGCCATCGACCCGATCGAGTTCGACACCTGCGGCCTCGGCCACCATCTGGCAGAACGCGGTGTGGGCCCCCTGACCGACGTCGGCCCCGGCCAGGTGGACCTCGACCCGGTCGGGAACGGCGTCCGGATCGGCCATGCCGCCGTCGTCGGCCTTCGGGCCGTGGAAGATCACGGTGGCCTCGCTTCGCTCGGGAAACCCGAACGAGAACCCGACGTTCTTGTAGGCGCAGGCGAAGCCCCGGCCCCGGCGAACCGTGTCCTCGGCCGGGGCGAGGGAGGCGAAGGCGGCCATCGGGCCGGTCGGCGGGAGCGGGGCGGCCCAGTCGGCGGCGACGGCGCAGGCCTCGACCACCTCGGGCAGGCTGACCCCGGGCGGCAGCTCGGTGTCTGTGATCCCCAACGACCCTTCCCGCAGGATGTTGCGGCGACGAAGCTCGACCGGGTCGATGCCGGTGGCCGCCGCCAGCTTGTTCATCTGGCTCTCGGCAACGAAACACCCCTGGGGCCCGCCGAACCCCCGGAACGCTCCTCCCGGCACGGCATTGGTGTACACCGCCCAGGAGTCGATCCGGGCGTGCGGCACCTCGTAGGGCCCGGCGACGGTGAGATGGAGATTCCCGAGCACCTTGTTCGACGTGTAGTTGTAGGCCCCGGCATCGAGATGGCCGGTGGCCTCGACCGCCACCAGGGTGCCGTCGGCGTTGGCCCCCCAGCGGGTCGTGACCCGACCCCGATGCCGCTTGTGATGGCCGATGATCGATTCCTCCCGGCTCCACTGGCACCGGACCGGCCGATCGATCCCGGCCGCCGACAGCTTGCGGACCGCCAGGGCCAGCACGATCTGGAGGCTCATGTCCTCCTTGCCGCCGAATGCGCCACCGATCGCCCGGTAGATGATGCGAACCCGATCCTCGGGCAGGTCCAGGGCGTGGGCCACCTGCTGGCGGTCCTCGTGGGTCCACTGCCCGCCGGTCTCGATCGTGATCCGGCCCTGGTCATCCAGGTAGGCCAGTGCGGCCTCGGTCTGGAGGTAGGCGTGCTCCTGGTACGGCAGCTCGTAGGTCCCCTCGACCACGACCTCGGCGCCGGCCATGGCCGCCGCAGCGTCGCCCCGGCGGATCACGTAGTGGTGGTAGGCGTTCGACCCGGGGTGGTTGGCCCCGGCGTTCTCCTCGGGATGGAGCAGCGGGGCATCATCGGCCAGGGCGGCGTCGATGTCGGCCACGATCGGCAGCGAGGCCCAGGTCGGCTGCAGCAACTGGGCGGCCGCTGCGGCCTGGGCCTCGGTCTCGGCAACGACGACGGCCAGATGGTCTGCCTCCCACCGGGAGATGTCGGCCCGGACCCGGCCGGTCGACCGGTTGGCGGGATCGCCGTCGCCGCCGGTTCCGTTCCGGCCGTCACCACCGTCGGTCGGGGCGGGGGGTCCGATCAGGACCGGCTGATCGGACATCGTCAGCCCGTACTCGTTGACCGGTACATCGGAAGCGGTCACCACCGTCACCACGCCCGGCGCCCGCTCGCAGGCCGAGGTGTCGAGTGCGACGAGCCGGGCGTGCGGTTGGTCGGTGAACACGACCTTGGCGTAGAGGACCCCGTCCGGTTCGAGATCACCGGCATAGGCGGCAGCCCCGGTGGTCTTGTCCGCGGCATCGATCTTGGTCGCCGACCGGCCGAGGCTCACGGGTGGACCTCGTCGCCGCCGTCCCGGATGGCGACCCGGACCGCGTCCTCGACCCTGTAGTAGCCGGTGCACCGGCACAGGTTGCCGGACAGCCCAGCCTTGATCTGGGCGTCGTTCGGCGCCGGGTGCTCCTCGAGGAGCTTGGCGCCGGACATGAGCAGCCCGGGGATGCAGAACCCGCACTGGACCGCGCCGGTGGCCACGAACGCGGCCTGCAGCGGGTGGAGGGCCGGGCCGTTCGACCCGTTGTCCTGCCCCTCCGGCGCCGGTGCGGTGGCGGCGAGCCCCTCGATCGTGGTCACCGTCGTCCCGTGGGCCCTGGTGGCCGGTACCAGGCAGCCGAGCACCGCCATCCCGTCGACGTGGACGGTGCAGGATCCGCACTCGCCCTCGGCACAGCCCTCCTTCACCCCGGTCGCCCCGGTGGTTCGGAGCCAGTCCAGCAGCGTGTCCCCGGCACCGACCGTGGCCACCGGTTCCCCGTTGACGACCGCCACGATCGGCGTGTCCGGACCTTGCTCGGCCCCCTGATCGGACCACGCCGGCCAGCGACCGTCGGTCCGCCCCCACAGCAGCGCCGGCGCCTCAGGAACGATCCCCCGGCCGTCGTGGATGGCGGCCAGCGCTCGGCTGACCATCTCGGCCACCAGGTCCCGCCGGTAGTCGGCCGGGGCCCGGAGGTCGTCGATCGGCGAGACGGCATCGGCAGCCGCGGTCGCGGCGGCCGCGATCACCTCGTCATCGAACGGGCTCCCGTCGAGCAGCCGCTCCGCCTCGACCGCCCGGACGATCGTCGGCCCGACACTGCCGAGCGCGATCCGGGCCGACTCGATCCGCAAGCCACCATCTCGCAACGGCCGGGACGACGTCCGCTGGGGCCGGGTCCGACCGATCGTTCCCCGGCGGGTCCGGGCCCGACTGAGCCGGCACACCACGGCCACGTGCACCACCGAAATGGCCTGGGCCCGCCGCAGGCCGAGCTTGAGGTAGATGCCATCGCTGTCCCGGTCCAGGGCGGGGAAGCTGATCGAGGTCAGGAGCTCGTCCGGCTCGATCGCCGTCTTGCGGACCCCGCGATGGAACTGTGACAGCAGCATGGTCCGGCTGCCTCGCCGAGACGTCAGGGTGACCGAAGCGTCGAGGGCGACCAGCGGGCTGAGGGTGTCGTTGGCCGGGCTGGCGGTGACGACGTTGCCGGCGATGGTTGCCCGGTTCCGGAGCTGGGGCGAACCGACCTCCCAGCAGGCCTGGACCAGCGGGGCGGCGGCCAGACGACACAACTCGCTGGCCACCACCTGGTTGTGGGTCACCAGCGGGCCGAGGGTGATGATGCCGTCGGCCTCGGTGATCGTGTCCAGACCGGCGATCCGGGTCAGGTCGACCAGCATCCGAACGTCACCACGCTCCCCTCGATCCAGCTCGACCAGCAGGTCGGTGCCGCCGGCCACCGGCCTGGTCTCCGGCCGTGAGAGCAACTCGAGTGCCTCGTCGAGCGTCGCCGGGGTGACCACGTGGTCGACCCGGGTGCCCGGCACCTGAACGTGATGTGTCATCGGGGCCCGCTTCCGGCGGCGCGGCACGTGACGAGGAGGTCCACTGCACGACTATCGGCCACATCATGCACGACTATGAAGGGTGCCCGACCAACACCGGTGAATCAACGTGTCACCGAGATCACCTCCGGTGGCGGTGGGCACTGATACCGTGCGCTCCGTGCTGGCCAGAAGCCAAGGACGTTCCACCGGACGGTCCGCCGCCCCCCGGTCCGGGCTGCTGGCCGTGATCTCGATCCTGGTGGTCGGCCTCACCGCCTGCGGGGCCGTCGATGATGGCGACGGGCCAGACGGTGGGGCCGGGCCGGTCGATCCGGATCGGGTCCAGGTCGCAGACCAGCGGTTCGACGGCGGGTTCCTGGTCACCGCCGTTGTGCTCGGTGGGGAGCCGGTCGAGCTGGCGACGATCGCCTCGGTCGCCATCGAGACCGAGTTCGGCGGCCTGGAGGTCCTGCCGGGCTGCAACACCTACTTCGGCTCGTTCAGCCTCGAGGAGGATGGGACTGCCTCGTTCACCATCCCCGGCGGGTCCGCCCAGGACTGCGGTCCGGAGCTCGGAGCCCAGGAAGAGGCGGTCCTCGCCGCGTTGACGGCCGCCACCGGCTGGGTCGAAACCGGTGACGGTTTCCGGTTCGAGGGGCCAGACTCCTCGATCACGATCGCTCCGTGAGCGGCCGAGGCCACAGACCTGGGTTACGGTTCGGCGGTGGCTGAGGAACCGGTCCTGATCGACCCAACCCCGGCGGCGGCCGGCGGGGATCCGTTGACCCCGGACCAGGTCGCGTCCTGGCGGGAGCGGGGCTTCTGTTTCGTGTCCGGGATCCTGCCGGCGGACCTGGTCGAGGAGCTCCGCACCTCCGCCGCTGACCGGTTCCCGACACCCGGTACCGACGAGGCCAATGCGATCGCCGACTTCGGCAGTGCCATCGTCTTCCCAAGCGAGGTGACCGCACTCAATCGGGTGGCCCTCCATCGACGCCTGCTCCGGGCCATGGGCCAGCTGCTCGGTCGCCCGATCGCCGATCTCCGGCTGTCCCAGGCCGACCTGTGGCCGAAGTACGGCCGGGTCGAGCGGACCGCAGGTTCGCTCGACAACCAGGATCAGCGGATCCATGTCGACTACCCGAACCACACCCTGGCCCATCCGGCGCCGTGGGATCGACCGGAAGCGGTCGAGGCCATCCTCTATCTCGCCGATCACGCCGACTGCGGCGGATCGACCGCGGTGGTACCCCGGACCGGCCCGGACGATCCGGCCTACCGGTGGCCGATCGTCGACACCCCCGGGGTCGGCCAGCTGCGCTACGTCAACGACCGGCGAGCGGCCGAGGCCTACCTGGCCGAGGTCCGGCCGGAGCTCGCCCCGTGGCGGGCCGAGTTGTACCGGAGGGAACGTCACACCCGCTACCGGACCGGCGACATCATCTTCTACCGCCACGACACCTGGCACCGGGGGACGCCGCTCCGGCCCGGCGGGTTCCGCCTCGCCATGAACCTCACCTACCGGCGGGCCGAGTGCGAGTGGATCAGCACCCTCCATCCGGGCTGGTCGTGGTCGATGTACCGCCGGTCGCAGTACATGGAACGGCTGATCGCAACCGCCGACCTCGACCAGCGGGCCGTCCTCGGTTTCCCCCAGCCCGGCTCACCGTACTGGTGCGAGGAGACCCTGGCTGCGGTCGAGGCCCGGTACGGGGCCCTGGGCTTCGACCCCCGACCGTACCGGTCGTAGGCCGGCCGAGGGGTCACCGCAGCGGCCACACCACCTGGGTCTGCCAGTCGGCGGGGTCCGGCACGTCGCCGGGGTCGGTCAGGTAGACCTCC
This sequence comes from Actinomycetota bacterium, assembly GCA_039029715.1. GTDB lineage: Bacteria > Actinomycetota > Acidimicrobiia > Acidimicrobiales > SZUA-35 > JAHELU01. Next base: position 4,349 of record JBCCFN010000174.1, on the reverse strand, counting down.
CATGGGGCCCCGCCCGGTTCCCGGTCGTTTGCCGCGCACCAGCGGGAGATGGCGACGTGGGCCTAGCCCAGGGTGTGGTAGGGCCCGGTGTGGATCGTGACCGCGGCCGGACCGGCGGGGAGGGTCCCGGCCACGATGTGGGGCCGGTCGGCCGGACCGTCGGCCGGGGTGGCCAGGGGGATGGCGGCGTCGAGGGTGACGAAGGCCGGGCTGGCCTGGTTGTGGCGGACCAACGGCGGGCCGGCCATCGGCAGCCCGGCCTCCATGACGTAGGCGAACACGTCCGGGAGCATCTCGGCCAGCTGGTCTGCGACCTCGGCGTGCTCGACCCGACGGGTGGTGTACAGGATCGGGGTCTCGGGCAGCGTGGTCACTTCGATGTCATAGGGCACGGGGGCTCCGTTCTGGATCGATGGTCGTGTGGCGCCCGAGCGGTCCGGCCGGGCCGAGCGGGCCGGTCTGGCCGGTCCGGTCGGTCTGGTCGTCGGCGTCCGGTACAGGCCGATGCAGGCCCCGGGGTCTGCGCTGAACTCCCCCGGCCCGGACCGCTCGGCGGAACGCCTGCGGTAGGCCACCGGCGACCGACCGAACCGCCGGCCGAAGGCCCGGGTGAACGTGGCGTGGTCGGCGAAGCCGCACTCGATCCCGATGTCGACCACCCGATCGTCGGTCGTCACCAACCGGACCGCTGCGGTCTCCAGACGGAGACGGAGCTGGTACTGCTTCGGGCTCTCGCCGACCAGCCGACGGAATGTCCGCTGTGCGTGATGGGGTGACATGGCAACCCGGGCCGCGACCTCCCGCAGCGGGACGTCCCGGCCACGGTCCCCGCTCAGCTCGGCCAGGACCGGCAGCAGATCGTTGAGGGTCGGCGCCATCGGGCCACCGTAGCCCTCGTAGGCCGCCCGAACTTGACGAAAGTTGCGCGATTGCGGCCGGCGTCAGTCGATGGCGGCCAGGTCGGCCAGCCGCTCGACGACCCCGCGATCACCGTCGACCTCGAGTTCGCCACCGGGCCCGCTGTCGAGACCCCGGCGACGCCACAGCCACAGGTCGATCGCCCCGGCCGATCCCCGGAGCGTTGCGTCCGGCGTCCGGTCGCCCGCCTCCTCCATCCGGACCGCCCCGAGGTCACGATCGTTGCCATCGTCGTCGGTGCCGATCAGCCGGCCAAGCTCCATGTCCCACCGCTGCGATCGGGTGACCAACCGCACGGTCGAACCATCCGGCTCGAACCGGCCCCAGGCCGGGACCGGGTCCACGTCGAGCATGACCCGCAAGATCTCATCGATGCCGTCAGCCGCCAGTTCCTCGTCGATCGGTCCGACCCCTGGACCACCGGTCCCGGCCAGCGTCTGCTCCGCGTCGACCCGATGGATCAGGGCCTCCTGGGCCTGCCGCCGGCGCACCCAGGCCACCGTGCCACCCTCGGGATGCCAGCTCCAGCAGGTCTCGGACGGGTCCCTGGCCGTCAGCACCTCGCCGAGCCGCCCGGACCAGTGGTGGAACAGCGGGAGCAGGTCGGCGTCCGCCGGTCGTTCCAGCGGCGTCAGCTCGGTATAGGCCGACAGGCGGTCGCCGGTCATGACGGCCCAGACGTACTGGACCTCGGTCAGGTGCCAGGCCAGGTCTGCGGCCGACCAGTCCGGGCAGGCCGGGACCGTTGCGGCGGTCGACGGCGTCCCGGCTGCGTCGACGGTCGACTCGATGGCGGCGGCGAACCGGGTCGAGTTGTCTGCCAGGGCGGCCACGTGGTCGAGCACGACCCGAATCTAGTCGGCCCGCTCGGGCCCCTCCGCCGATTTGCCCTGCCGCTCCGCCGGCTCGGCGTCCGGGGCGTCTGCGCCGGCCTGGGCTGCGGCGCCCCGGGTGTAGGCGGCGATACCGAGCCCACCGTGGCGGAACCGGGCCACCGATCGGAGCCGGCCATCTGCGGCCCGGGCCAACGTCCGATCCGAGGTGACGACCGCCAGGCCGTAGCCGGGGAGCCGTTCCCGGGTCACCGCCCCCAGCCGCCGGTAGAGGGCCGCCGGGTCACCTCCCTGCAACCGGCGACCATACGGGGGGTTCGTCACCAGCCATCCCCGGTCGGTTCGGGCCCGGAGATGGGCAACCACCCTGGTCTCGACAGACAACCGGTCCGCCACTCCGGCGGCCTCGGCGTTGGCCTCGGTGGCGGCCGCCATGGCCGGGTCACGGTCGGCCAGGACGATCGGCGCCGGCACCGCCGCCCCGTCGAGGCTGGCGCCGATGCCGCCGACAACGCTGGCCCACGACCCGGGGTCGAAGTCGAGCCAGTCATGGAAGGCGAAGGCCCGCTCCCCACCGGGCGGCATCCCGGCTGCCAGCAGTGCGGCCTCGATGCCGATCGTGCCCGAGCCACAGAACGGATCGACCAGGGCATCGGCCGGGGTCCAACCGACCAGCCGGAGGAGGGCGGCCGCCATCGTCGGGCGAATCGGGGCGTCCCCAAGGCTGGTCCGCCACGGCCGGCGATGCAGTGCCTCGCCGGAGCTGTCGGCCGAGATCGTCACCGTGTTGCGGTCGATCCGGACGATGAAGGTCTGTTCCGGCTCATCGATCGACGGTGGCTTACCGACCTGATGGAGTCGCTGGGCGATGGCCTTTGTGTGATACAGCTTCGAGTCGGTCGAGGTGATCCGGAATCGGGGGGCGAAGCCGGGTGGCACCCATCGGTCCCAGTCGATGGTTGCCGCATGGTCCTGGAGATGGGCGAAATCGGTGGCCCGGAACGTGGCGACCCGGACGGTGACCCGGGCTGCGGTCCGCAACCACACATTGGCCGCATACAGCTGTCTGCGGTTGGCCTCGAACGTCAACAACCCCGGTCCGGCCGACTTCGGCCGCATCCCGAGCTCGGTCAGCTCGGCGGCACAGACCGCCTCGAGGCCAGGGGTGCAGACCGCTGCGGCCCGATACCGCCCGTGGCGGCCGCCGGAGGATGAAGTGGCCATGACCGTCGAGGGTACGGGCCGACCGGCCCGGCGCGTCCCCCGAGGTCGAGTGGCTCAGCGGCCGGCGTGGCGGCGGAGGGCCCGATCGAGCAGGGCCGCGTCCCCGAGGCGACGCCGCAGTTCCCGCTCCAACCCGGCGATCGGATACAGGTTCTGTGGGGCCCGGGCGTCCTTGTGGGCCTCGCTGGCGAACCGAGGCAGGGCGGCGGTGATCTCATCGGCCCGATCGGCGGCCCCGGCCGCATCGCCGAGTGCCGGCAGCTCGACCCGGACCACCCCGCTCATCGAGTGGCTCCGGGGGCCGGGCAGCCGGAGATACCAGGACCAGTTCGGCAACTCGCCCCCGATACGGAACAGCGGGGTCCGCTCGCCCGGCGTGAGGGCGGCGATCACCGCCTGATGGGCGGGCTCGGTCAGGTACTGGACGTGCTGGGACTTGATGTAGCCGGCGGCGTTTGCCCCGTCCCGGACCCCGAGCGGACCGTCGAACACCACCAGCCCGGGCTCGTCGAGGTCGTGCGACAGTTCCTCCTCGATCGACGTCATGTGGCGATGGACGGCCAGGTAGAGGGCGTCGTCGGTGGCCACCGGGAGTGGCTTCAGTTCGTAGCGGCCGGCCGGCCCGAGGTCCAGTGTTGCCGCCGCGGGAGCGGCGGTGAACAGGGCCCGTTTGACGACCGCGGCGACGATCGTGGCCGAGCCGGGGGTGCAGCGGACCGCACCGGCGGCCACGGTGGCACAGACCCCGGCGGCGTCGAGGCCGGCCGGGGCCCCGGCCGCAGCCGGGTCGGCATCGGTGGTCGGGTCGGTGGCGATCCAGATCCGGGCATCGATCCGCCGGACCCCGTCGACGAAGGTCACCGTGTCCGGCACCGCAGCCGGGTCCGGCCCGGCCGTCGGGTCGATCGGGGCCCAGCGGTCCGGGGCGACCTCGACCGAGACGTCGACCGGCCTGGCCGCCTCCCGCAGCTCCTCCTCCCGGCTGGTCCCGTAGTCGGGGGCCCAGGTGTCGACCGCGAACCGCATCCCCGCTCCGGGGCCGGCACCGGCGGCCGGAGACAACGTGGTCACTGGCCGACCAACTCGACGCTGGATCCGGTCGGACCCTTCGACACCTCGAACCGCGCCGGCATCCGCTCGGCCAGATCTCCCACGTGGGTCACGATGCCGATCATCCGACCGGTCGAGGCCAGTTCCTCGATGGCGCCGGCCACGACGTCGAGGGTTCCGGGGTCCAGGGTCCCGAACCCCTCGTCGAGGAACATCGAGTCCAGCCGGGGGGCGTCGACCGGAGCCAATTCGGCGATCGAGTCGGCCAGGGCGAGGGCCAGGGCGAGGGAGGCGAGGAACGTCTCGCCCCCGGACAGCGTCCGG
>JBCCFN010000173.1:0-11176 GCA_039029715.1 Actinomycetota bacterium | reverse complement strand
CGAGGCCGTCGACGACGGTGTCTGCGGCCAGGGAGGACAACGGCGCCAGGACCCGGACGGGATCGGCGGCCGATCCCGGCGGACCCGGTGACGGCCGGGCCGGACCGACGAGGCTCGGTGCCGGGGGGAAGCCGGCCACCAGCGCCGCTGCGGTGGCCTCGACCGGGACGATGCCCACCGGCCACCCCTGGGCCGCGGCCGCCGCTGCGGTGACCGGTCCGACCGCTGCCACCTCGGTCCCGGCCGGCCAGTCCCGGCCATCGATGGCCTCGGCCACTGCGGCGACGGCATTGACCGAGGTCAGTGCGACGTGGCGGTAGTCGGCCAGCCGCTCGACCGCGGCCCGCAGGGCGTCACCGCCGTCGCTGGGCTCGATCACGGCAACCAGGGGAAAGGGGATCACCGTGATGCCGGTCCGGTTGAGGGCGTCGATCAGTGACCGGTTGTCAGCCTCGGACCGGGTGACGATGACACGGGGCGGTGGCGGCCCGTGGGGGTCAGGCGCCATCGGAGGACTGGGCGGCCTCCAGCTGCTTTCGCAGGCGCCGAGCCAGGACCCGTCCGGGATCGGCCGATGACGAGCCACGTTCGACCGCCCGTTGCAGGTGGCCAAGGTCCGTGCCGGCCAGGACACCCTGGATCTCGATGGTGGCGGCCGGTCCGTCACCGACGACGGAGGCGTGGGCCCCGGCCGGGAGCTCGCAGTCGCCACCGAGTTCGGCCAGGAACGACCGCTCGGCGGTCACCGCCCCCGAGGTCGGTCCGTGATCGATCCGGCCGACCAGGTCGACCAGGTCGCTGTCGTCCCGACGGGCCTCGACCGCCAACGCCCCCTGCCCGACCTGGGGCACGAAGCTGGCCGGATCGAACCGGTCGACGACCGGCGGCGTGACCGCCAGCCGATCGAGGGCGACCGCAGCCATGACCACGGCATCGAATTCTCGGACCTTGGCCAGCCGGGTGGCGATGTTGCCCCGGAGCGGATGGAGTTCCAGATCCGGCCGAGCCTCGAGCAACAGGGCGGCCCGCCGGTTCGACCCGGTGGCGACCCGGGCCCCGGGCGGCAGGTCGGCCATGGCGGTGCCGACCAGGGCGTCCCTGGGATCTCCCCGTTCCGGGAAGGCGGCGATCACCAACTCCTCCGGCGTGACCGCCTGGAGGTCCTTGGCCGAGTGGACGGCGATGTCTGCCTCGCCGCTGATGACCAGCTGCTGGACTTCCTTCGAGAACACGCCCTTGCCGCCCAATTCCGGGATCGACAAATCGAGCCGTCGGTCACCGAAGGTGGCCGTTGACACCATCGTCACGTCCAGGCCGGGCTCGACCTGGCGGAGCAGATCGGCCACGTGTTCGGCCTGCCACAGTGCGAGCGGGCTGTTGCGGGTGGCGATACGAAGTTTCGTGGCGATCAGCGTAACGGCTACCTTGGCGGTCACGACGACCCGGGCGACCAACACGGGTCCGGCGACCGGACGACCAAGCACTGAGGAGCAGCGACATGAGCGCCAACGCGGAGAAGGCCTACGAGGCGATGAAGGGCCAGATCGGCGAGGAGCCGGTCGCCGGCGAGTGGTTCGAGATCAGCCAGGAGCGGATCAACGACTTCGCAGACGCCACCCTGGACCATCAGTTCATCCACATCGATCCGGAACGGGCGGCCCAGACCCCCTTCGGCGGGCCGATCGCCCACGGGTTCCTGACTCTGTCGATGCTGGTCCACCTGCAGACAACCATCCCGAGCGACCTGCCGCCGATGGAGGGGATGCTGATGGGGGTCAACTACGGCATGAACAAGGTCCGCTTCATCAACCCGGTCCCGGCCGGGGCTCGGGTCCGGGCCACGTCGCAGACCGCCGAGGTCACCCTCAAGGGCAATTCGGTCGACGTGATCCGCAACATGACCGTCGAGATCGAGGGCCAGGACAAGCCGGCCCTGATCGCCGAGTGGATCGGCCGCTCCGTCTTCGCCTGATCCAGTAGCGCCCGCTCGACGATCACCAACGGAAAGGCCCCATGACCGAATTGAATCTGACGGCCAACGAAGTGCTGACCACGACCCGGTCGGTCCGCAAGCGCCTCGACTTCGAGCGACCGGTCGAGCGCCAGACCATCCTCGACTGCATCGACGTCGCCCTCCAGGCGCCGACCGGGTCCAACACTCAGGCCTGGCAGTGGCTGGTCATCGGCGACCCGGAGAAGAAGAAGGCGGTCCGTGACCACTACGCCAAGAACTTCGAGTGGTACGCATCCCAGCCCGGCCGGGAGTACGCAGAAGACGACATCCGAACCGAGCGCCGAGACAAGGTCCGGACCTCGGCCCAGTACCTCTCGGACAACTTCCACCTCGCTCCGTACCTGGTCATCCCCCTGATCGAGGGCCGGCGGGACGAGCGGGTCAACACCTTCGGCCAGGCCAGCCAGTGGGGCTCGATCCTCCCCGCGGTCTGGAGCTTCATGTTGGCCCTCCGGGCCCGTGGCCTCGGTTCGGCGTGGACGACCCTCCACCTGCCGGACGAGCAGGCGGTCGCCGAGCTGCTCGACATCCCCTACGACCGCTACACCCAGGTCGGTCTGTTCCCGGTCGCCTATACCAAGGGCACCGACTTCAAACCGGCATCCCGGATCCCGGCTGCCGAGCTGACCCACTGGGATCGCTTCGGGGACCTCGGCTGATCCGCTGAACCTCGTCGGCTCCGGTCAGCGGTCCGGGTCGTCGAGCGGCACGCCGACACCACCGGACACCGCGGTGTCGCGGCGCTGGTAGAAGCTCAGGATCTGTAGCTCGGTTGCCAGGTCGACCCGCCGGACGACCACGTGGTCCGGCACGGTGAGCGGGTCGGCGGTGAAGGTCAGGATCGAGGCCACGCCGGCCTCGACCAGCACGTCTGCCACCTGCTGGGCCGCCTCGACCGAGGTGGCGATCACCCCGACCGCAATGCCCAGGTCGGCCACCAGCTTCGGCAGCCGATCGATGTGATGGACCGTCAACCCGCCGATCTCGGTCCCGACCAACTCGGGATCGTTGTCGAACAGGATCCGGATCGGGAAGCCCCGGCTGACCAGGCCGTGGTAGTTGGCCAGCGCCCGACCGAGGTTGCCCGCCCCGACGACGGCGACCGGCCACTCCTGGTTGACGCCGAGGGCGACCGAGATCTCGAACAGCAGGTACTTGACGTCATAGCCGACGCCCCGGGTTCCGGTGATGTCCAGGGTCGCCAGATCCCGCCTGAGGGTGGCGGAGTTGACCCCGACCAGCTCGGCCAACCGGCTGGAGGACACGCTGGCGACGTCTTCCGCCGCCAGGTCGACCAGCGTGCGGAGATAGGCCGGGAGTCGGCCAACGGTTGCCTCGGAGACCGGCTGGTCCATCGAATCAACGTTACGGACCGCCTCCGGGGTTCACAAATGCACAAACCCACCCAACAGCCCTAGGCTGCCCGGATCGACTCCATCGGCCGGCCATGCGCTACCTCCTGATCCTCGACGCCGACCTGAACCGGGTCTTCACCGGAGCGCTGCCGGAGATCGCCGCCACCGAGCTCCGGCTGGTGGCCGAGGCGCGACTGCCCGGTGCGCTGACCGACGTTGAGCGGGTGATCGATGGCCGCACTCGATCGCTGCGGTTCGACGCCGAGGTCGACCCGGCCGACGTGGCCCCGCTCGCCGGTCAGCTGTCGGCCTCGGCTGCATTGTTCGTGTCTGCCGGGGAGGACCTGTGGCGACCGGTCCCGATCGAGGAACACCTGACCTATGGGACCGAGCTCGCCACCACCCAGCGGTACCGGGGCAAGACAAACGAGCGTCTGGCCCGAGCCATGCTCAACGTCGCCCTGGCCACCGCCGGCATCGACCCGGCGGCACCATCCGGCGCCGTGCTCGACCCGATGTGTGGTCGGGGAACGACCCTCAATTGGGCGCTGGCCTACGGGCTGGACGCCATCGGCCTGGATGTCGATCGGGGGGACCTGGAGCACCACGCCACCTTCGTCGAGCAGTGGGCCAAGCGGGCCCGGTTGCCCCACAAGCTTGACCGGTTCCGGCCCGGCAATGCCGAGGGACGGGTGGCCACCCTGCGGGTCGCCGCCGACCGGGCCCGGTTCAAGGCCGACCGGGGCCAGACGGTCACCACCTTCACCGGTGATGCCGGCGACCCACCGACCGCCATGACGAAACGGACGGTCGATGCCGTCGTCGTCGACCTTCCCTACGGGGTCCAGCACCGGGGGGCCGGCGGGGGCACCTCGGGCCCCGGCGACGACGGCCGGGACACCGTCGGCCTGCTGGCCCGGGTCCTGCCGGTCTGGCGGCGGCTGCTGCGGTCCGGCGGGTCGCTCTGTGTGGCCTGGAACACCCGGACCGGGTCTCGGCGAGACGTCGACCGGGCGCTGGTCGAGGCCGGGTTCGCCCCGATCACGGTCCGGGGTGGGTTCTCGATGCGCCACACGGTCGATGCCTCGATCGACCGGGACGTCATCGTCGCCACCCGCTGACCGGACCGGATCGGGACGCTCAGCCGACCGTCGGCTTGCGGGCGACGACCAGGTGGTGGTCGTTTCGGAACCGGTAGATCCCGTTGCGGTCGCAGCAATGATCGATACCGGCCAGCACCGCCGCCCTGACCACGTCCTCACCGGAGTACCGGAGCGAGGGCACGGCCGGTCCGGAGCTGCGGAGGGCCCGCCAGGCGGTCTCGGCATCAGACCATTCGATGGTCGAGACCCGGCTGGTGTGTTCGATCACCTCGAACCCGGCCCGTTCGCACATCGCCTCGGCCACCCCATCCTTGCCGATGCCGGCGGTCCGGACCATGCCCTCGGTCGCGGTCGGTGGGCTGAGGGACGCAAAGGCCTTGAACACGCCCCGGAGATCGGCTGGTCCGTGTCGACCCCAGAAGCTGATGGCGAGCAGACCACCGGGGCGGATCACCCGGTGGGCTTCGTCGAGGGCGGCGTCGCAGTCACCCCAGATCCCATTGATCGACATGGCGGCATCGAAGCTGTCCGACGCCCAGGGCAGCTCGAACATGGAACCGAGACGGACGTCGGCCTCCGGGCATCGGGTGCGGGCGATGTCGATCAGGGCCGGCGAGGCGTCGATCGCTGCGACCGAGGCCCCGGCCGCTGCGGCCAGCCTGGTGCCGAGCCCGGATCCACAGGCGATGTCCACGATGCGGCCGCCGGCGCCGAAGTCGAGCCGGTCGGCAACGGCGAGGAGGATGTCGAGGGCGTATGGCTCGAACAGGCAGGCCCAGTCGGCGGCGGCGTGGCCCCAGGCATCACCGGCCTGCTCCCAGTCGTGGTGGTCGGGAGCGCCGCTGCGCTCGGGCGAGGTCTCGGTGGTCATGGCCATCGCTGGCTCCTCTCAGGCGGGCCGAACGACCACGGAGGTCGGGGCGGTCAGGATGTCGAACACGGCGGACCGTTTCACCGACGAGGCGATCAGTGCGTCGAGCGACTCCCGGGGGGCGTCGCCGTCGACGTCGACCACCAGTTCGATGGACGAGAAGCCATTGCGGACGTCCGGATCGATGCCCAGCACGCCTCGGACGTCCATGTCGCCCCGGGCCACGCTCTCCAACCTGGTCAGGGTGATGCCCCGGTTGGCGGCCGCCATGGCCACCCCGGCGGCCACGCAGGAGGCCAGGGCATGGAGGACGTACTCGTGCGGGGTCGGGCCGTGGCCGTGTCCGAGCGTCGGGTGGTCTGCGGTTGCCGAGAACTCGGCCGCATGGACCTGGTCGGCGCCGGCGCCGTGCCACTCGTGGATGGTCGAGGTGGAGGCGGTACCGGTCACCCAGTGGTTTCGGGCGGTGAATCGGAAGGCGGCGAGCGCCGGGCTCTCGGTCAGCTTGGCGATCGTGCCGTGGAGCTTGGTCAGCGGCACGCCGTTCGGCTCGGCCGGGGCGGTCGTCGACGTCGGGGTAGCAGTCATGGTCATGGTCCTTTCTGTGGTTCTGTGTTTCTGTTTCTTGGTTTCGGTGCTCAGACGCCGGCCAGGCGGCGGGAGCTCGTCGTGTCGAGCCAGCCGGCGAGGTGTGCCGTCAGCGCTTCTGCGTCGCGGCCGACCCCGTCGATGAAGCTGGAGGCTCGGTGCTGTTGGAACGGGAGGCCAAGCACATACATGCCGGGTTCGGTCATCACCCCGCCGTCGTGTCGGATGGCGCCCTTGCGATCGAGCAGGTGCTCGTCGAGCCACGGGTACTGGGGCCGGAATCCGGTGGCCCAGACGACGGTGGCCACCGACCGGAGGTCCCGGGTGGAGACCGGGGCCGGGAGACGGGTCGGGGTCGGGCGCTCGCCCGGGGTCAGTTCGCTGTCCCATCCCCGCTCGGCGGCCACGGCGTCGATCCGATCGAGCAGCCGGCCAAGCTTGAGGTCGGCCGAGGCGCAGAGGTTGGCCAGGGAGCCGGAGAACATGGCGGTCGAGCCGGACACCCCGGCGAACCGGCCGACCAGCTCGACCCCGGCGTCGGCCAGGGCGTTGAGATCGAGGTCCCGGCGGTCGGGTGACCCGACCAGCTGCAGCGACGGGAGGCGGCGAGCCCGGGCGATGTCCGGCACCTCGTCGTGGCGTTCGCCGAGCAGCCCGATGGTGTCCATCCACCAGTGGATGTCCATCCCCCGGTAGGTGCGGGGCAGCCGGGTGTGGTCGCCGACGGCCAGCGTCACCTCGCGGCCGGAGCGGCGGAGCTCGTCCGCCAGCTGGGCGCCGGAGGCCGAGGCCCCGACCACCAGGACAGGGCCGTCCGCCAGCTGATCCGGATTGCGGTAGTGGATCGGCGTGATCTGGTCGATGGCGGCCGGCAGCTGTGCGGCCAGGGCCGGGATACGTGGCGTGCTGGCCGCACCGGTGGCGATCACGACCGCCCGGGCTCGATGGACGCCCTGGTCGGTGGTGATCACGTGGTCGCCACCGCAAGTGCGGATCGACGTCACCGTGGTGTTGGTCTGCACCGGTGCGGCGAACGACCGGCCGTAGCCGGTGAGGAGGTCGACGACCTCCCCACCGGTCATGAAGCCGTCCGGATCGCCGCCCTGGTAGCGATGGCCCGGCAGCCGGGTCATCCAGTTCGGGGTGAGCAGTCGGAGGGAATCCCACCGCTCGGTCCGCCAGGAGTGTGCCACCTCGCCCCGCTCAAGCAGAACGTGATCGATGGAGCGATCCGTGAGGCACCGGCTCATGGCCAGTCCGGCCTGACCGGCGCCGATGATGGCGACGGGGATCGAGGTGGTCATGGCTCAGGCCACCTCCACGACGATGGCGGTCGGGTTGGCGATGATGTCGTACACGGCCGAACGCTTCTGGCTCTGGGCCACAAGCGCCCGGACCTCGTCGTCGCTTGCGTCGGCGTCGATGTCGAACCGGACCCGGATCCCGGCGTAGCCGTTTCGGACGTCCGGGTCGATGCCGAGGATGCCCTGCAGGTCCATGTCGCCCTCGAGGGTGGCGTCGACCCGGTGGAGCTGGATCCCACGGTTCTGGGCCACCGAGGCGATCCCGGCGCAGAGGCAACCGGACAGGCCGGCCAGCACGGTCTCGACCGGGGTGATGCCGTTGTCCTCGGCGGCGAAGACCGGCGGGTGGTCGGTGTCGACCTCGAAGCGGGTGGTGTGCGACTGCTCGTCGCCGGCGCCGAAGAACTTCTCGAACGCCGTGCGGGTGTGGGCCCCGTTCACCCAGGTGCTCGTGGCCTTCCAGACGAAGGCGGCGGCCTCGGGCATCTGGCTCATGGCCTGGCGGGCGCCGAGGAGGGCCTCGACGTTCACACCGTTGTCGACGGGGGTCTCGGTCATGGACATTGCGGTTCTCCTTGTCGTTTCCGGCGGGTTGGCCGGGATCGTTGATCGATGGGTTCAACGATCGATGAGAACCGCCGTCCGAGCTTGGAGACGATGTGGAGAAGATCTGGAGATGTGGGCGGCGGCCGGTCAGACCTGGATCAGCGACTTCGCAAGCGGGATCGATCCGAGCCGCTCCGGGGCGGCCAGCGCATCCATGGCGGTGGCGAAGTCTGGTAGCCCGTAGACGTCGCCGTCGTCGTTGATCATGACGAACCGATCGAGCGTCCGGAGGAACGTCCGGTCGTGGCTGACCGCGATCACCGTGCCCTCGAACCCTTCCAGGGCCTGTTCGAGGGCCTCGGACGACTCGATGTCCAGGTTGTCCGTCGGCTCGTCGAGCAGCAGCACGTTGTGGCCCTCCAGTTCGAGGCAGAGCACCTCGACCCGGGCCTTCTGGCCGCCGCTGAGGGTCTCGAACGGCTGGCGGCCGTGGTCGCTGAGCCGGTACCGACCGAGCGCCTTCATCGCCGCTTCGTCGTTGCCGAGCCGCTCCCGGATGATGTCGAACACGGTCCGGCCGACGAAGTCCGGCCGGTCGTTGATCTGGGTGAAGGTACCGACGGACGTCCTCGGCCCAAGCTTGATCGTCCCCTCCGACGGCTCACTGTGGCCGGCCAGGGCCCGAAGCAGGTGGGTCTTGCCGGTGCCGTTCGGTCCGATCAGCCCGACCCGTTCCCCGAAGTACACCTCCTCGGTGAACGGGAAGAACAGGTCGTCGGTCTGGACCCCGTCGAGAGCGAGAACCCGGCGGGCCGAGTCACCGCCCCGGAGTCGAACCGTGATCTGCTGATCCGGAACCGGCGGTGGCGGCGGTCCGGCGGCCACGAACTTCTCCCACCGGGTCTCGGCCGCATTGGCCTTGGTGGCGTTCTTGAAGTTCACCGCCGCCCGCTGCTTCATGATCTTCATGTGGCGGTACAGCCGCCGCTCCTCGTCGTTCCACCGTTTGAGGGCATCACCGAGGCGCTTCTGTCGTTGCTCACGGGCCTCCGGGAAGGTGACGTAGGAGCCGCCGTGGACCCAGGCGCCGGTTCCCTCGACCACCACCAGCTTGGTGGCGGACCGTTCGAGGACCGCCCGGTCGTGGCTGACCATGAGGACCGTGCTCGCGCACTGGGCGATCTGGTCCTCGAGCCAGACCCGGGTTGGGATGTCGAGGTAGTTGTCCGGCTCGTCGAGCAGGAGCACGTCGACGCCGGTGTTGAACAGCACATCGAGAATCAGCCGCTTCCGCTCGCCTCCCGAGAGCTCGCCGACCAGCCTGGTCGAGAGGTCGTCCACCTTGGTCTTGACGCTGCGCTCCGCGGACGCCGCCCACTGGGCATCGATCTCGTAGCCACCGAGATCTCCCCACTCGGCCAGGGCCTCGGCGTACGCCATCCCGTCGTCGTCGCCGGCGGCCATCGCCCGCTCCGCTGCAACCAGCCGCCGACCGGCGGCCCGGACCTCTGGCAGGGCGGCCTCGTCGATCAGCAGCTCCCGGATGGTCCGCCCCGGCAGTGCCATGCCGGCATCCTGGCGCATCGAGAGGAAGGAACCGGTGATGATGGCATCGCCGGCGTCGGCCTCGAGCTCGCCGGCCAGGATCCGCAGGATCGTGCTCTTGCCGACCCCGTTCGGACCGACGATGGCGGCCTTGTCACCGGGCGAGACGCCGAAGCTGACGTCGAAGAACAGCGACTCCCCACCGGGAGGTGCGTACTCCAGCTCGGAGACCGTGATCGACGCCATCGCCCCATCCTGCCCCAGCTCCGGGCCGGTTGTGCCCGATTTGGCTGCGGCCAGCAGCCGCCACCGGGTTCAGCCGTCGACCTCGGCCAGGAAGGTGGCGAGCACGGCGTTCAGTTCATCCGGCCGGTCGTAGGGCACCATGTGGCCGGCACCGGGGATCTCGGCGTACCGGACGTCTGCGAAGTTGGCCAACCGGTCGGCCAGATCCTCCCCCTGGAGCGGAGCGGGGAAGTCGGCCGGGTCGTCGGTGATGTGTCGCCAGTAGCGGTCGTAGGCGTCCCCGCCGGCCACCACCAGCGTCGGACATCGGGTGCCACGCCAGCGCTGGGCCGCGGTCTCCTCGCCGTGACCGTTGAACCAGTCCCGGCTGGCCGGATCGAACCGCCAGCGACGCTGACCGTCCGGCCCGAACACCGTGTTCTCCCTGGCCAGCAGGGTGACCCTCGCCCGGTCGAGCAGCGGGTGGGCCTCCTGCAGCCGGGCCTCCGCCGTCGCCAGGTCCGGCAGGGTCCGGGACCGCGCCGGCTGACGGGTCCGCTCGACCTGGTACCGGGACCGTTCCCGCTCCAGGGTGTCGGGGTCCTGGCCGGCCAACCGATGGCGGGGCGGCCCGACGCCCTCCACCAGGGCCAGGGCCCGGGGGACCTCGGGGAACAGCCCGCAGAACTGGGCCGAGATCTGCCCGCCGAGCGAGTGGCCGATGATGGCCGGCCGGTCGAGGTCGAGCGACTCGATCGCACCCCGCAGGTCCCCGATCAGGTTCAGCATGTTGTACGGCCCCCGATCGCTGTGGCCGTGGCCCCGCAGGTCGAGGCTGATCACCCGGTAGCGGTCGGCCAGTGGCGCTGCGACACAGTCCATGCTCCAGGCCGAGTCGGCCCACCCGTGGAGCAGCACCACCGGCGGGGCCGCCGATGGGCCGTAGACCAGTGCACCCAGGGAGGCCGCGCCGGCGTCGATCATCGTCCGTTCCGGCACCGCACCCCAGGTCTCCACGCCTGGCGAGTGTACGGAGGCCGCTCGGTCCGGCGCCACGTCGCGCTGGGTGGTGGCAGCATCACGCGCTAGCGTTTCGGGGTGGGATTGTTCAGGCGGAGCCCTGACTTCGCGGTGGAGGTACGCCGGATCATCACCGGTCTGGTCGACCCGGACACCGAGGTGGCCGAACTCGACGGCGACCTGCTCCGGGTCGGCGAGATCGTGATCGGCCTCGGCAACCTCCGGGCCCGCTGGAACCAGCTGGTCCCGGAGGAACGCCTGCCGTGGCTGAGCGAGACCCTCCCGAGCCTGGTCGCCCCGCCCGCCATCCCGACCCGACTGAAGACCACCCAACCGCTCCGACCGGGGTTGCGGCCCCGGTCGATGCTGGAGTCGGCCCGGCTGGCGAACCTCAACTCGGAGATCAACCCCGGGGCCAACCTCAACCGGTCGCTGATCCCGTTCCAGCCCTTTGGCGGAGACCTGGTCACCGTCCTGCTGTGGGACGCACCGACCACGATGTCGGTGGTCAACCAGTCCCAGCTCGACGACTGGGGCGCCCGGTTCAGCGACCTCCTCCCGGTGGCGGTCGACAACCTCGAGGACATGCCGGACAACGGCTGGGG
>JBCCFN010000172.1:0-11264 GCA_039029715.1 Actinomycetota bacterium | reverse complement strand
TGTGGCTCCGGGGGTGAGGCTCGAACTCACGACCCACTGATTAACAGTCAGTTGCTCTGCCAACTGAGCTACCCCGGAAGGAGACCGACAGGATAGCGGGTCCGATCCTCCGTAGAGCGCCAAATCCGCTCAATCAGTCCAGATAGTCCCGGAGCCGGTCGCTGCGGAGGGGGTGGCGGAGTTTGGCAAGCGTCTTGGACTCGATCTGGCGAATCCGCTCTCTGGTCACACCGAACTCTCGGCCGACCTCCTCGAGCGTTCGAGGCCGGCCGTCCTCCAGACCGAACCGCAGCCGGACCACCTCGGACTCCCGCTCCGACAGATCACCGAGGACGTCGCGGACCGTCTGCTCCAACAGCTTGCGGGCGGCGAGGTCGAGCGGCGCTGCGCCCTTGTCTGCGATGAAGTCGGCCATCGAGGTGTCGTCCTCGTCCCCGATCGGGGTGTCGAGCGACAGCGGGTCCTGGGAGGCGATGCGGAGGATCTCCTCCACCTTCTCCTTCGGCAGGTCGACCTCCTCCGACAGCTCGGCGATGGTCGGATCCCGCTCCAGCTTGGCTCCGAGGGTCCGCTGGGCCCGCAGCACCTTGTTGATCGACTCCACCATGTGGACCGGGACCCGGATGGTCCGGGACTGGTCGGCGATGGCCCGGGTGATCGCCTGGCGGATCCACCAGGTTGCATAGGTCGAGAACTTGAAGCCCTTGGTGTGGTCGAACTTCTGGACCGCCCGCATCAGGCCCAGGTTGCCCTCCTGGACCAGGTCGAGGATGGGAACCCCACGCCCGACATGACGCTTGGCGATCGAGACCACCAGGCGGAGGTTTGCCGACGTCAACTCCTGGCGGGCCCGCTCACCGTCCGCAACCGCCCGCCGGAGCTCGCGGTGCTTGTCGTCCCGGACCCCGCGCCACTTGCCGGCGCCGTTCAGCTCGGCGATCTCCTCGGCCGCTGCAGCCCCGATCTCGATCCTCTTTGCCAGCGACACTTCCTCGGCCGCGGTCAGCAGCGGGACCTTGCCGATCTCCTTGAGGTACATGCGGACCGGGTCGGCGGACGTCGACGCCCGGGCCATCGCCGCAGCCGCAACCCGGGCCGGGTCCTGGCGACGACGCACCCGCCGGGCACCGTTCTCGTCCCCGTTGAGTTCGTGGAGGTCCGGTGGCTCCTCGTCGAACGGGATGCTGTTCTCCCGCATGAAGGCCGACACCTGCTCCAGCACTTCCGGCGTGAGCTCGACCCGAGGCATCACCGCCACGACGTCATCGACGTTCAGCGGACGGCCGGCCTTGGCGCGCAGAAGAAGCCGTTGCTTGTACTCATCAGCAAACGACGACTCGGGCGACATCTGGGGCTCGGCACTCACATGCTGTCCTCCGCTAGGTCTCCCACCCAAACTAGCAAGTCTGCGATGGCTCCCGCTTGCTGAGCCGGTTCACGGATGCGTTCCAGCATGGCCAACAGCCAGGTCTGTTCGAGGTTGGCGTTGCGCATGATCTCGATCTGCTCGTCCGGGGACGCCGCCGCCATCCGGGCCTTGGTGTCCGACCGGGACTCGGCCACCAGTCGCTCCAGGTACGGCCGCCACAGCTGGGCCGCCACATCGACCGGATCGGCTGGCGAGTCCTCGACAGACAGTCGCTGGACCAGCTCGGCCACCTCGGGGCCGCCGGCACCGATCACCTCATGCAGCGAGTCGTTCCGGCCGAGAAGGTCGTAGACGGTTGCACACAGATCATCGACGAACAGCTCGGCGACCAGCAGACTCTGGATCTCGTCACGGCGATGGACCGCCAGCTTCAGTGCCTCGATCTCCGGACTCTCGTCGAGCACCGCTGTCGCAGCTCGGCCGTTGCTCCGCCGACCGCCGGACCCGGCCGATGCTGCCACCTCGGCGCCGTCCAGCGGGGCGGCTTGGGCCGCCAGGGCCCGGATCCGCCCCTCGTCGAGGCGGCAGCGGGAGGCGACCATCATGGCGTAGCTGTCACGGACCTCAGGATTCGGGTGCTCCCGGATGGCGGCCAGCGCCTCCTCCCCTACCCGGACCCGCCCCTCGACCGAATCGAAGTCCCCGGCCCGAAGGATCCGTTCCACCCGGAACTCAAGGAACGGGCGGGCCTCCTCGACTGCGGTGACCAGGCGGGCCGGATCATCCCGGCTGAGGTCTCCGGGATCGACCCCGGGCGGCAGGTCAGCGACCGCGACGTCCAGATCGTGGGCCCGCTCCCACTCGTAGAACCGGGCCGCAGCGTTCTGTCCGGCGGCATCGGCGTCGAAGGCGAGCACCACCCGGCGGGCGAACCGGCGCAGCAGCTTCACGTGATCTTCGGTCAGGGCGGTGCCGCAGGTCGCGACCGCCCGCTCGATCCCGGCCGAGGCCATGCCGGTGACGTCTGTGTAGCCCTCACAGACCACCACCTCGTCATTGGCCACGATGTCGGTCTTCGACCAGTTGAGGGCGTAGAGGACCCGACTCTTGGCGTAGACGCTGGACTCCGAGGAATTCTTGTACTTCGGGCCGTCGCCGCCAGGCAGGATCCGGCCTCCGAACCCGACCGCGGCACCCTGGGCGTCGAATACCGGGAACAGCACCCGATTCCGGAATGCGTCCTGCTGCCGACCCCGACGGTTCACGAACCCGAGACCAGCATCGGTCAGGTCCTGGTTGGACAACCGCAACGACTTGGCGAGCGCATCCCAGGCGTCCGGGGCCCAGCCGATCCGGTACTTCCGGACCATCTCCCCATCGAATCCCCGCTGCCGGAGGTAGCCGCGGGCCGCACCGGCATCATCGGCGGTCAGCAACCGATCGTGGTACCAGTCGACCGCTCGGCTGACCGCGTCCTGCAGCTTGGCCTTCCGCTTCCGCTCCTCGCCCTGGCCGGCATCGGTGTAGCGGAGCTGGACCCCGGCCTTGTTGGCAAGCCACTCCACCGCACCGACGAAGTCCTGCTGTTCCTTCTCCCGGACGAAGGTGATGACGTCCCCCCGGACCTGGCAGCCGAAGCAGTAATACAGCCCCTCCTCGGCATTGACCGAGAACGAGGGGCTCTTCTCGGCATGGAACGGGCACAATCCCTGGTATCGCCGGCCGACCCGCCGGAGCTGGGTGTACTGGGAGATGACCGCGACGATGTCGCTGGCGTCCCGGACCCTCCCGATGTCTTCGTCGACGATCCCCACTGATCGTCAAAGCTACACCCAGGGCATGACGTTGACCCACCGGCCCCCGAGCCGACCGGTAGGGGCCGGTTCCCGCCCTACAGCACGGTTCTGAGCACGCTGAAGGCCTCGGCGTGGTCGACCCCGATCTCCTTGCCCCGCAGGCAGGCCAGGGCCGCCACGGCCTCCGGCGAGCGGATGTGGGGAGAGGGGCGAGCCTGGCTCACGTAGGCAGCCAACGCCGCCTGTTTGCGGTCGATCACCTCGCTGATGTCGACGAAGGCCTCGGGGCGGGGGATGTCGTCGACCCACCACATGATCTTCGGCGACTCGTAGACCAGGACCTGGGGCACCAACCACTTGCCGAACGCCGGCGAGATCGGACGCAGCGCGGCGATTGCGGTCTCGAAGGTGGCGACGTGGTCCTGGTCGTAGTCGGCACCGGAGGGGACGAGGACGAGGTCCGGCTCCAGATCATTGATCCGCTGCTCGAACCGGTCGACGAGATCCCGCTTCGGGACGGTGTCCAGTTTCTCGATCAGGTCCTGATCGCCGTAGGCGATGTCCCACTCGAACGACAGCAGCGCTGCGACGTCCTCGATCTCGGCCACCCGCTGGTCGAACGTCGTCGTCCCGTCGAGCCCGTAGTGATGGAAGCCGTCGACGGTCATGAACTGAACGAACACCTCGGCCCCCTGGTCAGCCAGGCGAGCCATCGTCCCACCACAGGCCAGGACCTCGTCGTCGGCGTGAGGGGCGATGACCAGCACGCGGTCGCATGCGGCGAGCATCGTCATGCGGCCCGATCGGCTACCAGCGGTCGGTAGTAGTCGATCGTCTCCTGGATCAGCTCGTCCAGCCCGACCCTCGGCTCCCAGCCGACCCCAGGGGCGGCGGCTAGGACCGGCGTCTTCTCGAACGACTCGGCCTCTTCGTACAGGTCGCCGTGGATCGCCTTGGCGTCCGCGTAGACCACGGCGGACGCCGACTCGGTCATCGCCTTGACCCGATCGGCCAGGGACCGGACCGTGATCACGTTGCCGGGGTTGCCGATGTTGTAGATCAGCGAACCGGAGGCGATGGCGTCGTCCATGTGGTCGACGATGAACCGGGTCAGGTCGGTGACAGACAGGAAGGCCCGGAGCTGTTCGCCGGTGGCGAACACGGTCAGGTCGTCGCCGGTCAGTGCCTGCTGCACGAAGGTCGGCATGACGAACCCGCCGAGCTCGGACTGCCGGGGCCCGGTGACGTTGAACGGGCGGATCACGATGCCCCGAAGACCCCGGTGCCGGCTGTTGGCGACCATGGCCTCGGTCAGGGTTTTGGCGATGGCGTATTCGATCCGGACCGAGTAGTCGACAGGGACGTGGATCGTGTCGCCCTCGGCCAGCTGCCCGGACCGACCGTAGACCTCGGCCGAGGAGAAGTCGCAGACCGGGACGTCGTGCTCGATGCACTGGTCGATCACCAGTTGGCAGGACCGCACGATGTCGTGGCCCAGCTGGCCGGCGAAGCGGAGTATCCCGGCCGGCCCGACCAGCGAGGCGGCGTGAATCACCCGCTCGGCCCCGGCGACCGTACCACCGCCCTCGAAGTACTCGGCCACGCTCATCTTCAGCACGGTGCAGTTCGGGTCGGCCTCGTAGGGCTCGGTGGCGATCACCGAGCTGACGAGCGAGTCGATGATCACCACCCGTTTCCCGAGGGCCAGGAAGGCGTCGGCCACGAACGAGCCGATGAACCCCATCCCGCCGGTGATGATGACCGCGCCCGCAGTTTCGACGGTTCCGCCGTCGCCCGTCGACATCGTCATGGGACAACCAAGTACCGGGCCCCCGTCGAGTGGACAAGAGGTAATGCTCGGGACACCTGGGCCGTCTGGCCCATACGAGGCGGACCGGCTCCCCCGGTGACGGCTAGACCAGACGCTCCCCGAGCCAGTCGGCCACGTCTGCCAGCGGCAGACGAACCTGCTCCATGGTGTCCCGGTCCCGGACGGTCACCGCCTTGTCCTCGAGCGAGTCGAAGTCGTAGGTGATGCAGTACGGGGTCCCGATCTCGTCCTGACGCCGGTATCGACGGCCGATGGCCTGGGTCTCGTCGTAGTCGACCATCCACCGGGCCTGGAGCTCCGACAGCAGCTCCCTGGCCGGCCCGGTCAGCTCCGGCTTCTTGGACAGCGGCAGCACCGCCGCCTTGTAGGGAGCGATCCGGTGGTGGAGCCGGAGGACGGTCCGGGTCTCGTCGTTGACGACCTCTTCGTCATAGGCCGCCATCAGGAACGCCATCATGGCCCGGGTGGCACCGGCCGCCGGCTCGATCACGTGGGGGATGTAGCGCTCGTTTGCCGCCTGATCGAAGTACTCCAGTTTCTGACCGGAATGCTCGATGTGCTGGGTCAGGTCGTAGGCACCGCGGTTGGCGATCCCCTCCAGCTCATCCCAGCCCCAGGGGAACAGGAAGTCGACGTCGCTGGTGCCGGAGGAGTAGTGGCTGAGCTCGTCCGCATCGTGGGGCCGGAGCCGCAGCATCGACTCGTCGATCCCGTGATCCAGGTACCACTGGAAGCGCTCCTCGCACCAGTATCGGTACCACTCGTCTGCCTCGGCCGGCGGGACGAAGAACTCCATCTCCATCTGCTCGAACTCCCGGGTCCGGAACACGAAGTTCCCGGGCGTGATCTCGTTCCGGAAGCTCTTGCCGATCTGGGCGATCCCGAACGGGGGCTTCTTCCGGGACGTGTTGACCACGTTTGCGAAGTTGATGAACATCCCCTGCGCCGTCTCGGGCCGGAGATAGGCAACCGCCCCCTCGTTCTCCACCGGACCGGCGTGGGTCTTGAACATCAGGTTGAACTGCCGGGGTTCGGTGAACTCCCCCCGATTGCCGCAGGTCGGGCACAGGTCCGGGTCCTCGAGCTTGTCCAGGCGATGGCGGGCCCCACAGTGCCGGCAGTCGACCAGCGGGTCCGAGAAGTTCGCCAGGTGCCCCGAGGCCTCCCACACCGCCGGCGGCGACAGGATGGAGGCGTCGAGCCCGACGACGTCGGACCGGAGCTGCACCATCGACCGCCACCAGGCGTCCTTGACGTTGCGGAGCATCAGCACCCCGACCGGTCCGTAGTCGTAGGTCGAGCGGAAGCCGCCGTAGATCTCGGCGGACGGGAAGACGATGCCGCGCCGTTTCGAGAGGTTGACGATCTTGTCGAAGAGCTCGGGGGCTTGCGCACTCATAGGGCGCATCGTAACCGGCAGGATCCCCGGGGATGCCCTCATTTCGCTTGTCTCTCGGCCCTCGCGGCCGATGGGGACAGGGTGCCACCGACCAAGCAGGCTGACGCCTCGCCCTCGGCGACCACCGAGACCCCGGCCGAGGTCGCCAGACAGACCGCCGCGGCCACCGGGCCGGCGCGGGCGGCCGCTGCCGATGGGCCAGCGGGAGCGGCACTCCCCCGCCGCCTCACGGCCCTCCTGACCGACCTGGCCCTGGTCGCCGGACCGACCGTTGCGATCGCAGCGGCTGCGGCCGAGCGGTTCCCCATTCTCGACGATTCCGGCACCCGGCCCCGGTTCGACCCGCTCGACCAGCAGCGGATCAATGAAATCGACCAGGGCCCGAATCGGGCCCTGCAGCTCGGCGACACCGTCCTGACCCTGAGCGGGTCCGGGCTGTGGTTGACCGTGGCCGCCCTGGTCATCCTGACCGCACTGGTGTTCTTCGCCATCCCTGCGGTGAGGAACGGCCAGACCCCGGGCCGGAGCCTGCTGCGGGTCCCACCGACGCAGACGCCGACCGACGGGGCTGCAATCCTCCAGGTCACGATGGTCGCCGGCGAACCGGATGAGCCCTCCGCCCAGGCCGAATCTCGGCCCGAGACCGACCGACCGAACCGGACCGTCGACACGGGACCGACCGAGCCGACGACCGCCACCGAATCAGAGCTCGAGCCGGTCACCGCCGATCCGGTCAACGAGCCCGAGCCGATCATCGAGCCCGATCCGGTCAACGAGCCCGAGCCGATCATCGAGCCCGATCCGGTCAACGAGCCCGAGCCGATCATCGAGGTCGATGCCCGTTTGCCGGCACCGGAACCGGACCAGGCACCGGACCAGACGCCGGGCGCGGCGGTGGTCGACATCGATGAGCTGGAGCGGGCCGAGGACGGAGATGCCTCCAGCGCCGCGTCCCCGATCTGGAGCGAACGCTGGAGCGCCTGGGTCTACCGGGATGCCGACACCCGCCGCTGGTTCTTCCACGACGAGACCAGCGGGCGGTGGAAGCCGATCCCGGTTGACGCCGACCGCGACCGGGTCAGCTGACCCCGTCCTGCAGCTGCTCGTAGAGCACCGTCGAGGAGCGAAGCGGACGCTCGATGTGCTGCTCGATCAGCCGGGCGGCCAGGGTCTCCAGCTCCTGGGCGATGTCCGGTGGGGTGGTGTCGAGCACGTGACGGACCCGGCCCTGGAACACTTGGTGGAGGGCGATCCGGGCGGCGTCTGAGATCGGCTGACCGGCCCGATGTTCCCGGCAGGTGACCCCGCCCTCGGCGATCTGGATGGCGACCAGGTCATCCTCGGTGCCGCACCGAACACAGGCCTCCACCAGCGGCTGGACCCCCTCGAGCACGAGCAGCTTGGCAACGAAGGTCGGCACCACCAACGGGTTGCCGGCCCGGTCGAGCTCGGCCAGGGCACCGGTCAGCAGCTTGTAGAGGGCCGGGTTGGCCTCCCCCTCGGCCACGGCGGCATCGACCATCTCCAACAGGAGCGCGGCCCGACCGTAGCTGTCGAGGTCGGCCCGGAGGCCAGGGAGCGCGGTGAGGCGCTCGGCCTGGGTGACGATGTCGAGGTTGCGGCCCTCGTAGAGCTGGAGTTGCACGATCGATGCCGGCTCGAGCCGAGAGCCGAACTTGGACCGGGTCCGGCGGACACCCTTGGCCACCGCCCGGACCTTGCCCCGACCGCGGCTGTAGAGCACCACGATCCGGTCGGCCTCGGCCAGCTTGTAGGTCCGGAGCACGACCGCGTCGTCCCGGTACAGAGCCACCGCTCAGCCCGCCCCGCCGAGCAGCCCGCCGGTCACTCGTCCAGACCCCCGAACCGACGGTTCCGACTGTGGAACTCCGCGACGGCGTCTGCCAGGTGGGTCCGGCGGAAGTCCGGCCAGAACGTGTCGACGAACACCATCTCGGCGTAGGCAGACTGCCAGATCAAGAAGTTGGACATGCGGTACTCGCCGGAGGTGCGGACCCACAGGTCGACGTCCGGCATCTCCGGGTCGTAGAGGTGCTTGGCCACCAGCGCCTCGTCGATATCGTTCGGGTCGACCCCGCTGGCCACAATCTGGCGCACCGCGTCGACCAGTTCGGCCTGGGCTCCGTAGTTGAAGGCGATCGTGACCGTCAGTTTCCGGTTGCCGGCGGTCAGTGCCACCGACTCATCCATCCGGCGGAGGACCCGGCGAGGGACCCGCCAGTCCCGACGACCGATGAACCGGATCCGGACCCCCTTCTCGTTCAGCTCGTCGCGCCGCTGGACCAGCAGGTTCTCGTTGAACCGCATGAGGAACCGGACCTCGTCGGTCGGGCGGCGCCAGTTCTCGGTCGAGAAGGCATAGAGCGTCAGCCAACCGATCCCCTGCTCCAGTGCTCCGTCGACCACGTCGAGGAGCGCCTCCTCACCGGCGGCGTGTCCATCGGTCCGTTTCAGGCCCCGCTCCTTGGCCCAACGACCGTTGCCATCCATCACGCAGGCGACGTGGCGCGGCGGTGAAGCGATGGTCGGAGCGGGTTCGGTCATGGGATCTGACCGTAGCCGTTGGTCCCGGATCGGCCCCACCGCCGAATGGGAATTTCCGCCTCGCCCAGCCGGTCGGGCCGGTTGCCGGCGGCCGCCGGTGGCCTCAGCGGATCTGGCCCTGGACACCGCCAGGCGGTGGGACCAACGTCGTGGTCGTGGTCGACTCCCCATCCTCGGGCTCGGTCGTGGTGGTCGTCGATTCCTCTTCCTCGGGCTCGGTCGTGGTGGTCGTCGGCTCGTCGGGCTCGGTCGTGGTGGTCGTGGCCTCGGTCGTCGTCGGCGCCTCCGTCGTCGTCGGCGCTTCCGTGGTGGTCGGCGCCTCGGTCGTCGTCGGCGCTTCCGTCGTCGTCGGGGCCTCGGTCGTGGTCGGCGCCTCGGTGGTGGTCGGCGCCTCGGTCGTGGTCGGGGCCACGGTCGTGGTCGGGGCAGCCGTCGTCGTCGGGGCCACGGTGGTGGTCGGGGCAGCGGTCGTCGTGGTCCGCCGGGTGGTTTGTGGTGGGGCTGCGGTCGTGGTCGGGACCGCCGTGGTGATCAGCGGCGGACGGGTGGTCAGGGTCGAGCCCGCCGTCGTGGTCGGACCGGCGGTGACGGCCGTGGTCGCGCCGGCGGAGGCGTCGGTGGCCGCGGTGGTCGGTCCCGCTGCTTCGCTGGTCGGCGCGGCGACCGTACCGGCGCCCGACCCCGAACCGGACCCGGCGCCCGCTCCGGTCCCGGCAGTCGACCCGGCGCCGGTGCCCGAGCCCGTACGGCTACCGCTCGACGTCGAGTCCTCGGCGCCGGAAGCTTCCGCCGCTGAGCCCAGCTCGTCGTCATCGGTCGCCGGCGGGAGCGCCGTCGTCGGGGCCGCCGGGGGTGTCCCGACCTCCGGGGCCGCCAACTCGGTGCTCGCCGACGGCTCTTCGACGGTGGTGACGGTCGGCAGTGCCGCGTCGACGCCGGTGCCGCTCACCCCGTTGCGGTCGGTGCTCATGAACACCACGACCGCCAGTCCGCAGCTGACCACCGCCGCGCCGACGACGGCAACCCAGAACCGGCGACGCTCGAGCGCCTCCATCAGGGTCAGCGACAGCGAGCTCCGGATCGGCTCCAACTGCACCGGCGGCAACGCCCGGGCCGGTGCCTCACGATCGAGGAACAACTCCTGCCCGGATCCTTCGATGCCGAGCGCGGCCACCGCCGGCTCATGGACGACGGTTGAATGCTGGACGTCTGTCGGGAGGACCCCACCGCTGTAGCGGAGGCCGCCGGCCAGCTCACCGATTGCCGACCCGGCGATCTGGGTTGTGGTGGGGTCGAAGGCCGGTGGCGTGGCGGTACCGACGTTGGCCACCCCCTTGGCCGGCGCGTCAGCGGCCCCGATCGACGGATCGATCACCACCGGACCGGGCGAGGTCTCCTCCCGCTCGACCGGGAGGAACAGGGCTGCCAGCTCGTCGACCGCCTGGGCCGCAGCCTCCGGCGCGTGGGGCGCGGCGAACAGCGGCGGTTCGCCGTCCTCGGGCCCGGCCGATCCGGTTTGGGCACCGGGGAATCCCGGTGGCGCGATGACCGGGCCACCAACGCCCTTGGCCGGCGGACCGTCGACCACCTGCGTGACCGACGGGTCGACCGCATCCGGTTCAGCGTTGAACCAGTCGAGGTCGGTCTGGTTGACCGGTACCGCGGCGCCGTTCTGGGCCACGTCGTCGTCGAACTGGCTCACCGGCGAGCTGAACAGCAGGTCATCCGGCTGCCACATCGGGATCTCATCCGATGGATCGGGCTGGCCCGTAGCATCCTCGGGCTGTGAGTCAGGTGACATCCCATTCGCTCCACGTCGATGGTCTCGACTCCCCATCACGACGGGTCGGGGAGTCGGGCTTGCCGCCAGCATCTCGATTCTAGACCCGTAGGGTACGGAGAATGCCCAGCGTCGACCAACTGATGACACAGGTCACTTCTGCGCTCCCGGGCGGGGGCGAGAATCGCTCCGGGCAGCTGGCCATGGCCGAGCAGGTCAGCGCATCCCTGACGGCAAAGGACGCCCTGCTTGTCGAAGCCGGCACCGGGACCGGCAAGTCGTTGGCCTATCTGACCCCGATCGTGGCCGAGGGCCGTCAGGCGGTGGTTGCGACCGCGACGATCGCTCTCCAGAGTCAGCTGGTCGACAGTGATGTTCCCCTGGTCGCCGCCGGCCTCGGGCGTCCGGTGGCGGTCGCACTGTTGAAGGGCCGGAGCAACTACCTGTGCCGGCAACGGTTGGCGGAGCTCACCCGGGCCCAGCGGTCCGAGCCGCTCCAGCTGCTCGGCGGCCGCAACCCGGAC
>JBCCFN010000171.1:0-11307 GCA_039029715.1 Actinomycetota bacterium | reverse complement strand
GGAGAACGGCGTGGGTACGGTCTGGCCATGTCCGTGCACCACGAGATCGAGGATCGGGTGGCGGTCGTGACGATCGACCGCCCGGAGGTCAGAAACGCCGTCGATGGCCCAACCGCGGTGGCCCTTTACGATGCCATGGCCGAGGCCGAAGCCGATGAGGGCGTCGACGTCGTCGTCCTGACTGGTGCCGGCGGTACGTTCTGCGCTGGCGCCGATCTGAAGGCCATCGCCGGCGACCGCGGCAACCGGGTGACCGAACCCGGAGCGGACGAGATCGTCGGGTCGCTCGGCCCGATGGGCCCGACCAGACGAATCATGGCCAAGCCGGTCATCGCCGCCGTCGAGGGGCATGCGGTGGCCGGCGGTCTGGAGCTGGCGCTGTGGTGCGACCTCCGGGTCGCGGCCCGGGATGCGACCTTCGGGGTCTACTGCCGGCGGTGGGGTGTCCCCCTGATCGATGGCGGCACCATCCGACTGCCTCGGTTGATCGGCCACAGTCACGCCATGGACCTGATCCTGACCGGTCGGCCGGTCGATGGCGAGGAAGCGCTGCGGATCGGCCTTGCCAACCGGCTGGTCGAGCCCGGGACCGCCCGGGCCGAGGCCGTGGCCCTCGGCCGGCAACTCTCGGCGTTCCCCCAGCGGTGTCTCCGCTCCGATCGCCGGTCCGTTGTCGAACAGTGGGGCCGGTCGATCGGCGGCGCGCTTGCCAACGAGGCCCGCCTCGGCATGGCGACGATTCGCTCCGGCGAGACCAGGGACGGGGCCGCCCGGTTCAGCGGCGGGGCCGGCCGCCACGGGTCGTTCGAGGATCTGGGCGAGGTCGGCCGATGAGCGACCGTGGTGCCTGGACCGCGATCGCCGAGCTCTACCACCGATTCCTCACCGGATCACTGCTGGCCATGGTCGTCCGGTCCGGGACCGATCGTGCCGAGCGGGTCGTGTTCCGGATCTTCCGGACCCAGCATCTCGACCTGTTCCTCCCCGGGCTTGCGAAGCTGGAGCTCGACGACCTGCCCGATGCGGTGGCCTGCGCCAAGTATCACGTCCTGTCCAACTCGATCGGCGGGGTCGATGTGGTCTGGATACCGGACTCCGACCGGCGTTCCTGGGTCCGCTACCGGCCACCGAGATGGATCTGGGACGGCACGGCCGTGTGCGGCATCCCGACCGAACTGAGCCGGGCGATGCTCCGAGGCTGGCACGGCCACAACGGCGCCTCGCTCGACAACCCCAGACTCGGGTTCGTGTGCACGATGCAGACCACCGACGGCCAGCCGGGGCTCGAGGGGTACTACGTCGAGGAGGACGAGCCCCTAGACGAGGCGGACAAGGTCCGGTTCCGACCGGGGGAGCGACCGCCGGGCCCGCCGGCCGAGCTGGCGCTGCCGACCTGGCCGCCCGATCGTCTGGCCAAGGCCGAGCGAAACTATGCCGCGGCCTACGTGGCCAACCTGCTGGAGGCGATGCCGGCCGAGCTCGGACCGGGGGAGGCGGTCGGCGTCGGCGCCCTCGCCGCCCGCCAGGTTGCGATGCAGTACCACGGCGCAGTGATGGACCTGCTGGGGCCGGACCCGGGCGGCGGCTCGGACGACCTGGCGGCCCGCCTGGCCAGACTCATCGGCGCCCAGGGCGATGAGGTGGTGGTCGAGCGGTCCGGTGATGAGGCGGTGATTCGGCTCAGCAGCTGGCGGTTGGCCGGACCGGGGCGGGCCGATCAGCGACCGCGTCACCCGGCGGCGTTCGACATCTGGAACGGGCTCTGGGACGGGCTGGCGGCGATGGAGGATCGCCGCCTGGTCGTGGAGGCCCGGCTCGACCACGGTGATCCGGCAACCGTGTGGCGGCTTCCGGCGCCCTCGGCCTAGAAAACGCTCAGCGGTCGTCGAAGCGACCCGGTGGCCGGGTCGGGTAGTCGATCTCGAAGATCTCGGACAGGACCGGGGCACATCGCTGGCTCAGGTGTCGATACAACCCGGCCGCCAACCCGTGGGCTGCGGTACCGGCGTGATCGCGGGGCAGTAGCGACGCCGGCAGGTCCGGCGAGCGGAGGCGGATTCGCCGGAGGTCGTGGATCAGCGCGGTCCGGACGGCGAAGGCATCGAGCGGGTCTGACGGTTGGTCCCCGGCCAGCGGGCCGTACCGGTCGAGGAAGGCACGGTAGGCGGCGTGGCTGGCTGCGGTGTCCAGGGCCCGGTCGAAGAACCCGGCGCCGACCAGCCGGTCGAGGTCGTCGAATCTGGCGGTGGCGACCGCCAGCGCCGGACCGGTGGACCCTTCGTCGAGGAACGCTCGGGTGGCATCCGGGTCGGCGGTCGGCGACGCCAGGGTGCCGCCGAGGTCGATGAAGCCCCGCCAGCCGAGCCGGCGAGCCAGGTCCCGCCGCACCTCGGCGTCCGAGTCGTCGCCGTTGGTCAACACCAGGGTCCAATCCCCGCCCCAGTCCGGGGTGGCGTCTTGGTAGATACGGGCCGATGCTCGGGCCGACTCCTCGACCGCAAGCGGGGTGAGGGAGTATCGGCTCTGGCGGCCGATTCGCTCGTTCGTCAGCCACCCTTCGGCGGCCAGTCGAAACATCGAGGTCCGGATCAGGCGGCCGCTGAACCCGAACACCTCGGTCATGCGGAACAGTTGGGCCAGCCAGAACGAGTCGGTCACCGGCAGGACGGTGTCACCGAAGATGGTGACAAGCACCGAGCGGGCCGAGATGTCCGGGTCGGCAGCCCAGGCCTCGACGTCGAGGCGATCGGCGGTGGCCTGGGTCACCAGGTGGCCTCAGGATCCAGATCCAGGACTTCACACATCCGGGCCAGCAACGGCTCGAAGTCGGCGGTCCGGGTGGTGCGGGCCGCGGGGTCGCCGGGGGCGAGCGTCGGCGTGGCGATCCCGAACCGCAGGCCGATCGCCTCGGCGATCGGGCCGGCCAGATCGGCCAGCGAGCCGGTGGCGACCCCCTCGGCGATTGCGGCCGTCTCCCCCGGGGGCGGGGTCAGCAGCGACGGCACCATGGGGAGCAACGTGTCGAGGGCGACCAGGAGCCGAGGCCTGGCGTCCGGGGCATCGACCAGCGCATCGAGCAGGGCGTCCGCATGCCGGCGATGGAACACCTCCTCGCGCTCGGCTCGGACTGCGACGTCCCGGAGCGCCGACATCGACGACTCGGCGACAAGGGCCCAACGCTCCTGCTCGACCCGGTCATAGAGCCAGTGGCGGACCAGCGCATCGGCCCAGTCGGAGGCCGGGTACTCGGTCAGGGCGCAGCTGCGATACTCGCCCGGGCCCCGGCGGAACGCCAGGTGATCGACCGCCTCGTCGGTCGGCGTGACCCCGTCCAACCCGAGCACCAGCTCGTAGACCAGCACGGCATGACCGAGCTCGTCCTGGCCGATGCTCGAGAACGCCAGGTCCTCCTCGAGGAACGGCGCCACGCCGATCCACTCGGTGTGATGTTGGCCCATCAGGTGTTCGTCGTCGGCGAACGCCAGCAGGTAGTCGGCGATCTGGGCAGTCACTTGGCCTCCCGGAGTTCCTTGCGCCTGGCGGCGACGGCCTTCCCGTCATGATGGCGATGCGGCTTGTCGCCGTTCGGCCCGACGAACGCCTCGTCCCCGACCAGCACGTGGTCCCGGTTGACCACCCACATCCTGGCCCCCTCGGCTCGGCGGAGATAGCTCTCCCTGGCCATGACCAGGGCCAACTCGTCGTCTGCGGCATCGAGTGCGCCGGCGTGCCGGTACTCGTCCCGGCCTTCCTTCTTGATGAACACCTCGTAGACGGCCATACCCCTCCTAGGCCCGCATGATCTCGATGGTCTCCCGGCAGTCGCCGCACAGTGCGACGCTGCGGCACCGACTTGGCCCGAAGAGCGACCGGTCATCCAATCGACCGCCACAGCGCGGGCACTGCGGCTCGGACCGGCCGATGCGGACGGCGACCGTGAACTCCTGGGCCAGCGCCGCCCGACCCCGTGCGGTCACCCGGTCGGTGGTCCAGGCCGGCGCGGCCAGCCAGGCCACGGTGACATCGCCGACCCCCGGGACGGTTCGAACCGCGGCACGAACGTCCTCGGCGATCATGGCCAAGGCCGGACAGCCGCTGAAGGTCGGGACCAGGTCGAGATCGACCTGGCCGTCTGGACCGATCGACAGCGACTCGAACAGCCCGAGGTCCAGGATCGACACCCCCGGGTATTCCGGGTCGTCGACGGTCGCCACTGCGGCCAGGACCGACGCCCGGTCTGGGGCGCCAGCGGCCGGGAGCGAGCGGGGTGACGGCGGGGCGTGAACGGTACTCATGCCGGCACCGGCTGACGCTCGGCCAGGGCGTCGCGGACCCAGGCCGTCCTGGCCCAGTTGTCCGCCGCCTCGGAGATCCGCCTGGCCGAATCCGGCCCACCCTGAGCCAGGGTCCGCTTCAGCGGTTCCCAGTCGATCGGGCCGACATCCCACTTGCCGGTCTCGGGATCCTGGGTCAGATCCGGTGCCGGCACCGTGAACCCGTAGCTCTGGAGCAGCGGAACGAACTTCTGGACCCAACCGTCGCGAAGCACCTCGTTCCGTTCGGATTTGATGTGCCATCGGAGCAGGACATCGCCCGGCTTCGAGTCGGGGCCGAACAGCTGGAGGGCCGGCCAGAACCATCGATCGAGGGCGCCCTGGAACAGTTCCCGCTGCCGGTCGGTGCCCTGGGCGATCCGCATCATCCGGTCCTCGCCGAGTCGCATGTGGAAGCCCTCCTCGGACACGATCCGCTTCAGGATCCGCCGGTACGGGCCGTAGGAGCAGTTCTTCAGCACCGCCTGCTGGGACGCCAGCGCCGCGGCATCGACCAGGAACGCAATGGCGACCTGGTCGCCCCAGGTCTCGGCCCGGTAGTGGAAGACGTTGTGGAACTTGGAGCGACCGGCGAACAGATCCTCCAGCATCTCCTGGCGGGTCTTCATCCCCATGTCGGCCGCCACCATGTACAGCAGATGGCCGTGGCCGATCTCGTCCTGGGTCTTGGCCAGCACGCTCATCTTGTGTCGGAGCCCGGGCGTCTTCGGGATCCAGTCCCGTTCGGTCAGGCCCCCCATCAGCTCGCTGTTGGCGTGCATCTCGATGAACGAGAACACCGCCTCCCGGTAGGCCATCGGCATCTCATCGTCGACCTCGACGATGCCTCCGTCATCGAGGAAGGCCTCGAAGTCATCCATCGTGTCCCAACTGCGCATGACTCAAATATGATACACAACAGCTCCGAATGCAAGCATGTAGTGAATCATATTTGGATGGAGGTCAGCGGAGTACCGCCTGGGTCTGGGTCGTCTTGGCCACCAGTCGATCGCCGTGGCGGACCTCGGTCTCGACCACGATCGTCGATCCGCCGACGTGAAGCGGGCGGGCGATGGCGGTCACCGTCCCCTCGGTCACGGCGCCGAGGAAGTTGGTCTTGCCCTCGATGGTCGAGGTCCCGAAGGCGCCGTCAGGCAGGTTGGCGAAGGCACAGGCCGCAGCGGTCGAGTCGGCAAGGGCCATGATGACGCCGCCGTGGAGGATGCCGTTGCTCGTGCACAGGCCCGGCGCATGATCGAGCTCGGTCCGGACCTCGTCGGTGTCCATTCGGAGTCCTCGAACTCCGAGGGTGGCGCACAACGGCATGGTGCTGTGCAGCAATTCGGTCAGTTGATCCACTACGCCTCCAGGATTGCGTCAGCTGCCGTCCCGCAGCTCGGTCAGGGTCCGGGCCTCGGCCCGCAGGTCGTCGAATCGGCAGACGCAGCCGTCGCCGGTCGGTGACTGGGCTGCGAACCCGATACTCGGCGGCCCAGCCTGGTTACGGAGGCGGAACAGGCGGGTCAGGTGCCAGGTCGTGCCATCGATGGAATGATGGAACGCGATCGCACCGCCGATGAGGGCGACCCGGAGCCGTACCGTCTCGCCGGTGACGTCCGGTCCGTTTGCGTCGTCGCTGGTCCCGCCGGTGACGACCGAGACGACCAGATCCCGGCCCGCAGGCGACCGTTCCAGGCACAGCTTCGCATAGTCGTCTGGTCCGGCCCAGACGAACAGCACACCGGCGTCGAAGGTGGCCACGAGCTCGGGCCGGACCGTCGCCGAGACGACCACGTCGGCATCCGGCCGGAAGGCCAGCACCGGGGCGGAGCGGACCCGGGTCGGACCGCACGGGTCATGGAACCAGTCGGTGTTCGGCCCGGCGGCGAGCGTCAAGGTCGGCCCGGCCAGACCCGGCTCGATCGTGGCGTCGCCTGGCTGGTCGAGCCAGCGCAGGGGTGGGATCCCCGGGAGCTCCATCCGGCCAGCGTAGGAGGCGCCGATCCTGCGGTCCACGTAGGCTTCGGCGGTGGTGGTGAAGCTGCTCGGTGTGCCCTATGACGCCCATTCGTCGTTCCTGCGGGGCCCGGCCGGCGCCCCGGATGCGGTCCGGGCCGCACTCGTTTGCGGCGCCGCCAACTGGTGCGCCGAGTCGGGGCGGGATCTCGACCCGGCCCGGTCTGGCGCCTGGATCGACCTGGGTGACCTGCAGCTGCCCGAGGCGGTCGAGGAGGCCCTCCCGACGATCCGAGCTGCGGCCGCAGACGCCATCGCAGACGGATCGTCCCTGCTGGCGATCGGTGGCGATCACCTGGTCACCTGGCCACTGATCCAGGCGGTCGCCACTCGGCACGAAGCCCTCACCATCCTCCATCTGGACGCCCATCCTGACCTCTACGACGAGCTGGACGGCGATCGCTACTCCCACGCCTGCCCGTTTGCAAGGATCATGGAGGAGGGACGGGTCGGACGGTTGATCCAGCTCGGGATCCGGACCATGACTCCGCACCAACGGGCCCAGGCCGAACGGTTCGGCGTCGAGGTCCACGAGGAGCGGGACTGGGATGGCGTGGTGCCCGAGCTCGCCGGGCCGATCTATCTCTCGGTCGACGTTGACGTGCTCGACCCGGCGTTCGCTCCGGGGATCTCACACCACGAGCCGGGTGGATGGTCGACCAGGCAGCTGCTCCGGGTCATTCGGGCCGTTCGGGATCAGGGTGCCGAGGTGGTCGGGGCCGACGTGGTCGAGATCAATCCAGAGCGGGTCATCGACGGGGTGACCGCCATGGTTGGAGCGAAGCTGGTCCGGGAGCTGCTCGACCTGCTGCTGGCCTCTGCCAGGCGTTAGTTCACCCCGAGGGCGGCCGCGGCCCGATTTGCCACCTCGGCCCCCTGCATCTGGCGAAGCAGCAACAGCCCGTCGAGCAGGGCGATCGCCCCCTCGGCCTCGGCCAGGCACTCTTCGTCCGGGCCGACGAAGAAGCTCCGGGCCCAGCCGATCCAGAAGGCGAAGAGCTGGGGTACGAGGTCCCGATACGGCGAGCGGCCGGCGGCGGCGAGGCCGAGCGCCTCGAAGAACAGGGCGAAGGTGGCGTCGGCCTCGGGTGTGGTCAGGACCGGCCACGCCTGGCGGACCAGGTCCCGATGATCGGCGACCGGCGCAGCCACGGCCCCCGCCAGAACGCTCTGGAGGTCGGCGCCGATCGAGCCGATGACCTCGGTGATCAGGGTGTCCTTGGTCGGGAAGTAGTACACGACGATCCGATCACTCACGCCGAGTCGCTTGGCCACCCGACCGAAGGTCAGTTGGCTCAGGCCGTCCTCGGTCGCCAGTTCGGCGGCGCCGGCCAGGATCTCGTCCCGGCTGTGCTTGTGCCCCACCCGAACGATTCTACGACCTCGGCCGGCCCGGCCCGCCAGCGGACGCGTTCGGCCGGGCTGAGGCCGATGCGCTAGCTTTGGACAGCTTTTGTTCGGGCCGACGGCGAGGAGTGGGAATGACGGGGACCAAGTGGATCATCGAGGGGACGGTCGATCCCCGGTGGCCGATCAACACCCGCGGCAACATCGGCGAGGTCTTTCCCGAGGTCATCACCTCCCTGTCCTACGAACTCGGGGTCGTCCACGCCGAGCGGGCGTGGCGGGACGCCTACCGCGACCTTGGCATCTTGGCCGAGGGCGACTTCGCCACCGATCAGCCGGTGATCATCGGCCTCTACGGCGGGTACTGCTACCTGAACCTGTCCTATCTCCGGATGATGGGGGTCCGAGCCCCCGGTTCCTCGGCCGAGGCCATCGACGTTGCGTTCTTCGGCGAGGGCGATCCGCCGCCGTACGAACCGCGCCGCGGGGACAAGAGCCTTCGCTCGTCGATCCGCATTCTCCGGACGGTCCTGGGAGCGTTGGGGACGACCGAGTTGCCAGAGGTGGTCGGCGACAGCTTCCGCCGGGTCGCATCGTTCGAGGCTCGCCGCCCGGCGCTCGACGCCCCGGACGAGGAGCTGCTGGCCTACCTCGAGTCCTTCCCGGAGGCGTTCCGACCGGTCTTCGGCAACCACATGAAGAGCACAGCGATCGCCGCCATCGTCTCCGGGATCCTGGCCGATGCCTGTGCCGCAGCCGGGGAGCCCGGCCTGGTGACCCACCTGATCGGTGCCTCCGGCGACGTCCGATCGGCCCGCTACGCCCAGGACCTGTACGAAGTCGCCGGCCTCGTCCGCTCCAACCCGGAGCTGATGGCCCAGTTCGACCAGGGGATCGACGGCCTGCTCGACCGGCTCGATGGCGAGGACTCCGGACCGGCGGCCGAGTTCGGTGCCGCGTTCGCCGGGTTCATCGACGAGCACGGCCATCGCGGGCCAAACGACTGGGAGTTCTCGGCCAGGACCTGGGAGAACACGCCGAGCTTGGCCCTTGCCGCCCTGGACAGCATGCGCCGGGCCGACCATGACCTGTCGCCGTCGACCCGGCTCGGTGACGACGAGGCCAAGCGCGCCGCCGCCATCGCTGCGGTCAGGCCTCACCTGTCGTTTCTCGACCGGCGGAACTTCGACAAGGCGATCACCGCCGTCCCGTTCTGGAGCCAGGCCCGGGAGGCGACCAGGGATCGGGCGGTCCGGGTCATCTTCCCGGCAAAGCAGGTGTACTGGGAGCTGGTTCGCCGCGGTGCCGAGCGGGGCGGGGATCCCGATCCGGTTCGGGTGGCGCTGCTGTCACCGTCGACCGAGCTGCGGCAGTACCTGGCCGACCCGGCGTCGATGACGGAGGTGCTGGCCGAGCGGGCGGCGCTGTACGCACGCTATGCGGCGGTCGAGCCCCGGTTCTTCATCACCGCCCAGGGCGACGTGCCGACGATCGAGGAGCTGGAGGCGGAGCAGGAGGGTGCGTCGGAGGTCGCAGCGGCCGGGGCGGTGCTGACCGGGAACGCCGGCTGTTCCGGGACCGCCACCGGCCGAGCTCGGGTGGTCCTCGATCCGGCAGATGGCGCGGCCCTGGAGCCTGGCGAGATCCTGGTCGCTCCGTTGACCGACCCGGCATGGACGCCGCTGTTCCTGCCGGCCGCGGCCGTGGTCGTCAACGTCGGGGCGCTGATGAGCCATGCGGTCATCGTGGCCCGGGAACTCGGCATCCCCTGCGTGGTCGCGGTCGACGGGGCGACCGACCGGATCGAGACCGGGATGTTCCTGGAGGTCGACGGGACCGCCGGGACCGTCACCGTGCTGGAGGGCGAGCCGACGGGCTGACCGATCGGGACGATCGGGGCCGGTTCGTTACCTCACGGGTAATCGTCTGACGGCGCTACATCGCTCAGGCTGAGATCCAACGTACGAAAGGATCTCGCCATGACGACCATGACCGAACCGGCCACGACCGCTCCCGCCCGGGCCCTCCGCCGGGTCCTGCTGGCCAATGCCGGATTCTCCACCGTGACCGGGTTCGTGGCACTGGTTGCGGCCGAGCCGCTCGGCGAGTGGCTCGGAGTCGACCAGATCTGGCTGATCCGACTCGTCGGTGCGGCCCTGATCGGCTTCGCCGCCTTCGTGGCCTGGACCTCGACCACCGACGGCGAGTTGCTCCGCCGATCGAGTGCCCTGATCTCGACCGGTGACCTGGTCTGGGTGGCGGCCACGCCGGTGGTCATCGCCCTCGGCTGGCTGTCGACCGATGGGGCGTTGACGATGTCGGTGGTCGCCCTCGCGGTGCTGGCGTTCGGCATCGGGCAGCTACTGACCAGGCGGGCGTTGTCGACCACACCCTGAGCCACCGCTACGGTGAGGCCATGACGTACGTGCCCGCCCCCGGGTCCGTCCGGGAGATCCTGACCGACGGCCACCCGGTGCTCGCAACGCCGTCGGCCGAGGTCGACGGGGAGGACGCCGGGCTGGCCACCGATCTGGCGGATCTCACCGCAACCCTGGCCGACTTCCGGGCCCGGGCCGGGTTCGGTCGGGCCATCTCGGCCCCGCAGATCGGCATCGCCAAGCGGATCATCCTGGCCGAGCTCGGCGATGGGCCGCGGGCCATCATCAACCCGGTGGTGACCTGGTCTGACGATGCGGTCCAGTGGGTGTGGGACGACTGCCTGTCCGTGCCCGATCGGCTGGTCCGCCTGCCGCGGGCCAGCAGCATCACCATGGAGTTCAGCGATCATGCCGGGGCCCGGTGGCGATGGAGGGCCCTGCCCGCCGACCTGGCCGAGCTGTTCCAACACGAGATCGACCATCTGGACGGGATTCTGATGACCGACCGGGCCGGGCCCCAGGCCGAGACGGTGCCACTGTCCGCCAGGGCGGAGGTCGCAGGCCAGAGCCCGGCCAGGACCGCGCCGGACGCGATCGTCACCGAGCTGCTCCAGCCCGGCCCCGATCCGGTCGGCTGATCGCTCCGGGCGTCGACCGGCCGCGTTCGTGGCCCGGTCGTTCGTCGTGACCGGTATCGGGTCTCCGGGTTAGCCTCTCCAGCAATGAGCGACGACTCCAACCATGCGGTGCCCGAGCCGGGCCCAGCGACGGCAGCCACGGTGGCGGCCAACGCCGCGGCGGCGATCTCCTTCGACGACCCTGGCGACTTCGACCGGGCGACCAGGGGACTGGTGGCCCAGATCGATGATGGCCGGGTCATGATGGGCGATCACGTGGTCTTCGACGTCGCCCGCCACGGGTTCGTCTCGGAGCAGGAGGCGGCGCCGGAGACCGTGCACCCCGGGCTGTGGCGTCAGGCCAGACTGAACGTCAACCACGGGTTGTTCGAGGTGGCGGACGGGGTGTGGCAGGTCAGGGGCTACGACATCGCCAACATCACGTTCATGGCCGGCACCGATGGCTGGCTGATCATCGATCCGTTGACGAACGCGCCGTCCGCCGCTGCGGCCCTCGACCTGGCGAACCGGGCCCTCGGGGAGCGACCGGTCACGTCGATCATCTACACCCACTCCCATGTCGATCACTTCGGCGGGATCCTCGGCGTGACCTCCCACGAGGCCGTCGAGCGGGGC
>JBCCFN010000170.1:0-11328 GCA_039029715.1 Actinomycetota bacterium | reverse complement strand
CCCGCCCGCCCTGCAACCCCCCCCCAGGAGATCAGCGTCATGCAACAACCCCTGCCCTCCGTGCCGGTGACACCGGCAAGCGCCGGTTGGCGCTTCCTGTCGTTCGATGTGATCGAACTGGCGCCCGGGGAGTCCCACGACCATCTGCTCGATGATCAGGAGACCGCGGTCACCCCGCTGTCCGGCCGGGGCACGATCACCCTCGGCGATGATGCCAACGAGGTGTCCCGGACGTCGGTGTTCGAGGAGCTGGCCCCGATCGGCTACGCCCCGCCCGCCACCCCGGTGCGAGTGTCTGCCGCCGACGCCCCGTTCACGTTCGCCATCGGTTCGGCCCCGGCCGAGGGGATGTACCCGGCCCGGATGATCGAGCCGTCGATCATCCGGACCGAGGTCCGGGGCGGCGGCACCGCCCACCGTCAGGTCAACCACTCCCTGGCCTACCCGATCGAGGCCGAACGGCTGATCCTGTACGAGGTGTACGTCCCCCGGGGCATGTGGTCCGGCTGGGCCCCGCACCGCCACGACGGCGTCGACGGTGCCCCCTACCTGGAAGAGGTCTACTACTTCCGCCTGGACGCACCCGGGTTCTGGATCCACCGCAACTGGCACGACGACGACCCAGACAATCCGTGGGAGGAGCTGTATCGGGGCGGCGACGGCGACTTCGCCCTCGTCCCGGCCGGCTACCACTCCTCGGTCGCCTGTCCCGGGTCCAACATGTACTTCCTCAACTACCTGGCCGGGGAGCTGGTCGGCGATGAGCGGAAGACCCCGCCGTGCTTCGATCAGCAGCACACCTGGATCGAGTCCGACTGGGGCCAGGGCGCCTGGTCGCTCCCCATCCCGATCAAGAAGGAACCGTGAGCGAGCCGACCATCGACTACGGACCCCTGGCCACCACAGACGGGTTCTTCACCGTCGCCGCCCTCGACCATCGGGACGCCCTGAAGGCCGAGCTCGGTGACGATGCCACCGCCGATGACCTGCGGGCGTTCAAGCGGGACATGTTGGCCGCGTTCGCCGGGTTCGACGAGGCGCCGTCCGCGGTGATGCTGGAGCCGGAGTTCTCCCTGCCTCAGCTGACCGAGGCGGTGCCGACCGGCACCGGGATCACCTGTGCCCTGGAAGCCCAGGGCTACTTCTCGGACCCCGAGGCCGGCAACAGCCTGATGGACGGCTGGCACCCGGGGCGGGTCACCGAGGTCGGTGCCGACGCCGCAAAGCTGCTGGTCCTGTACCGCCACGATCGAGGCGAGTTCACTGCGGCCCAGGAGCGACTGGTTGCCGAGGTGGTTGCCGGGGCGGCCGAGGCCCGAGTCCCGGTCCTGATCGAGCCGGTCCCGGTCGACGTGGCGGACGACGACGATCGCCGGGACGTGATCCTGGCCGCCGCCGAGCGGCTCAACCCGCTCGGCCCGATGCTGCTGAAGCTGCCGTACCCCGGCCCCGGGGCCTGTGGCGACCTGACCGAGCGCTGCGGTGACCGGCCCTGGGCCCTGCTGTCGTGGGGGGTCCCGTTCGAGGTCTATGCCGAGCAGCTGGCCGAGGCCTGCGCCAACGGCTGCTCGGGGTTCACGGTCGGCCGGGCCCTGTGGCGGGAGGCGGTCGACCCGGCGACTCGGGCCGAGGTCGCCGCCAACGTCATCCCCGGCCGGTTCGCCGAGCTGGTGACCCTGGCCCGGACCGGACGGCCGTGGACCGCTGCGGTCGCATGACCTGGCGCTCAGCCGCCGAAGCGCAAGTCTTCGATGCTCTCGAAGTCGGCGAGATCGGCCTCGGTGGCCGGCCGGATCGTGGCGATCAGTTCGGCGATCTCCTCCGGCGGAGGTATGCCAAGCCGTTCACCGTTTGCGAAGTACCCGATCGCCATCAGGTCGCCCTGCCACTGGAAGACGTCGTGGACGCCGGACATACTCGGGATCCGCGTGACTGCGAGCGGCTCGCCGTCGACCGTGACCGACCACTGCTCCGGCAGCAGGTCGATCGGGCCGGGCGCGGGGTCCTCGCCTCGGCTGGGGATGGCGAACCAGGCGTTGAACAACACGATCTCCTCGATGGTGCCCGGCACCCGCTGCAGCGTGAGGACGGCCTCGATCTCGCTCGCTGGTTCGTCTGTCGACCGGACCCAGAAGGTGACGTTGCCGGACCCGAGCATGGAACTCTGGGGTATGACCTGGTCGACCAGCAGGTCCAGGTCGCCGGCGTCGATCTCGCCGGTCAGCCGGTAGGCCTCGGCGATGGCGATCAGCTCGGATCGGTCCCGGGAGGCGCTGAGGAAGGCGATGGTGGTGTCTGCGGCGTAATCGTCATACATGACGATCGTCAGCAACCCCTCGCCGCCGTTGTCCGGGACCCAGGCCGGCAGACCGGCGATCTCGATCTCCTCGCCGTCAGCCACCTCCTCTTCCGGCAGCGCCGTGACTCGGGCCACGGCGAGGTCGCCATCGAGGAACGGGTCGTCGACATCGGATCGACCGTAGAGACTGAATCGGGGCGCGAGCTCGTCTCGACCGCCGTTGGGCACCACCGCCTCGGGGACGAAGCCCGCTGGCGGGGGGTCGAACACCAGCAGGGCGTCGACCACCTCGGCCGGGAGGTCGATCTCGGGGTTTGGCTCGGTCGGCTCGAACGATTCGACATCCGGTGTCGAGCTGGCCGTGGGATCCTCGGCCGGATCCTCGCCAGCCCCGTCCTCGGCATCGACGGCCTCGTCCGCGGTGTCGACCACCACGGTCTCCTCGCCGAAGTTGCCGAACAGGAGCCAGCCACCGAGGGCCAGGATCGCAACCCCGACCACGGCCACCAGCGTCCGTGGCGCCCCCTCGGGCGGCGGGTCGAACGGCGGCGGCTCGACCGGCCGGACCGCGTCCTCCATCGACGCCCGGGCGCTGCGGGCTCGTTCCTCCAATGAGCGGCTCATGCCTCGTCCTTCTCGCCGGTACCGAGGGTCTGGCGCAGCGCCTGACGCCCTCGGTGCAGATGGGTCTTGACCGCACCGGGGGTGCAGTCGATGATCGCAGCAATCTCGTCGACCGGCCGGTCCTCCAGGTAGTGGAGGGCGATGGCCTGAGACTGTCGGGTCGGCAGCTTGCGGACCGCCGTCCAGAACTCGTGGTCCGGTTCCGGCAGCTCGGACAGCGGGCGGCGCCGGCCCCGCAGGCGGGTCATGGCCCGAGCCTCGGCTCCCAGCCGCCGACCTCGGGACCGGGCGGCGTTGACGACGACCCGGCGAACCCAGGCCTCCGGCCGGTCGTACCCGCTGATTCGACCCCAGTTGCGGTAGGCGGCGACGAAGCCGTCCTGGGCCAGCTCCTCGGCTGCGGTCCGGCTACCGCTGAGCACGTGGGCCAGACCGACCACGGCCCGGTACTCCCGCTGGTAGAACCGATCGAACGAACGGTCGCCGGTCGCCCCGCCGTCACCGTCCAGGTCGTCGGCGAGGTCGAGGATCGGGTCGTCGTCGGCATGGGCGCTCATCGATTGATCGGCCGCACCGGGTCGGCCCCCCTCTCGATCGGATCGGATGTCGTTCACGGTAGTGACACGCAGCAGGCGCCCCGCAGGTTGACCGCATCCGAGAGAATTCTCAATCGATCGAGCGACCGAAACCCCCCAACCCCGCCTCGAGGAGGTACCACATCGTGACCACGCCCCTTCCGACCGTCGGCGTCGCCGTCATCGGGTTCGGCTGGATGGGCCAGGCCCACAGCCGGTCGTATCTACGGATCCCGACGCTGTTCCAAGACCGCCCGGCCGATCCCCGGCTGGTGATCTGTGCCGACAACGTGCCGGCCAGGGGTGAAGAGGCGGTCCGTTCGTTCGGGTTCGCCGAGTCGACCACCGACCCGGCCCGGGCCATCGAGCACCCGGACGTGGACGTCGTGGTCGTCGCCGCCCCCAACATGCTGCACGAGGAGCTGTGCGTGGCAGCCGCGGCGGCCGGAAAGCACGTGTTCTGCGAGAAGCCGGTCGGGGGGACCCCGGACCAGACCGCCCGGGTGGAGAAGGCGGCCAGGGACGCCGGGGTCATCACCGGGGTCGGCTACAACTACCGCTGGGCGCCGCTTGTCATCTACGCCCGGCAGCTGATCGACGCCGGTGTGCTCGGCGACATCACCAACTACCGGGGCCGGTTCTTCTCCATGTACGGCTCGGATCCGATGGGCCTGCTGTCGTGGCGGTTCGAGCACGACGGGGCCGGCTATGGGGTCAGCTCGGACATCCTCAGCCACGCCATCGACCTGGCCATGATGCTCAACGGTCCGATCGCCGAGGTGGTCGGGCTGGCCGAGACCTTCATCACCGAGCGGCCGCTACCGAAGCCGGGGGAGGGGACCCACTACGACCGGGGCGAACCCGGCGACCCGACCGGCCCGGTGACCAATGAGGACTACGCCGGCTGCTTCGCTCGGTTCGAGAACGGGTCGATCGGCAACTTCGAGTCGTCACGCAACATCGTCGGCCCCCAGAGCCAGATGGCGTTCGAGATCTACGGGACAAAGGGTTCGATCATGTGGAACCTGGAGACGATGAACGAGATGCGGATCTTCCTGACCGAGGGGGCGGATCTCGGCGATGGGGGGCCGGTCATCCACGACGGCTACACCACGGTCTACGCCGGCGACCGCTATCCGTTCCACGGGGCGTTCGTGCCGGGCGATGCCAACGCCATCGGCTACGAGGACCTCAAGGTCATCGAGGACCTGAACTTCCTGGAGGCGGTGGCGTCCGGCGAGCAGCACCGGCCGGGCTTCACCGAGGCCCTGGCCTACGTCAGCACCCAGGCCGCCCTGATCCGCTCGTGGGAGAGCGGCGGGTGGGAGAAGGTCACCTCGGTGGGGATCGTCTGATGACCGGCTCGTTCGATGGCGGATCGTTCGATGGAAAGGTCGCTGTCATCACCGGCGGTAGCCAGGGCCTCGGCGAGGCCACGGCCCGGCTGATGGCCGAACGGGGCGCGGCCGGGCTGGTCCTGGTCGGTCGTGATGCGGCGAAGGGCGAGGCCACGGCGGCATCGATCGCCGCCGACTCCGACGCCGAGACCCTCTTCGTC
This sequence comes from Actinomycetota bacterium, assembly GCA_039029715.1. Lineage (GTDB taxonomy): Bacteria > Actinomycetota > Acidimicrobiia > Acidimicrobiales > SZUA-35 > JAHELU01. The sequence continues at coordinate 6,272 of JBCCFN010000170.1, read as the reverse complement.
CGGGCCGATCTGGCGTCGGCCGAGGCGCCGGACGACGTGATCGCCGCGACGGACGAGCGGTTCGGCCGGATCGACACCCTGGTCAACTCGGCGGCGCTGACCGTCCGAGGCTCGGTGTGGGACGCCGATGCCGACCTGTGGGACACGATGTACCAGGTCAACACCCGGGCCCCGGCGTTGCTGATCACCGGGGCGGCCAAGGTCATGGTCCGGGAAGGCATCGAGGGGACCGTGGTCAACATCGGCAGCGTGGCCGCCCACGGCGGGCAGGACTTCCTGTACCCCTACTCGGCATCGAAGGCGGCCCTCCAGGCCATCACCCGCAACGCCGGTTTCTCCCTGATGCGGCACCGGATCCGGGTCAACCTGCTGCAGCCGGGGTGGATGAAGACCCCGGCCGAGGACGCCATCCAGAAGCGGTTCCATGACGCGGACGACACCTGGCTGGCAACCGCCGAGGCCGGACTCCCGTTCGGCCGCCTGATCGACCCGGCCGAGCTGGCCCGGGCGATCTGCTTCCTGGCCTCGGCCGAGTCCGGGATGATGACCGGCTCGGTCATCGACTTCGACCAGACGATTCTCGGCGCCGGGGACCCGGCCCGACCAGACGGCGCCCCGGTGTGGGGCGAGAGCGGAGACCGACCATGACCAACCTGCGAGTCGGAGTGCTCGGCACCGGCCGGATCGGCTCGATGCACGCCGACCTGTTGCAGCACCAGGTCGCCGGGGCCGAGGTGAGCGCGGTGTTCGATGTGATGGCCGACTCGGCCGCTGCGGTCGGCGCCGCGGTCGAGGCCGAGGTCATGGACTCGGCCCAGTCGCTGATCGATCACCCGGCCGTCGATGCGGTGGCCATCGCCACCAGCACCGACACCCACGTCGACCTGATCGTGGCAGCGGCGGCCGCAGGGACGCCGATCTTCTGTGAGAAGCCGATCTCGCTCGACATTGCCGAGGTCGACCGGGGTCTGGCCGCGGTTGCCGCAGCCGGCGTGCCCCTCCAGATCGGGTTCAACCGGCGGTTCGACCGGGGCCACGCCGCGGTTCGGGACGCGGTGGCGGACGGGACCGTCGGCGACGTCCGCCAGGTCCGGATCACCAGCCGTGATCCGGCGCCACCCCCGATCGCCTACATCGAGGTCAGCGGCGGGATCTTCAACGACATGACGATCCACGACTTCGACATGGCCCGGTTCGTCACCGGATCCGAGGTCGTCGAGGTCTACGCCAAGGGCGGCTGCACGGTCGACCCGGCCATCGGCGAGGCCGGCGACCTGGACACCGTCGTGGTGCTGCTGACCCACGAGGACGGGACGCTGACCATGATCGACAACTGCCGGCAGGCATCCTATGGCTACGACCAGCGGGTCGAGGCGTTCGGGTCCGGCGGTGTTGTGTCTTCCGAGAACCACCTCGACCACTACGCCGTGGTCCGGACCGAAGACGGCGGCCGGACCGCCAAGGTCCCGTACTTCTTCCTCGACCGCTACATCCCGTCATACCTGGCCCAGTGGGAGGCCTTCGTCGGCGCCATCTCGGCCGGCGAGGACACCCCGGTCACCGGGGCGGATGGCCGGGCCCCACTGGTCATCGGCCAGGCCGCCTGGCGTTCGGTCCGCGAGGAGCGCCCGGTTCTGATCAGCGAGTTCGACTGACCCAGTCCGGCCGACCGCCCCACCGTCGCACGATCACCCCCGACCCCAAGATCCCCGAAGGAGCGAACCATGGAAACCATGCACCTCACCACCGCCCAGGCCATCGTCAAGTGGATGATCGCCCAACGAACCACCCTGGAGGACGGGTCGGAGGCGCCGATGTTCCCCGGGGTGTACGGGATCTTCGGCCACGGCAACGTGACCTGCCTCGGCCACGCCTTGGAGGAGGTCCAGGACGAGCTGCCGACCTGGCGGGGTCAGAACGAGCAGGGGATGGCCCTGGCCGCGGTGGCCTACAACAAGGCGGTCAAGGCCCGCCAGATCATGGCCGCCACCTCCTCGGTCGGGCCGGGGGCGACCAACATGATCACCGCCGCCGGCGTCGCCTCGTCGAACCGGCTGCCGCTGCTGCTGTTCGCCGGTGACACCTTCGCCTCCCGGATCCCGGACCCGGTGCTCCAGCAGGTCGAGAACTTCGGTGAACCATCGACGACCGTCAACGACGCGTTCCGGCCGGTGACCAAGTTCTGGGACCGGATCACTCACCCGGCCCAGATCGTCCAGTCGCTGCCGGCGGCGCTGACCACCATGATCGACCCGGCGACCCGGGGCCCGGCCTTCATCGGCCTGCCCCAGGACGTGCAGGCCATGGCCTACGACTACCCGGCCCGGTTCTTCGAGCCGACCGTCCACGAGATCCCACGGCCCCGGCCGGACTCGTCCGAGGTGGTGGCCGCCGCCGACGTCGTCCGCGCCGCCCGCAAGCCACTGATCATCGCCGGCGGTGGCGTCCACTACTCGGTGGCCGAGGCGATGCTCGCCGAGTTCGCCCACGGCCACAACATCCCGGTGGTCGAGACGGTCGCCGGCCAGTCATCCTTGCTCGGCGACGACGACGCCTACGTCGGCCCGATCGGGGTCACCGGGTGCGAGGCGGCGAACAACCTGGCGGCCGAGGCCGACGTGGTGTTGGCCGTCGGCTGCCGGCTCCAGGACTTCACCACCGGCTCCTGGACGGTGTTCAAGAACGAGGACACGGTCATCGTCGGGGTCAACACCACCCGGTTCGACGCCATCAAACATCGGTCGATGCCGGTCGTCGGTGATGCCAGGGAGACCCTGCGGGAGCTGACCGGGCTGCTCGGTGACTACGCCGCGCCCGCCGCCTGGATGGAGCGGGCCGCAGCCGAGACGGCCGGCTTCCGGTCCTATCTGGATGCCATCGGGGGAGCCCAGCTGGGCTCCTCGAGTTCGCCTGCGGCGAACGTCGGGGACGGCGAGAACCTCGCGGACGGCGAGGACAAGGCGATGAGCTATGCGCAGGTGGTGCGGGCGGTCAACGACCAGGCCGAGCCGGGAGACGTCTGCCTCGCCGCCGCCGGCGGGTTTCCCGGCGAGGTCAACAACGGTTGGTGGAACAAGGGCATCGGCACCTTCGACTGCGAGTACGGCTACTCCTGCATGGGCTACGAGCTGTCCGGCGGTTGGGGTGCGGCCATGGCCTACGGGCCCGGCGGTGGGGCCGAGCGGGACGGCGACCTGTTCGTGTTCGTCGGCGACGGCTCCTACCTGATGATGAACTCCGACCTGTACAGCTCGGTCCTGTCCGGCCACAAGATGATCGTCCTGGTCTGCGACAACGGCGGGTTCGCGGTCATCAACCGGCTCCAGACCGGCCAGGGGGGCAAGCCGTTCAACAACCTGCTGGCCGACTGCCGGCTGGCCGGGGACGTGGTCGAGGTGGACTTTGCGGCCCATGCGGCGGCGATGGGGGCGGGCTCGGAGACCATTTCGGAGCTGGCCGAACTCGGCCCGGCCCTGGAACGGGCCCGGGCCGCCGATCGGACCTACGTCATCGCCATGAAGGTCGATGCCTACACCTGGACCGAGGGAGGCAGTTTCTGGGAGGTCGGGGTCCCCGAGACCAGCAACCTCCAGGCCGTCACCGACGCCAGGGCGGAGATGGACAAGGGCAAGGCGGAGCAGCGAATCGGCTGGTGAGGGGGTCGCGGTCGGGCGGTCACCGGGGATGGCGGCCGCCGTGCACGCCCTGGTTAAGCCCGGGCCGGTCCGATACCCTTTCTTGGCACGAGCAGTCGTCCGCCAGGCCGGTGCGCTCGAAGGTTCATCGGGTCCGATCCCACGCCGCGGGTTCGGGGTTCGGGCTGGTTACCAGGCAGTCGGATTCGCCGATTCGTCCGGGGCGGAGAGCTGATGTCACAACGCCGAGATCGAGCAACCCTCCTGTTGACCGTCGATGAAATCGGCGATCGCTACGCAGACGTGGGTCCTGACGCCTCGGTCCTGACGCTGGCCCGGGAACTCAACGGATCGGACGCCTCCACCTACCTGTCGCTCTATGTCCACCGGGTCGGTCGGACCCTGTCTCCGGTGCTCCCGGTGCGGGCCGCAGACGTGCGGTCCGGAGACGTCGTCCGGGTCGTCCTGGCCGAGCCGGTGACCGATCAGCCGACCGGCGGCCGGCCGATCGATCCCGTCCTCCACATGCTGTCCGGCCCCCTGGTCGGTGAGTCGTTCCCGCTGGCGGCCGGCGAGAACACGGTCGGCCGGGTGGCCGAGAACGACATCGTGATCATCGACGCCGGGGTGTCCCGCCAGCATGCGGTCATCTCGGTCGACGATGACGCGGTCCGGATCCTCGACTGCGGTTCGACGAACGGGATCCGGATCGACGGTCGGCTGACAGACGGGCCAACCGTCGTCCGCTCCGGCGAGCGGGTCCTGCTCGGCCGGTGCTGGGTGACGGTGACCTTCGAGGCCACCGAGCCCGAGCTCGACCCCCACGCCGAGACGGTCGCTGCGTTGGCCGGCGCCGTTCGGCACACCCGTCCGGCCCGGACCCCGGTCCTGTTCGAGCCCCAGACCATCACCCTGCCGGTCCCGCCGACGCTCGGCGGGCGCCGCAGACGACCGGCGGTCTCCCAGGCCGGGAACGACAAGGTCCTGGTCCACCAGTACACCGTCTCGGTCGACACGATGGTCAACCGCCTGGAGGAGTGGCGGCAGAACGAGGTGGCGGTCCGCAACGAGGCCAGCCCCTCGATCTATGCCGTGATCGACGGCGTCGGCCCCCGGACCCTGCTGTGGTCCCGGACCGCTGCGGACCAGGACGGGCTGGACGTCCGGATCGGGCTTGCCGAACAGGACTCGAGAATCACCGTGGTCCTGCCACCCGGCGGTGACCCGCAGCTGCGAACCAAGGTCACCGAACTGCCGGAACGTTTCCGGACCGTCCCCGACGTCCCGGCCACGATCAACCTTCGTGAGGTCGGCTCCCTGGGGCTCGAGGGGTCCGAGGAGCCGGTGGTCGGGCTGACCCGGGCCATCATCGGCCAGCTGGTTGGCCTGCACGGTCCGGACGAGGTCGGGTTGGCCTATCGGGCCGGGGCGACCAGCGGCGAGTGGGAGTGGCTGAAGTGGCTGCCCCATGTCGACGTCGCCGGGTCCACCGCCGGGGTTGCCGCCGACCAGTTCGTCGGCTGGATCTCCTCGCTGCTCAACCAGGAGTCGTCGGCCGCGGTCCGGCCCCGGGCCATCGTGGTGCTCCTCGACGACCCGGCCGCCCTACCGGCGGCGCTGCTCCATCGCCTCCTGCAGGAGGGCCCGGAGCTCGGGATCTACACCATCATGGTCGGCGGGGAGACGTTCGGATTCGAAGGAACCCCCGGTGCCATGCTCCGGGTCGGGGTCGAGACGGCGAACCTGGTGCTCGGCGACGGGGAACAGGTCGGCGGTATCGCACTGGAGGTGGTCGACCGGGCCCCGATGGTTGCGATGGCCCGGCAGATGACCCCGATCGTGCTTGAGCCGGCGTCGTTGCCGAGGCCGGCAACCGCCACCGGCCAGCCTCCGGCGACCGGACGGGTCGTCGTTGGTCGGTTCGAGCTCGGCGGTGCGGCCCCGCCCCGGTGGTCCCGCGATGATGCGGCCACCGCCGTCGCCGTCGACCCTGTCGTCGAGGACATAGCTGCCGCCCCGCCCGTGGACGTCGATCAGGGCGCCAGCCCGGTCGACGACGATTCGGTCCCGGCATCGGCACCGGAACAGACGGCCCCGAGCGCTGACCTGATGGCCGATCAGCCGGACGTCGCTGCCGATCCGGTCGGTGCGGAGCCGGACATGACGGTCGCCGATCCGGTCGAGGCGGCTCAGCCGCTCGAAGGCCAGCCGGCGCCGGTCGAGGATCAGCCGGACGCCGTGGCTGCCTCGGGCCCCGAGGTGGCCGAGGAGTCGGTGGCTGCGGCACCGGCGGCGGACGAGGCTGCACCGCCGCCACCAAGCGGCCCGTTGCTGTCCGAGGACCCGCCGCCGTCGGTTGGCGAGGCCGATCACACCCCGAACGGTTCCGCGCCGGACCCATCTGCCGACCCGCTCGACGAGGTGGCAGCGGCGGTGGCTGCCGTCGCAGCAGAGCACGCCTCGGAGGAGACCACGGACACCGATCCTGCCGTTGCAGCCGACCCACAGGCGACGGCCGAGCCGGCCCCCGATGTGGTGGTCGACGCCATCCCGTCCGATCCGCCGTCGGATGTGCCGCCGTCGGTGTCGGATGTGTTGCCGCCTCCGCCGCTGGATGTGCCGCCGTCGGTGTCGGAT
>JBCCFN010000169.1:0-11407 GCA_039029715.1 Actinomycetota bacterium | reverse complement strand
GGTTACTGTATTATCACCGATATTGCTACAATCGAAGCTATTCGGTGATACGCTCATGCTTTGAATGCCACAGGCATCAGAGCTGCCATCATCAACCATTGCTGCGCTAATGGTTGCAATGCCATTGCCGTTGAGGGATACGCTAATATCCTTCGTTTCGCAATCCGGAGCAGTATTGTCTTGAACCGTTACTGTAGCAGCACACATGCTGGTATTGCCTTCTTCATCCGTTACACGAACCAGTACTGGTACGCTGCCTACGTCGCTGCAGTCAACATCCAGGTCTGGACCGAAGGACTCTCCATCATCTGCCATACCGTCTCCCACCACGCCCGTCCTCGATGCGGTAGGTGCCGGCGCTGTGCCAGGCGTGGCGGATGAAGAGACCGCCGTAGTGGCCGTAGTCGGCGGGCCACCAGTCCTGGCTGTCGGTCATGAGGGCCGTCAGGTCGGCCTTGAGGGCGTCATAGTCCAGCGAGTTGAAGGCCTCGGCGTAGTCGAAATCTTCACCCATCGGGTTGGACTGGGCGGAGTGCTGATCCAGCACTCGCAGGTTCAGCTGGTTCGGCCACCACCGCTGGTTCGTGGTGGAGGCGGTGGCAACGGGGCCGTGCACGACGGGGCAGGTGCCACCTTCGGCGCTGGAATCGGTCATTTCGCTCCTTGGTTGGTTCCCGAGTGGTTGGATGAAACGGGTGGTACCCACGGGCCGCTCGCTTGCGGCTCGTCGGCAGGTCGACCGTCGGGGAGTCTTCGTCGTTGGGTGAGAGTCATCGAACGACGCTCCCTGGTCTCGGCATCCGTTCGAACTCTCCGGCGATGTGACAGAGGAGCGACGCGCGTCCCCCTGTGCTCCGTCGAGTATCGGATCGATACCGTTTCCGTATCCTCCCTGATCGCAGCTAAGAAATCCAACAGATCACCGTGATAATTGCCATAACTCTGACTTATCAATCGACGGCTTGGCCCAGTATCGTGCGACGGCATGGAACGCCCCTCGCTCCGTCAGCTCGAATACGCCGTCGCCGTCGCTGATCATCAACACTTCGGCCAGGCGGCCCGTGCCGTTGCGGTCAGCCAGCCCGGGCTGTCGAGCCAGATCGGCGAGCTCGAGAAGCGGCTCGGCGTGCTGCTGTTCGAGCGGTCGTCCCGGAAGGTCGCCCTGACACCGGCCGGGGCCGAGATCGTCGAGCGGGCCCGCCGGCTGTTGACCGACGTCGACGAACTGGTCGCCACCGCCTCGGTCCACCACGGGACGCTGCGTGGACGGCTGTCGCTCGCTGCGATCCCGACGATGGCCCCCTACCTGCTACCGGCGATCGTCCAGACCCTGCCGAGGCGCTGGCCCGAGCTCGAGCTCGAACTGCACGAGATGCAGACCGAGCCGATGGTTGCCGCCATCGAGGCCGGCCAGCTCGACGTCGGCCTGCTGGCCATGCCGGTCGAGACCGGCTCGCTCCACGTCGAGCCGATCACCGAGGAGCGGTTCCTCCTGGCGCTCCCGGACGGCCACGCCCTGAGCGGCTCAAGCCCCGTCCCGGTCTCGGTGCTCCAGGATCTGCCGGTGCTGTTGCTCGAGGAGGGGCATTGCCTCCGGGAGCATGCCATGACCGTCTGCAACCTGGCCGGCGACGTCGAGCACTCAGACGTCCGGGCCGCCAGCTTGGCCACCCTGACCCAGATGGTCGCCAGCGGCATCGGCGTCACCCTGCTGCCCGAGGGTGCGCTACCGGTCGAGGCCCGAACCGGGGCCGGGGTGACGACCAGGCCGTTCGAGTCGCCCGCCCCCGGGCGCCAGATCGCCCTGGTATGGCGCCGATCCGATCCGCGGGCGGCCCTGCTGCCGGAGGCGATCACAGATCTGCGGGCACGGCTGGAGCAGACCCGGCGGCGCTGACCGCCCACGGCGGACCCGAAGCAGCACCGGTCTCCGGTCGAGGATCGGCGGGCGGTCGCCGGTTCCTATGCTTGGCGCCATGGAGCGGTCGAACGGATCCCCGGCCGATGCTGCCGGCCAGTCGGGATTCGTGGCGCTGACCAGGCGCCTGAACCTCCTGGCCCTGGTCGACGAGATCGGCCCCCTGTACGCCCTCTACACCCTGTGGTTCGCAGACAACGGGATCGGGGCGGCCCAGGTGTCGACCGTGTTCCTGCTGTGGGCTGCGGTGGCGATCGTGCTCGAGATCCCGAGTGGGGCGATCGCCGATCGCGTCGACCGCCGCCGCCTGGTGGCCGTGGCCTTCGTCGTCCGAGCGGTCGGGATCTCCCTGTGGCTGCTGTTTCCCAGCTATCCGGTCGTGATCGCCGGCGCCATCCTGTGGGCGATACACAGCGCCCTGGCCAGCGGCGCCTGGGAGGCGATGATTCACGACCAGCTGACCGCCATCGACCGGTCGGACCGCTATGGCACGGTGATGGCCCGAGTCGAACAGGCGTCAGACATCGGGATCGCAGTCGGAACCGTCATCGCTGCCGCCGCCCTCGGCGTCGGGGCAACGATCCTGCAACTAGGGTGGGCGACCGTTGCGATCCATGCGCTAGCGATCCGGCTGGTCCTGTCCTTGCCACCGACCGATCTCGGCCGGGACCCGGCGTCCGATTCCGCGACCGGCGGACCATTGGCCGAGTGGTTGGCCACGCTGCGCGGCGGGGTGGCCGAGGCGCTCCGGGTCGGCGCCATCGGTCGGCTGATCGTCGTCCTGGCGCTGGTCGAGGGGCTGTTCGTGTTCGACGAGTACGTGCCGCTGCTCGGCCGGGACCGGGGTGCTCCGGACAGCCTGGTCCCGATCCTGGTCCTGGTGGTCTGGGTCGGCCTGCTGGCCGGCAGTGAGGTCGCGGCTCGTCGGCCGAGCCTGACCCCGAGGACGCTCGGCATCATCATGCTGGCCGGCGGCGCACTGCTGCTGGTCGGCGTGTCAGCCGAGCCGGTGTGGACCGTGGGGCTGATCGGCCTCGGCTACGGGGCGCTGCAGCTGACCTGGGTCGTCGGTGGGGCCCGTCTGCAGGAGCGACTGTCGTCTGACCACCGGGCGACCGTGACCAGCGTTCGCGGGTTCCTCGGCGGCATCGTGAACACTGCGGTGTTCGCCCTGATCGCCGCTCGATCGGTCGGCGACGACCCGTCCGGCGGCCTGATTATCGCCGCCGGGCTCGTTGTTGCGGTCGGCTTGTTGACCATCGGTCTGGTTGCGCCGGCCCGAGCCGGCTCGTGACACCCGTCAGGCCCGGCCCCGAGGCGGGGTCGGTGGCCGAGGGGCCGGCGGCGGCGGCCCGGCCGGATGGCCCGGAGCGGCCGACGGTGGCGTCGGTGGCTCCGGGATCGGTCGGGGCGTCGGTGGGGAGACGGCCTGGTGGCCCGGCACCTCGCCCAGGCGGTGGGGCGTCGGTTCGGCTGGAGCCTGACGATGAGGCGTCGGTTCGGCCGCAGCCAGACGCTCCGCCGCCAGCTGCTCCGAGACCCACTTCAGGTACTCGAGCGCCGGGCGGAGCGGGACGGCCTCGCCGTCGCACAGAAAGCTGACGCTCTGGTCCTCGACCGCCTTCCTCCGCGCCTTCGAGCTCATCGCATTCCACTGTTCCGGCGTCAGGAAGTTGAACCCCCCGATCTTCCGGATGGCGATGCGGTCGACCATCCGCATCGGCTCACGGCGCCGCTCCTGCGGCGGGACGGTGGCGTCCGGCCGGGGGAGGGCCCGGGGGTCGAACGGCCCGTCAGTCCAGGAGTCGTGCGAGTTCATCGTCGGAGAGCTGTTCCTGCTGCATCGGGATGGGCACGGACAGGTCGTCGGCCTCGAGATGGACACCGTCGAGCTCTCGGGCCGGCGAGACCCGGAGCCCGATAACGGAGCGCAACACGGCGAAGACCACGATCGACAGCGAGCCGACCCAGGCCAGGTTGACCAGGACACCGACCACCTGGATCCCGAATTGTTCGAAGTTCGAGCGACCGAGGGCCGAGGCCGGGGCGAAGATGGCAAGGGCCACCGTGCCCCAGGCACCGGCGAAGCCGTGGGCCGGGACCACGCCGAGGGCATCATCGATGCGGAACCGGAGCAGGAGTTCGTAGCCGAGTGCGTAGATCACGCCGGCCACCAGCCCGATGGCGAGGGAACCGGAGAGCCCGATGACGTCAGCGCCGGGAGTGATCGCCACCAGACCCGAGACCGCGCCGCCGATCATCTTGCCGATCAGATCGATCCGGTCCTCGATGAGGTAGGCGAAGACCGCCGCCCCGACCAGCCCTCCGACGCCGCTGAGGTTGGTGACCAGGATGATGCGGGGCACGTCCGCGGTGAGCGCCAGCGTCGAGCCGCCGTTGAATCCGAACCAGCCGAACCAGAGGATCAGGGTGCCGAGGGCGGTCATCGGGATGCTCGACGATTCGAAGACCCGGACGCTACCGCTCGGTCCGAACCGCCCGATGCGGGGGCCGACGAAGATGACACCGATCAGGGCGGCCCAGGCGCCGGTGGTGTGGACCACGGTGCCACCGGCGAAGTCACGGAAGCCGTTGGCTGCGAGCCATCCGGCGTCGCCGCCGAGCTGGCCGCCCCAGACCCAGTGCCCGTACACCGGGTAGATCACCAGGCCGACGACGGCGGCGAAGGCGACGTAGGCCAGGAAGGTCGTCCGCTCGACCAGGGAACCGGACACGATCGTGATCGCCGTGCCGGCGAAGGCCAGCTGGAACAGGAAGAAGGTCGGACCGGACACGGTCCCTCCGTCGATGGCGAACAGACCTCGGAGCGCGACCAGACCCTCGCCGAAGTAGCCGTTGGAGACGCCGAACATCAGCGAGAAGCCGATCAGCGAGAACGCCAGGCTGCCGACGGTCCAGTCGATCAGGTTCTTGACCGCGACCGAACCGGCGTGGGCGGAGCGGGCCAGGCCGACCTCGAACATCAGGAACCCGGCCTGCATGAAGAACACCAGCGAGGCCGAGAGGAGAACCCACAGCTCATCGATCTCCCGCCCGAGCACCGGTACGGCCAGCGTGTCACCGGTGGTCTGTATCGACGCGATGACGAGCGCCACCAGCAGCGCGAGCGTCACGACCGACAGGACCCGTCTGATCATGATCGACCGGTACTCGAACCGTCTGGGGTCGGGCCCCTGCTGTAGCATCCGTCCACCTCCGGACCTCGCGCCCGAATAGGCCCCTTCGGGCGCGATCGGACTCTTCCGCCGGCGATGCACCCCGCAGTACCTCGCTCGAGCGACAGCCTGCCCTTACCGGACTCTTACCGACATGGGCGCAATCGCCCGCGCGGGTAGATTTGCTGCGTCTCACCGCTAGTTTCTGACCTTGCAACGGGCGATTCGATCGGGTCGCCCCGGCCGCGCCGACCGGGACGGAGCACGACATGGAACGACCGACCGCTTCGGTCATCATCTGCGCCCACACGATGGATCGGCTGGTGGACCTCCGTGCCGCCGTGGCCTCGGTCGAGGCCCAGACCACGCCGGCCGACGAGCTGCTGATCGTGATCGACCACAACGACGAGCTGCTGGCCGCGGTCTCAGACATCGGCCACAAGGTCGTCCCAAACACTGACGCCAAGGGCCTGTCCGGGGCCCGAAACACCGGAACCGAGCTGGCCTCATCCGAGGTCGTGGCCTACCTGGACGACGATGCGACGGCGGAGCCGGGTTGGCTCGGCGCACTGCTCGACCCGTTCACCGACCCTTCGGTCGTGGCCGTCGGGGGCCACGCGGTGCCGGCCTGGGACACCGCGGCGCCGGACTGGTTCCCGCCCGAGTACCTCTGGGTCGTCGGCTGCAGCCACCGTGGCCTGCCGACCGAGCGGGCCGAGGTCCGAAACGTGATCGGCTGCAACATGGCCTTCCGCCGCCAGGCGGTCCTGAACCTCGGCGGCTTCGATGTGGGACTCGGGCGCACTGCGCTCCGCCCGCTCGGTTGTGAGGAGACCGAGTTGTGTATCCGGCTCCGGCAGGCCGACCCGACGGCCCGCATCGTGCTCGAGCCGTCGGCCAGGATTCATCATCGGGTGCCGGCCGCTCGGACCAGATGGCGGTACTTCGTCGACCGATGCCGGGCCGAGGGCAACTCCAAGGCCTACGTCGTCGGGCTGGTCGGCTCCGATGACGGGCTGTCATCGGAGCGTTCCTATGCCACGTCGGTACTGCCAAAGGCATTCCTTCGAGCCCTGGCGTCGATCCCTCGGGGGCCGGTCCGAGCGCTCGGGACCGCAACCGCGGTAGCCGGCGGACTGGTGGTCACCGCCGGTGGCTACGCCGAGATGCTCATCCGCCAGCGCCTGGCGGCTCGGGGATGACGGTCCGGGTTGGCATCTTCGGCACCAGCTGGTGGACCGACACGATGTACCTCCCGCCCCTCGACGCCCATCCGGACGCCACCGTCGTCGCCATCTGCGGCCGGCGGGCAGCACCCGCGCAGGCGCTGGCAGACAAGTGGTCGATCCCGGCCGTCCACACCGACCCGGTGACGATGCTCGCCGAGGAGGACCTGGATGCGGTGGTGATCGCCACCGCGAACGACAGCCATCACGATCTCAGCCTCGCCGCCATGGACGCCGGCCTCCACGTCCTGTGCGAGAAGCCGCTGGCGCTCGACGTGGCCCAGGCCGAGGCGATGGCGGCCCGCGCCGTGGCCACCGGAGCGATCACGCTTGTCCCGTTCACCTACCGTTACATGCCGGTCAACCGATGGGTGCGCCGACTGGTGGCGGAGGGGTTCGTCGGGCGGCCGCTGCACATCAACCTCCGCTACTACACCGGCTTCGGGTTCGACACGGCATACTCCTGGCGATTCGACCCGTCCATCGCCGGCTCCGGCATCATTGGCGACCTCGGCTCGCACTGGGTCCACCTGGCTCGCTGGCTTCTCGACGACGTCGAGACCTCGGTCTCCGCCGTCTCCTCGACCTTCGTCGAGCGGGGCCCCCGCCCGGACGGGCAGCCGTACGAGCCGCTGGAGGACAGCGTGGCCATGACGGTCCGGTACCGATCCGGGGCCTACGGCATCCTCCAGACCAGTGCGGTGTGCCACGAGGGAACCCCGATGGGTCAGACCCATCATCTCGAGATCCACGGTGACGAGGGGTCGATCCACGCCACCTGTGACTGGGACACCGTCCAACGGGTCAGCGGCTACCGCCGGGACCAGGACGGCGGTCCGGCCGAACTGCCGATACCGGATGAGATCTGGGGCGGCGTCCGTCGGGCCCGGGTCCATGACACCTACCGTGACGTCTTCCGGACCACCGATGCCATGGCCAGGGGCTGGGTATCAGCCGTCCGGGACGGTCGTGCGATCTCGCCCGGCTTCGACGAGGGGCTCGCAGTCCAGCGGGTCCTCGACGCCGCGGTGGCCAGCGCTGCCGCCGAGGGCTGCCCGGTCCGGATCGACCATGGCTGACCACTCCACCGGCCCCGGTTCCGGCGTCGAGCCGGTGGCGGCGCCGCCACCGCCGTCGATCGACGAGGCCATGGCAGACGCCCTCCGGTGGTCGAAGGCCGATCTGGTGGCGGCCGGTGGCGACGCCCTGCCACAGCTCGGTGCCCGCGACCTCGGCTCCTTCGCCGGGATCGACATCCTGGCCGATGCGGACGACGGTCTCGTTACGTTGGCGGCCGATGCCACGGCGGAGGGAGCCGTGATCGAGACCTTCGTCGCCACCGACGGATCCTGCACACCGATGGGCGCACCGACCGCACTGGTCGAGGCCTGGCGGCCGCTGGCGGCCGCGCTGGCCGAGCGGGTCCGGGCTGCGGCCGAAGCCGCCGGGATCCGGATTGCTGACACCGGCTATGTGACCGCATCGCTGACGCCGAGCGACCAGATCCTGGGCGACCCCCATCTCGACGACGACCAGTTCCAGCCGTCGGCCGGACTGGGGCTGGTGGCCCTGACCAGCACCTCCGGCGGGACCAGGGTGGCCGCCGAGCCGATCGACTGTCCGACCCCGCGACCCGGGCTGCCGCTGACCGTCCCGGACCGAGTCATCGCCGACTTCGCGGCCGGGAGCATTGCCTGCCATCAGGCCGAAGCAGGACGGATCGTCCTGTTTCCCCAGTTCGGCCAGCTCCACGCCGGCCCGCGGCTGGTCGACGGCCCGCCCGGCCTCAGGAGCCTGCTGGTGTATCGGGTGGAGACGATCGCGACGGCTCCGGACCGACGTAGCGGGCCTTCGGCCGCATGATCTTGTTGTTGTCCGCCTGTTCGAGCAGGTGGGCGACCCAGCCGACCGCCCGGCTGGTTGCGAACGTCGGGGTGAACATCTCCTGCGGTATCCCGGCCAGATGCATGACGACCGCAGCGTAGAACTCGACGTTGGTCACGATCGTGGCATCCGGCTTCCAGGCCGCCAGGTGGCGCAACATCCGGTCCTCGATCTCGAGCGCCCGCTCCACCAGTTCGCCCCCCAGACCGATGGCCACCTCCCGGAGGAGGAGCGAGCGGGGGTCGTCCGCCCGGTAGACCGCGTGGCCGAACCCCATCAACTTCTCGCCGGCGGCCAACCGAGCCTCGGCCCATCGTTCGGTCGCGGCCGGATCGCCGATGTCGTCGAGCATGTCCAGGACCCGGCTCGGTGCCCCGCCGTGCAACGGGCCGGACAGCGCGGCCACCGCGCTGGACAGGGCGCCGCTGATGCCGGCCCCGGTGCTGGTGACCACCCGGGTGGTGAAGGTCGAGGCGTTGAACCCGTGGTCAGCGGTGAGCAACAGGTAGGTCTCCACCGCCCTGGCGTTGCGGGGGCTCGGCGTCGCGCCGGTCACCAACCGGACGTAGTCCGAGGCGTGGCCGAGCCCGGGATCGGCCTCCAGCGGTGCCAGGCCCTGGCCGATCCGGTGGAGCCCGGCCAGGATCGTCGGGACCGCACCGGCGGCCTCGATGGCGATCCGGCGGCGTTCGGACGGTGACAGGTCGATCGTCGGGGTGTCGTCGACCACCAGGGCCAGACCGGCTCGCAGCCCGGCCATCGGAGACAGCTCGGGCCCGACGAATGGCGCGAGCGCGTCGAAGATCCGCCCGTCGATCCTTCGGGCCCGGGCCAGCTCGGAGCGCATCGACGCCTCCTGGGCCGCATCCGGCACGGTCCCATCGATCAGCAGATGGGCCGCGCCTTCGAAGGTCTGGTGCCGTGCCACCTCGAGAGCGTCGAGGGCCCGGTAGTGGAAGTAGCCCTCCTCGCCGCGGACGCTGCCGATCGTGGTGTCTGCCACCACCAGCCCCTTGAGGCCCGGCGGGGCGATCCGCTCGTCGATCTGCACGCTGTTGTTGGTCATGAATCCAGCATGCGGCAGCGTGACAGCGGTCGACAAGGTTGATATCGTCAACATTGATCAATAACAAGATGGATCCAATCAACACCTCCCCGTCCGGTCCCCGGGGGCTGTCCGCGGCCGAGGCTGCGGAGCTGCTGGGCGTCAAGCGCCAGACGATCTATGCCTACGTGAGTCGTGGCATCCTGCACCGGCGGATGGCGCTTGACGGCCGGACAAGCGTGTTCGACCGAGCCGAGGTCGAGGCTCTCCGCCAGGGCCGCAATCCGGAGCGGGACGGCGAACTGCGGACCGTGTTGACCACCAGACTCACCCGGGTCGCCGACGACGGCATCTGGATTCGGGGTCGAGACCTGGTGGCAACCGTCGCCGATGGTGCCGGCTTCGTCGAGGTCGCGGACCTGGTGTGGGACGGCCAGCCGGACGAGCGGTGGCCCCGATTCGACCCGATCCCGGACCCGGCAACCGCAGCGGGTGGCGGGCCGGCGGCCGGAGACGCCCAGCTGCCACCGCTCGATCAATTCCGAGCCATCGTTGCCCGGACCTCCGGAACCGACCCCCTCCGCCACGATCTGTCTCCCCGGGGGGCCAGAGCGGCCGGGCGCCGAGCCATCGTCGCCATGCTGGCCGGTCTGCGGACCCCTGGCGTGTCGCCGGTCCAACCGCCGGTCGAACCGTCGTCCGACGAACGGCGGCCGACCGCCGGTGACGCCCTCTGGCCCAGGCTCACCGCAGCGCCGGCCACGCCGGCCAGGGCCCGGGCGGTCGAGATCACCCTCGCCCTGCTGGTCGATCACGGCCTCGCCGCATCGACCTTCGCCGCCAGGGTCGCGGCGTCGGTCCGGTCCGACCCCTACGCAGTGATCGGGGCCGGGCTCGGGGCGCTCGGCGGCCCACTCCACGGCGCAGCCAGCGTGGCCGTCCACGACATGTACGCCTCGGCGGAAGCGGCCGGCGATGCGGCGGCGGCGGTCGGCGACGTCATCCGGCGACTGGGGCGGGCACCAGGCTTCGGCCACACCGTGTACCGGACCCAGGACCCCCGCTACGGCGCCCTGATGGCCCAGATCGTCGAGGCCTGGGCCACCGACGAGCGTCTGCAGACCGTGTTCCGGGTCCGAGACGTCATCGGTGAGCGAAGCGACGCCATCCCGAACGTCGACCTGGCCATCGGGGCCCTGTCCTTCCTGGCCCGTATGCCGAGCCACGCTGGAGAGGCGATGTTCGCCGTCGCCAGGACCGCAGGCTGGGTTGCCCATGCCATGGAGGAGTACGAAGAGAAGCCGCTGCGGTTCCGGCCGAAGGCCCAGTACCTTGGCCCGGCGCCGGCGGATTGACCGTCGGTGTTGGCTCGGTTCGGCTGCGATCAGCCGATCGAACGGAGGTCGACGGTGAAGATCAAGGTCTCGTTCGGGGCGATGACCCCGCCGGCACCGGCGGCGCCATAGCCGAGGTGGGGCGGGATGGTGATCGTCCGGCGGCCACCGACCTTCATGCCGGCCACACCCTGGTCCCAGCCCTGGATGACCTGACCGGCCCCGATCGTGAACGAGAGCGGCTGATTCCGGTTCCAGGACGCATCGAACTCGGTTCCCGTGCTCCAGCTGACGCCGACGTAGTCGACGTTCGCCTGCACCCCGGCGCCGGCCTCGGGGCCGTCGCCGACGACGACGTCCTCGATCACGAGGTCGGTCGGTGCGTCCCCCTCGGGAACGGTGATGGTCGGGCGCTGCGAAGTGTCCATGGCCGGATCGTACCGCCGGGGGTCCCTGATTCCAGACGACCACCGCTCGCCGTGAGTGGCCAGGCGGCGCCCCGAGGGGCGACAATGGCCCGGTGTTGAACTTTGCTCTCGATCCCGAGTTGGAGACCCTGCGGAAACGAGCCCGGGAGGTTGCCGCGGACGGCGTGGCCCGGTTCGGTCGCCACAACGACTCCTGGATCAATGGCTTCTCGAAGGAGTTCGCCCAGGTCATGGCGGCCGAGGGGTGGATCGGGATGGGGTGGCCGGCCCAATACGGCGGCCAGGACCGACCGGCGATCGAGCGGGTCATCGTCGCCGAGGAGATGATCGGCGCCGGCGCTCCGATCGCCGCCATGTGGTTCGCGGACCGGCAGATGGGTCCCACGCTGATCGCCT
>JBCCFN010000168.1:0-11488 GCA_039029715.1 Actinomycetota bacterium | reverse complement strand
TCCCACCGAAGGCGGTCCCGATCAACCAGATCGTCGACGGCGTCGACACCCTGGTCGATACCCGGAACTAGGACCGGAGTCACCGAACGTGCTCGAAGTGGCGGGGCTCACAACCAGGTACGGAGAGATCTCCGCACTTCGAGACGCCGAACTGTCCGTCGGGTCCGGTGAGGTCGTCGGCCTCATCGGACCAAACGGGGCCGGCAAGACCACCCTGTTGGGGACGATCGCCGGGCTGTTGCCGCCGGCGGCCGGAACGGTCACGTTCAACGGCGACGACATCACCGGCGCGGCCCCGGAGCGACTGCTCCGGGCCGGGCTGGCGCTGGTGCCCGAGCACCGGCGGATCTTCGTCGACCTGACGGTCGAGGAGAACCTCAAGGTCGGCGGCGTCACCGTCCCGGCCGCAGACCGAGCCGAGCTGCTGGCCGAGATGGCGGAGCGGTTCCCGGTCCTGAAAGAGAAGTGGACCACCGCCGCCGGCTACCTGTCCGGCGGCGAGGCCCAGCAGCTGGCGATCGCCAGGGCGCTGATGTCCCGACCCCGGCTGTTGATGATGGACGAGCCGTCGCTCGGCCTTGCCCCACTGCTTGTCGACATGGTGTTCGACCTGATCACGTCGCTCCGGGACGCCGGCCGGACCCTGCTGGTGGTCGAGCAGAACGCGTCCCGGATGCTCGAGGTCGCAGATCGGGCCTACGTGCTTCGATCCGGCGAGGTGGTGGCGACCGGCACCGGTGAGGAGCTGCGGTCGGACGAGGACCTGTTCGCCACCTTCGTCGGCGGAGGCCACCAGTGACCGAGTTCCTCCAGAACCTGATCGACGGGTTCGGCCGAGGCAGCATCTATGCCCTGCTCGCCCTCGGCGTGGCGGTGATCTTCGGCGTCATGCACCTGCTGAACTTCGCCCACGGTGAGCTGATCACCGTGTCTGGCTACGTGGCGTTCTGGTCGTTCGGCCAGGGTTGGAGCTGGTGGCTGGTGGCACCGCTGGTGATCGTGACCTCGATCGTCACCTCACTGGTCATCGAACGGGTGGCCTTCAGCCGGGTTCGCGGCGCCTCGGACTTCACGCTGCTGTTGACATCGTTCGGCGTCCACTTCGTGGTGTCGGCCGCGTTCCTCATGTTCGTCTCGGCCTCGGTCCGCACCTTCCCCCGTCCAGGGTGGGTCGCCAACACCTACTCGATCGGCTCGCTGAACGTCGAGGTCTTCGACACCGTGGTCATCGTGGTCACGATCATCACCCTGATCGCCACGACGGTGATCCTGCAGCGAACCATGTTCGGCCTCGCGCTTCGGGCCGCGGCCGCCGACTTCGACACCGCACGGTTGATGGGGATCCGCTCGGACTCGGTCATCCGGGGCGCCTTCGCCCTCTCCGGTCACCTGGCCGGGATCGCCGGGGTCTTCTGGCTGATCCGGGCCGGGAGCACCGATCCGAGCGCCGGGATCGACCCGATGCTCAAGGGGGTGCTTGCCGCCCTGATCGGTGGGCTCGGCTCGCTCCGGGGGGCGGTGCTCGGCGGCATCGCACTCGGCCTGGCCGAGGTCCTGCTCCGGTCCTGGCTCCCAGACGGCGTGGCAAGCCTGACCGAGGGCGTGGTCTTCGCCATGATCGCCCTCCTGTTCATCTTCCGACCCCAGGGTCTGATCACCGTGGCCCACGCGGAGCGGGTCTGATGGGCAACGGCCTGTTCCCGGACCTCCGGCGAGACGTCGGGTTCCCCTTCGGCGGGGCGCTGGCCCTGTTCATCGTCCTGGTCGGTGCCGGGTTGCTGTACCAGACCATCCTCGGCACCGGGTCGGCCGAGCGGCTGGTGACCGTGATGCTGATCGACGCCATCGTCGTGGTCGGCATACAGATCTATGTCGGCAACACCGGCATCCTGTCGTTTGGCCACATCGGCTTCGCTGCCATCGCCGGGTACGCATTCGCCGTCCTGGCCATCCCCTCTTCCCAGAAACTCCAGCAGATCCCGGACGCCCCCCTAGGGCTGGCAGACACCGATCTCGGGCCGTGGCTTGCACTGCTGATCGCCACGTTGTTCACCGTGGCGGTGGCATTCATCGTCGGGGTCGGGCTCGCCCGGTCTGGGGCCGAGTCCGGCGGGGTCGCAGCGACCGTCATCACCCTGGCCCTGCTGTTCGTGACCCACGAGGTGGCCCGGAACTGGCCGGAGCTGACCGGAGGCGACCGGGCCGGGCTGAGCTTCCAGGTCGGCGGCCGGCTCGATGGCCGCCTGCCGATCTACCTCGCGCTGCTCGGCTCGCTGATCTTGGCCCGGCTCTACGCCCAGAGCCGGAGCGGGCGGCTGGCGGTCGCCGCCAGGGAGGACAACCTGGCGGCCAGGGCCATGGGCATCAACCCCCTGGTCCAGCAGATGGCGGCGCTGCTGGCCTCGGTGGTGGTGGTCAGCGTCGGCGCCGGGCTGCGGGTCTACGCCGACGGGTCGATCCTCCCGAGCGACTTCTTCTTCGACTACGCACTGCTCACGCTGGTCATGCTCATCGTCGGCGGCCGCAACAGCGTGACCGGGGCCGTCCTCGGGGTTGCAGTGATGACCGCGGCCCGGGAGTTGGCCCGCCGGCTTGGCCAGGACGGGTTCGAGATCTTCGGCCTCGGCCTCGACTCGGCGCCCCTCGACTGGATCTTCCGGGAGAACCTCCAGACCGTGGTGCTCGGGCTGTCCATGCTCGGGTTCATGATCTGGCGACCGCTCGGCCTGATCGACGACTGGGAGCTCGACAAGTGGGCGCTCCGGCTGCTCGGCCGCGGCACAGACACCCGGCCCGAGGGGGACCTGGAGCGCCAGGACACCCCGGCCACCACGCTTGAGGCGGCGGACATCGATGTCCGGTTCGGCGGGTTCCAGGCCCTCAGCGGCGCCGGGATCACCGCAACCGGTGACGAGATCGTCGGGATCATCGGGCCGAACGGCGCAGGCAAGACCACGTTCGTCAACGTCATCACCGGCATGGTGACGCCGACCGCCGGGCGGTTCTCGCTCGATGGGAGGGACCTGGTCGGTGTACCGGCGTTCGAGCTGTCCCGGCTCGGCCTGGTCCGGACCTTCCAGAACCTCCGGCTGTTCAACGCCCTGACCGTTCGGGAGAACGTCGAGATCGCGGCGCTCGTCGCCGCCGCCCACCGGGCCGACCGTCCGCTCCGCTCCTCCGATGCCCTGATCGCCCAGGCCGGGCTGTGGGACCACCGGGACCGCCGGGCCCGGGAACTCGACTACGGGAACTCCCGGCGGCTGGAGCTGGCGAGGGCGGCGGCGATGGCCCCGGCGTTCCTGTTCCTGGACGAGCCGACCAGCGGGATGAGCGACACCGAGTCGGTCGCCATGATCGAGCAGGTCCGGAACATGGCAGACACCGTGGGGGCCGGTGTGGTCGTGATCGACCACGACCTCAACTTCATCACCGGCATCTCGGACCGGATCTATGCCCTCGATCAGGGCCAGGTGATCGCCGCGGGTACGCCGGCCGAGGTCCAGGCAAACCCGGCGGTCCAGGCCGCCTATCTCGGCTCGGCCGCCGACCGGGTGGCCGTCGGACCAACGGACAACGAACCAGACTGAGCCGGCGCCGACCCTCCAGACCATCGACTCTCCGCAAACCCAACCAAGCGTTCAGGAGCAAAGGACACCGATCATGACCAGCATCTCGACCTCGATCGACGAGTTCCGGGCCACCGCCGCAGAGCACGGGCTCCACACCGTCGAGCTGGCTGCACCGGACACCCAGGGCCATCTGCGGGGCAAGCGGATCCCGGCCGCCCGCTACCTGGACAGCGTCCACGCCGAGGGGGCCCACATCGCCGATGCGATGTTCGTCTTCGACATGCAGAACGACCTGCCGGACAACGAGTTCGTCAACATGGACACCGGCTACCTGGACTGCCACCTGGTGCCGGACAACACGACCGGTCGGGTGCTCGGCCACCGGCCCGGCTACGGGCTGGTGTTCGCCGATGCGGTGAACGAGCTTGGCGAGCCCCACCCGCTGGCCCCCCGGACCGTGCTGGCCAACCAGATCGAACGGTGCCGGGCCGCCGGGGTCGACCCGGTGGTGGCCACCGAGATGGAGTTCTATCTCTGCACCCCGGACTGGCAGCCGGTCCAGCAGCACATCCAGTACAGCTCGCTGACAGACGCCCTGGAGCTGGAGGACGTGCTTCGGGACATGCGGGAGGCTCTGATGGGCGCCGGGATCGACGTCGAGTCG
Organism: Actinomycetota bacterium; assembly: GCA_039029715.1. Taxonomy (GTDB): domain Bacteria; phylum Actinomycetota; class Acidimicrobiia; order Acidimicrobiales; family SZUA-35; genus JAHELU01. Next base: position 7,255 of record JBCCFN010000168.1, on the reverse strand, counting down.
TCGAACGCCGAGTACGGGCCGGGCCAGATCGAGATCAACGCCGGCCCGGCAGACGCCATGACCGCAGCGGACAACGCCGCGCTCTACAAGTCGATCATCAAGCAGGTGGCGGTCCAGCACGGTCTGCGGGCCACGTTCATGCCGAAGCCGTGGGCCGAGCAGTCCGGCAGCGGCATGCACCTCCACACGTCGCTCGACCAGGACGGGGCCAATGCCTTCGCGGCCTGCGACGACGGGGTGCCGAACCAGCTGATGCGGCAGTGGCTCGGCGGCTTGATGGAGCACGCCGGGGCACTGACCCTGCTCGGCACCCCGACCAGCAACGGCCCAAAGCGGATCCGGCCCTACACCTTCGCCCCGACCCACGTCACCTGGGGCATGGACAACCGGACCGTCCTTGCCCGCTGCGTGTCGGCCGCCGGCTCATCGGCGAACCGGGTCGAGTTCCGATCCGCCGGCTCGGACGCCAACCCGTACCTGGTCATCGCCGGGCTGCTTGCTGCCGGCAGCGACGGGCTGGAGCGCTCGCTCGACCCGGGCATGCTGTGCGAAGGTGACATGTACACCAATCCCGGAGACCACGCCCCGCTCCCGACCGACCTTCGGGGCGCCATCGACGCCTACGCCGGGAGCGCCCTTGCCGACCGGCTCGGCGACGTCTTCTCCCGCAGTTTCGCAAGCATCGCCGAGGCCGAGGTGGCCCTGGCGGCCGAGCACAACCCGGACGCCGACGACGTGAACGACTGGGAGCGCGAGCGCTTCATCGAACACAGCTGACGCCGGCTCCCCGATCCCCGGAGTCGCCATGACCGACACACCGACCACACCGAACGTCACCGACGCCTCGCTGTACCTGGACGGGATCCCCCACGACCGCTTCGCCGAGCTGCGGGGCGTCCCCGGCCTGGTGTGGCACCCCTACGGAGACGACGACACCGACGGTGGCGGCTTCTGGGCGGTGGCCCGCCACGACGAGGTCCGCCAGGTGTCGCGGACGCCGGAGATCTTCTCCTCGGCGATCGGCCACACCAACCTGTGGGACCTCGAGGCCGACGCCCTGGAGGCTCGGCGGTCCCTGATCGACACCGATGCGCCGGATCACACCCGCCTCCGGCGGCTGATCGCCGTCGCCTTCACCCCCCGGAACATCCGACGGTGGGAGGACACCGTCCGGGACATCACCGCCGAACTGCTCGATGCCTACATCGACGCCGGCTCCGGGGACTGGGTGGCGGCGGTGGCGGCCCCTCTACCGATCCGGGTGATCCTGACCATGCTCGGGGTCCCGATCGAGGACGCCGACTACCTGGTCGAGCTTTCCAACTACCTGGTCGAAGGCACCGGCGAGACCCAATCGATCCCGCCCGATGCCTTCGGCAACACCACCGAACTCCGGCTGCTGCCGTTCAACAGCCCGGCCAGTCACGCCCTGTTCGAGTACGGCGAGCGGCTCGGTGATGCCCGCCGCCGTGACCCCCAGGACGATCTGGTCACCACCCTGGTCCAGGCCGAGGAGGAGGGCGACCGGCTGAGCGCAGCGGAGTACCGAAACCTGTTCCAACTGCTGGTGTTCGCCGGCAACGAGACCACCCGGACCGCCCTCAGTCACGGGGCGATGGCCCTGGCAGACCACCCGGACCAGTGGCAGCGGGTGCTCGACGACCCGGAGGCCATGATGGAACCGGCGACCGAGGAGGTGCTGCGGTGGGCAACGCCGGTGCTCCACATGCGTCGGACCGCCCGCGAGGACACCGAGCTGGCCGGGACACCGATCGAGGCCGGCCAGAAGGTGGTCATGTGGTACGCCTCGGCCAACCGTGACGAGACGGTGTTCGAGGACCCGTTCCGGTTCGACGTCGGCCGGCCGGACAACCCCCACTTCGCCTTCGGTGGTGGCGGGCCCCACATGTGCCTTGGCGCCTTCCTGGCCCGGCTTGAGGTCAAGGTCATGCTTGAGGAGATGGTGAAGCGAGGACTGGTCCTCCGCCGGACCGGCGAGCCGGCCCGGGCTCCGTCGAACTTCGTCCACGGGGTCCTGTCTGTCGACCTGGCGGTCGACGCAACGGTGGCCTCATGACCGGACCGAACGAGGACTCGGGCGGCACGGTCCGGGTCACCGTCGACCAGGGCACCTGCATCGCCGGCGGTCAATGCGAGATGCTCGAGCCTGACACGTTCCTGATCGACGACGACACCGCGGTGGCCGGGATCGAGGGCGACGGCTGGCTCCCGAGGGATCGGGCCGAGATCGTGATCGAGCGCTGCCCGGGACGGGCCATCTCGATCATCGAGGAGTGAACGGAGCAGGTTGATGGAGACCTACGACAACTGGATCGACGGCGGGTTCGCCCCGCCGTCCGACGGCGCCCGGATGACGACGTCCAACCCCTACACCGGGCAACCGTGGGCCGAGGTGGCAAACGATCCGACCGCCGTCGACCTGGCGGTCGCCGCGGCCCGTCTGGCGTTCGAGGACGGGCCGTGGGCCACGATGGCGCCAAGGGAACGGGCGGCCCTGATGCGCCGACTCGGGCAGCTGCTGACCCGGGACGCCGAGGACCTGGCCCGGATCGAGACCCGGGACAACGGCAAGATCATCCGGGAGACGACGGCCCAGGCCAGGAGCCTGGAGAGCTACCTCGACTACTTCGCCGGGATGGCGGACAAACTCGTCGGCCAGCAGATCCCGAGCCCGTCGCCAGACTTCCTGGTCTACACCGAACGGGTCCCGGTCGGCGTCGTCGGGGCGATCGTGCCCTGGAACTCCCCACTGGCCCTGCTGACGTGGAAGCTGGCCCCGCTCCTGGCCGCCGGCTGCACCGCGGTGATCAAGCCGTCTGACATCACGCCGGTCACCGCCCTGCTGCTGGCCGAGCGGGCGGCCGAGGCCGGATTCCCGCCCGGGGTGATCAACGTCGTCACCGGCGGGGCCGAGGTCGGGGCGGCGATCACGTCCCACCCCGGCATCGACAAGATCACCTTCACCGGCGGCGGAGGCACCGCGAGGCACGTGGCCCGGGCTGCGGCGGACAACCTGACCCCGACCGTGCTGGAGCTCGGCGGCAAGTCACCGCAGATCGTGTTCGCAGACGCCGACCCGGCGGCCGCAACCAACGGGCTGCTTGCCGGGATCTTCGCCGCCTCCGGTCAGACCTGCGTGGCCGGCAGCCGGGCCTACCTGCATGTCGACATCGCCGAGGACGTGATCGCCCGGGTGGTGGCCAGGGCCGGCGAGCTGGTGATGGGAGACCCGTCAGACCCGGCGACCGAGATGGGGCCGGCCGCATCAGACGCCCAGCGGGACCGGATCCTGGCCATGATCGACGCAGCAACGACCGAGGGGGCGACCATCGCCGCCGGGGGCGTGGTCGATCCCGAGCTCGGCGGCCGGTTCGTCCGCCCGACCGTGATCACCGACGTCACCAACGAGTCGACCATCGTCCGGGAGGAGGTCTTCGGGCCGGTACTGTCGGTGCTGACGTTCTCCGACGAGGACGAGGTGGTCAAGCTGGCCAACGACTCCGACTACGGTCTGGCGGCCGGGGTGTGGACCGCAGACGTCCGCCGGGCCCACCGCATGGCCAGGCGGCTCGACGTCGGAACGGTCTGGATCAACACCTACCGGAACGTCAGCTACATGGCCCCGTTCGGTGGGTTCAAGCAATCCGGCTACGGCCGGGACAACGGGTTGGAGGCCCTGGACGGCTTCCTCCAGACCAAGACGGTGTGGGTCGAACTGGCCGGGGCGACCAGAGACCCGTTCGTGGTCGGATGAGCGACGATCCCCCCTTCGTCCCGGCCGACTTCGAGGTCCCGGACACCCTGGTCGGGCTCGGCTGGCGGCTGGAGCCGCTGGGCCCGGAGCACAACGAGCGGGACCATGCGGCCTGGTCGTCGAGCATCGACCACATCCGGGCCTCGCCAGGCTGGGCGGTGAGCAGCTGGCCGACCGAGATGAGCCTGGCGGACAACCTCGGGGACCTGGAGATGCACGCCAGGCACTTCGAGGAGCGGGTCGGCTTCACCTACTCGGTGCTCGACGGCGACGACGTCGTCGGCTGCCTCTACATCTACCCGCCATCGGACCGGAGGCCGGAGCTCGCCGGCCACGATGCCGAGGTCCGGAGCTGGGTCCGGGCCGACCGGGCCGAGCTGGACCGGGAGGTGTGGCACGGGGTCAGCCGCTGGCTGGCCGAGGCCTGGCCGTTCACCGATCCCCACTACGACCAGAGGCCGACATGACCGCCGACGCCCCGGTCGCCCCGATCGACCTCAACGACGCCGCCACGTTCGCAGCCGGCATTCCCCACGATGCCTTCGCCGCCATGCGGGCGGCGCCCGGGCTGACCTGGACGCCGGATCACCCGACCGGGGGACGAGGGTTCTGGTCGGTCACCAGGATGGCCGACCTGGTGACGGTGTCCCGGGACTCGTCCACGTACTCCTCGGCGGTCGGCCACATCCAGATCTACGACATCGACGAGGACGCCCTCGACGCCCGAGCGTCCATGATCGACATGGACCCACCGATCCACACCAGACTCCGGCGAATCGTCAGCTCCGCCTTCACGCCCCGTCATGTCCAGCGGTACCGGGAGGCGGTCCGGGCCCGGGTCAGGAGCGCGCTCGACCGGCTGGTTGCCGACGGCGGCGGCGACTGGGTCGACGTGGTTGCGGCCCCGATCCCGATCGGGGTGATCTGCGACCTGATGGGGGTCCCGGAGGAGGACCACGACCACCTGATCGAGCTGTCGGACCACCTGGTGGCCGGCACGTCCAGCAGGCCGCTGCCGGCCGACGCCTACGGCAACACCACGCCGTTGCGGCTGCTGCCGTTCAACAGCCCGGCCGCCCACGCCATGTCGGCCTACGCCGGCGCCCTGGCCGAGCGACGGAACCGGGAGCGGGCCGCCGGCGGCGAGGACGGCGAGGACCTGGTGTCAAAGCTGCTGGCGGCCGAGGTCGACGGCGAGCGGCTGAGCGACGAGGAGTTCGCCAACTTCTTCCGGCTGATGATCTTCGCCGGCAACGAGACCACCCGGTCGTCGATGGCCCACCTGGCCCTCCACCTCGACCGGTTCGGCGACGTCTTCGACCGGGTTGCGGCCGACCGGTCGCTGGTGACTTCGGTGACCGAGGAGGTCATCCGCTACTCCTCCCCCATCCTGTACTTCCGCCGGACGGTGACCGCACCGACCACCCTGTGCGGTACCGAGCTGGCCACCGGAGACAAGGTGGTGATGTGGTACGCGGCCGCCAACTTCGACGATGCGGTGTTCGAGGAGCCGTTGGCCTTCCGTCCCGATCGGCCTTCCATCCCACCCCATGCCGCCTTCGGTGGTGGCGGGGCCCACTTCTGCCTCGGGGCGTCGCTGGCCCGGCTCGAGGTGGCGGAGTTGATCGACGAGCTGTTGGACCGTGGCCTTCGCCCGACCCCGGCCGGCGAGCCGACCTATGTCGACTCGAACTTCGTCAACGGCATCGAGCATCTGGAGGTCGTGGTGTGATGGAGGACCGGTGGGGCGCGACGCTGGCCGCCGATGACCCGACGACCCTCGACGCATGGCACCGGGGCTGGGACCAGTTCTGCCACTTCACCGAGGACCCGTTCCCGACCATGCTGGCCGCCACCGCCACCGACCCGGCGTTCGCCCTCGGCGCAGTGTTCACCGCCGCCTATCGGATCCTCGGCGGGGCCCGCCATGACGCCGCCGAGGTCACCGCCGAGGTGGCGACGGTCAGGGACCGGGCCGAGGCGGCCCGGGAGCGAGACCACCTGGCCGCCCTGGAGACCCTGATCCACGGCGACTTCACCGAGGCCGCGACCCGCTGGATGGCGGTCGCCGCCGACCACCACGATTTCGCCGCAACCCGCCTGGCCCACGACGTCTGCCTCCACGTGGCGGAACCGGACGTTCGGGTCCGGGCAGCAGCCGAGGCGGTCGAGCGGTGGCCGGAGGGCTCGCCGGGCTGGGGCTTCATCGCCGGTCAGTACTCGTTCGCGCTCGAGGAGGTCGGCCGGTATGACGAGGCGATCCTTGCCGGCGAGCGGGCCCTTGACCACGATCCACAGGACCTGTGGGCCCTCCACGCCCTGGCCCATGTCCACGAGAGTCGAGACGACCAGGCGCCGGCCCTCGAACTGCTCCAGGGCCGGGTCGAGACCTGGCGACATCAGGAACAACTCGCGGTCCACGTCTGGTGGCACCTGGCCCTTCGGCTGATCGAGGCCGGCCGGTACGACGAGGTCCTCGAGCTCAACGACCGCCTGGCGCCGGACGCCTCCACGCCGTTCCGGATGAGCGACCTGATCTCGATGCTGTGGCGGTTGGAGCTGCGGGGGGTCGACGTCGGCGATCGGTGGGACCGGCTGGCGGACGCCTGGGCGATCCGGCCGGAGCGCCACACCTGCGGGTTCCTCGACCTCCATGGCGCCATGATCTACACCAGACGGCCGGATCACCCGGAGGCGGACCGGTTCTTCGACGGAATCGACCAGCCGGTCACCGTCGAGGGCTCCCAGAACGATCACACGATGCGAGAGGTCGTACCGTCCCTGGTGGCCGCCATCCGGACCTGTGACGTCGACCCGGCGGGGGCGATGCGATTGCTCGACCAGGTGGCCGATCGGACACACTTGATCGGGGGCAGCGTGGCCCAACGAGACGTGATCACCAAGACCAGGAGCCGACTGGAGGTCGACGCCCCATGACCACACCCGCAGACAATCGCTGGGGACTGACCGCCGACCAGCTGCGGCTGCAGGCCGAGGCCCGGGAGCTGGCGACGGCCGAGATCGCACCCCGGGCGGCGGCGGTCGACGCCGCCGAGGAGTATCCCTGGGACAACGTCCACGCCCTCCGCGACACCGGCTTCACCGGCATGACGATCCCGACCGAATACGGCGGACCGGGCCGGTCGTTCCTCGACGCCGTCCTGGTGGTCGAGGAGATGGCAAAGGTCTGCGGGGTCACCGGCCGGATCGCGGTCGAGGCCAACATGGGGGCGATCTCGGCCGTCATGGCCTACGGGACCGAGGACCAGAAGCGGCTGGCGGCCGAGCTGGTCCTGGGCGGGGACAAGCCGGCGATCTGCATCACCGAGCCCGGCGCCGGCAGCGCGGCGTCCCAGATGACGACCCGGGCCGACCGTCGAGGCGACCGCTACATCCTCAACGGCCGCAAGCACTGGATCACCGGCGGCACCGTGTCCCGGCTCCACCTCATCTTCGCCCGGGTCTTCGACGAGGACGGCG
>JBCCFN010000167.1:0-11547 GCA_039029715.1 Actinomycetota bacterium | reverse complement strand
CCCTGCGGCAGCCGAGGCGCCGGCCGCCCCGGCCGACGCCCCGCCAGCCGGTGCACCGACGCCCCCGGCCGGCGCCAAGCCTCCGGCCGCAGCCGGTGCCGCCGGCACCGCCCCGCCGAAGCGCAAGCCCATCCCGCCGCCCCCCGGCCCGCCCCGTAGTCGCGGCGGCAAGCCCATCCCACCGCCCCCCGGTGGCGGCCGGCCGCGCCCCTCCGGTGGACCCGGTGGTGGAGGCGGCGGTGGCCCCCGACCCGGTGGTGGTACCGGGTTCCGCGGGACACCCCCCGGCCCCGGTCGTGGTGGCCCCTCCGGTGGACCCGGTGGCGGCCCCGGACGTGGTGGCCCTCCCGGTCGCGGCGGTCCTCCCGGTCGTGGTGGCCCCAACCGCGGTCGGCAGCGTCGGAAGAGCCGTCGGCGTCGCAGCCGCGAAGAGCTCACGCCGATGGACGTCCCGACCTACTCGGCCGAGGACGCACCGGTACCGACCGGCGAGGTCGTGATCGAGCGGGCCTCGACCGCCCAGGACCTCGGTCCCAAGCTGAACCGTACGGCGGCAGACGTCGTCCGGTTCCTGCTGACCAACGGCGAGATGGTGACCGCCACCCAGTCGCTGACCGACGAGATGATCGAGATGTTCGCGGTCGAGATCGGCGCCACCATCAAGCTGGTCGACCCCGGCGAGGAGCAGGAGGTCGAGCTCCGCAAGCTGCTGGAGTTCGAGGACGAGGAAGACGACGAGATCGTCGACTCCTGGCCCCATCGACCGCCGGTCATCACCGTGATGGGTCACGTCGACCACGGCAAGACCCTGCTGCTCGACAAGATCCGTTCGGCAAACGTGGTCGACGGGGAGGCCGGCGGCATCACCCAGCACATCGGCGCCTACCAGATCGAGCGGGACGGCCGGATCCTGACCTTCCTCGACACCCCGGGCCACGAGGCGTTCACCGCCATGCGGGCCCGCGGCGCGGACGTCACAGACATCGTGGTCCTGGTGGTCGCGGCTGATGACGGCGTCATGCCCCAGACCCTCGAGGCGCTGGATCACGCCAAGGCGGCGGATGTGCCGATCATCGTGGCCATCAACAAGATGGACCGTGAGGGCGCAAACCCCGACCGGGTCATGACCCAGCTCTCGGAGCGGGGTCTGGTCCCCGAGCCGTGGGGTGGCGAGACGATCATGATTCCGCTCTCGGCCATGACCGGCGACGGCATCGATGACCTGATCGAGAGCCTGCTCCTCGTTGCCGAGGTCGAAGACCTCCGGGCGACCCCGGACGGCCGGGCCGCCGGTTCGGTCCTGGAGGCCTACCTCGACATCGGCCGGGGCCCGGTTGCCACCGTCCTGGTGGAGCGGGGCACCCTCTCGGTCGGCGATCCGCTGGTGTCCGGCGCGGCCTGGGGTCGGGTTCGGGCCCTGGTCAACGATCGCGGCGAGCGGGTCAAGACCGCCGAGCCGTCGACCCCGGTCCAGGTCCTCGGCCTCAACGAGGTCGCCGAGGCCGGCGACACCTTCGTCATCGCCCCCAACGAGAAGCTGGCCAGCAAGGTGGCAGACACCAGGGAGCACTGGCAGCGGCTGGCGTCCCTCGGTCGGGACGCCTCCGCCACCTCCGGTGGCGCCAAGCTCGAGGACATCTTCAAGCAGATCCAGGCCGGCGAAGCCGCCACCCTGAACCTGATCGTCAAGGCGGACGTGAACGGCTCGCTCGAGGCGGTGTGTGACAGCCTCAAGAAGCGGGAGCGTGACGACGTCAAGCTCGCCTTCGTCCTCCGGGGTGTCGGCGGTATCACCGAGAACGACGTCCAGCTGGCCGCGGCCTCCAACGCCACCATCCTCGGCTTCAACGTCCGCCCCGACCGCAAGGCTCGGGAGCTGGCGGAGCAGGAGAAGGTGGAGATCCGGAACTACGAGATCATCTACAAGCTCCTCGAAGACATCGAGAACGCCATGCTCGGCCTGCTCGAGCCGGAGTTCGAAGAGGTCGTCACCGGTGACGCCGAGGTGCGGGAGATCTTCCGGATCCCCCGTGTCGGTGCCATCGCCGGTTGCATGGTCACCAACGGGGTCATCACCCGGGGGTCCAAGGTCCGCTTCCTTCGGGAGGGGACGATCATCTGGAAGGGCTCGATCCAGTCGCTCAAGCGGTTCAAGGAAGACGCCCAGGAGGTCGCCGCCGGCTTCGAGTGCGGCATCGGCCTCTCCGACTTCCAGGACCTCAAGGAAGGCGACGTCATCGAGACCTACGAGGAGCGGGAGATCCCCCGCGACTAGTGGGCGCACCGCCCACCACTGAACCCGTGCACGTCCTGGTCGCCGAGATCGACATCCACGTACCTGCGGCCACGAGCCTGAAAGCGAAGCGCTCCGTGGTGACTTCCATCGTGAGGAACCTCGATCAGATGCATGCCGTCGCCGCGGCCGAGGTCGACCATCTCGACGTCTGGCAGCGGGCCCTGATCGGGGCGACCGTGGTCGGAGGCGAGGTCGGCCACGTCCGGGAGACCATGGATCGGGTCGAGCGGTACGTCTGGTCGCGCCCCGAGGTCGAGGTGCTCGAGATCACCACCTCGTGGTGGGAGGGAGACTGATGGCCCGGAACCAACGGGGCGAGGGCCGAGGTGGTCGCCGGGGCGGCGGCGGTCAGGCTCGGAGCCGGTCGGCGAGACCACAGACCAACCGCCACTTCCCTCGGACCGCCCGGCTGAACACGCTCCTCCAGGAGATCGTCGCCGGTCATCTGGAGCGGGTCGACGACGAACGCCTCGGGTTCCTGACCGTGACCGGGGTCGAGGTCGACAACGACCTCAACCGGGCCGAGGTGTTCGTCAGCACCTTCGATGATCTCGCCGGCCCCGAGGCCGAAGCCGAGGTGCTCGAAGCACTCGGTGAGTACCGCAAGCCGATCCAGGCCGAGATCGCGAGGCAGGCCAGGATTCGCAAGACCCCCGAGGTCGTGTTCGCCTTCGATCCCGGGGTCCGGGCCGGTGCCAGGATCGAGGAGATCCTGAGCGGCCTCGATCTCCCGGCCGATGACGGCCAGGACCGAGAGGAACAGACCACCGACCAGGCCGATCCGGAGGTCGGGTCGGCATGAGCGGTCGAGGCCGCGGTCGGTCTCGCAACCGGGCGCCGGACTCGGGCGTCTCGGGGTGTGTCGTCATAGACAAGCCGGCCGGCTGCACCAGCCACGACGTGGTCGATCAGGTCCGGGCCGCCCTCGGGACCCGCAAGGTCGGACATGCCGGGACCCTCGACCCCGATGCCACCGGCGTGCTGGTTCTCGGCGTCGGCAGCGGCACGAAGCTGCTGCAGTTCGTGACCGGAGCGGACAAGACCTACGAGGCCGAGATCGCCTTCGGCACCGAGACCGCGACACTCGACGCCGCCGGCGAGGTCACCGCAACCCACGAGATGGACCTCGAACCGCAGACCGTCCTGGCTGCGGCTGCCACCTTCGTCGGCGACATCGAACAGATCCCGCCGATGGTCTCGGCGGTCAAGGTCGACGGCAAGCGGCTCCATGAGCTGGCTCGGGAGGGCAAGGAGGTGGCCCGGGAGCCCCGCCCGGTCACCGTCCACCGCTTCGACATTGCGCCGACCGACGACCCGCTGGTCTACACCGCAACGGTCCACTGCTCTTCGGGTACCTACATCCGGACCCTGGCCGCAGACCTCGGTCACGCCCTCGGCGGCGGCGCCCACCTGCGATCGCTTCGCCGAACCGCCGTCGGCCCGTTCACGCTCGACGACGCAACCACCGTCGACGACATCCAGGCCGGCCCGGTGGTCGATCTGCTGCGGGGGATGCCGATCCTGGCCGTCGACGACGATGTCGCCCTACGGGTTACCAGCGGACAGTCGCTCGGGCCGGCCGGTGGTCCCGGCCGCGTCGGGATCACCGACCAGACCGGCACCCTGCTCGCGGTGTACGAGGCTCGGGACGGGGATCTACGGCCGGCCAAGGTGCTCGTCGGCCGCTGAGGACGCCCGGTCGGCCGCGATCGGCTCTAGCGCCCGTGATGATTGTTGTCGCCAGGAGTTCCGTCCGGGCCGGGTGGACCGATACCGTTGCCTTCCTGTGGAGGTACTACGCGACATCAAGACCTGCCCAGGCGCGGCACTCGGTCATGCGGTGACCATCGGGACGTATGACGGGGTCCACATCGGTCATCAGGCGGTGATCCGGGCCACCCAGCGGGCGGCCGAGCGGCTCGGGATCAAGACGGCGGTTGTCACCTTCGAACCGCATCCGGCCTCGGTGATTCGTCCCGAGACCGCACCGCTGCTCCTGACAGACACCGACCAGAAGCTCGAGCTGCTCGAGCGCCAGGGTGTCGACACGGTCCTGGTGGTGACCTTCGATCAGGACCGGGCCCAGGAAACGGCCGAGGAGTTCGTGCAGAACATCCTGGTCGACTGTGTTGGTGCCCGGTCGGTGATCGTCGGCCACGACTTCCACTTCGGCAAGGCCCGGACCGGCAACGTCGAGCTGCTGACCGAGCTCGGCGCTCGCCACGGGTTCGAGGTCGAGGGCCTGCAGCTGCTGCCCCGGCCGGACGGAACGATCGAGTCGGTCTCGTCAACCGCCATCCGGCGGGCGCTGGCCGGCGGTGACGTCGGCACCGCGTCCCAGCTGCTCGGCCGGTACCACGAGGTTCGGGGACCGGTGACCGAGGGGGACAAGCGGGGCCGGACGATCGGATTCCCGACCGCAAACGTCGCCGTTCCCCGAAATCGTGCCCTCCCGGCTGACGCGGTCTATGCCGGCTTCTACACCCGTCCCGACGGCTCGACCTGGCCCTGTGCCATCAACATCGGCAAGCGGCCGACCTTCTACCAGGACGCCGAGCATTCGCTGATGGAGGCCCACCTGATCGGCTTCGATGGTGACCTGTACGGTGAGGAGGCACGGGTCCGGTTCGTGGAGCTGCTCCGTTCCGAGCAGCGGTTCGACGGGATCGATGCGCTCAAGGCCCAGCTCGATCGGGACGTGTTCCGGGCCAACGAGCTGCTCGATCGGGTGCCGCCACCGGTGGTCTGAGCCGCTCGGGCCGAGAGGGTTCGCCCGCGGTCGACGCTACGCTTGGTGCCGCTGTTCGTAGCCGGAATCGGCGCGAATGGCCGGGCCACGGGTCCCACAGACGGGTCGCTGCCGCAGCGCCCCCGACACCGAACCGAGACTGGAGCACGACCATGAGCAAGCCGGCCGCCAACCTTCCCCCGAAGGCTGCCACCATCGAGAAGTTCGCAAAGAGCCCGGGTGACACCGGCTCGCCCGAGGTCCAGATCGCGCTGGCCACGGATCGGATCAACCACCTGACCGAGCACCTGAAGGTCCACAAGAAGGACTACCACAGCCAGCGGGGTCTGCTTGCCCTGGTCGGCCGTCGTCGCCGGATGCTCGACTACCTGGCGGACATCGACGTCGAGCGCTACCGGGCCCTGATCGCCGAGCTCGGCCTCCGGCGCTGAGCCCACGCCGGGCCGGGCGCTCGGCCAGCCACGCCCGTCAACCGGTCACGTCCCGGTACTCCCTCGGTGTGATGCCTCGGGCCGCCCGAAACGCCCGGGCGAACTGCTCGGGACTGCCGTAGCCGAGGTCGCCGGCGATCCTGGCGATCGTGTGGTGCCGCCGTCCCGGATCTCGGAGCGCCCGCTCCGCCCGTGCGACTCGAGCGTCCCTGATCCGGACCGACAGCGGCACGTCGTCGGCGGCGAACAGCTTCTGTATCGTCCGGGACGAGACCCCGAGCGAGGCCGCGACCCAGGCGACGGTCAGCCGAGGGTCGTCGAGGTTGTCCTCGACGAAGCTCAGCACCCGCTGCCGGTTGAATCGGCGGACCGACTCCTCGGCCGGCAGCGTGCCGGTCACCGACGCCAGCGCCGTGGCGGCGAAGTCGATGGCCTGCGCACCGAGGAGGCGGCGCTGGTCGTCAGGGATCTCGTCATGGTGCTCGGCCAGGGTCTGGACGAACGAGGCCGCGACTGCCCCGACGCCGGTGGCGCCGACGCAGCGCCGGGCCACCGCCGACTCGACGTGGACGTTCCGGGTCACCAGCGCATCTCGTGGGAACTGGATCACCAGCTGGTCGAACGGCCCGTCGAACGCCAGTTGGTACGGAGCGGTTGCGTCGTAGAGGGCGAAGTCGCCCGGTGAGAGCGCAGCGGTCCGGCCGAACTGGCTGACTCGGCCCGTTCCGGACAGCTGGAGGCTGACCAGGCAGTCGGCCCGGCTGGTGTCTGCCGGCCTGGTCACGATCTGCCCACAGGAGGCGACATGGCTGATCCTGGTGTCGCCCCACCCGGTGACGTCGACGTGGCCGCTGAACGCCCCGCCACCAACCGACTCGACGTCCAGCTCCACGAAGACCGCGCAGATCACCTCTCGCCAGTAGTCGAGGCGGTCGGCCTCGGCGACGGTGCTGGTCGACAGACGGTCCGGCATGGCGGGCGCTCCTTGTCGAACCAGTCTCGCACAGCCGCCAGGCCCCGCCCAGCGGTGGCATCGAACGTCTACAACTCCACCAGCTCACCGTCGCCGGTCCCGCTGCCGGGCTCGCCCGCCTGGTCGGTGGCCGGCGGGCCATCGGCGGCGTTCACCACCGGGTTGACGGCGGCGGGATTGAGCAGCAGCCGGGTCACGTCCGGCCGGCTGTAGTGGCCGGCCGGGTCGGCGACCGACTTCGAGATGGCCTGGAGCGCCGGGTCACATTCGGCGTACATGATCCCCTCCTGGTCCTCGGGGATCGGTTCTGCCAGTTCCGAACCGTCCGGGCCGTAGATCCGGGTGAACCCGCCGCCCTTCTGCAACATCTGCTCCTTGGCCGGCGTGTCGCAGAACAGCTCGAAGCCGGCATCCCCGATCACCCCGCACGGGGCGAGGACGAAACATCCGCCCTCGACGGCGTACATCAGGCTCGCGGCGTTGTTGACCTCATGGCCGAGGGCGTTTGCCGCTCCCTTGTAGAGGGAGAAGGTCGGCCAGGCGGCGCAGTGGATGTCCTCGTTCTGGGCGTACATGGCGTACTTCGACAGCGGCTGGAGGTACTCCCAGCAGCAGAGGCCGCCGACGTTGCCGTAGCCGAAGTCGTGGACGACGAGGTCGCTGCCGTCGCCCTCACCGAACACCGACCGTTCGACGTGGGTCGGCTTCAGCTTGCGGCGGGTCTTCACCACGGTGCCGGCGGCGTCGATCATCGCCTGGCCCATGTAGAGCGAGCCGCCGGCCCGCTCGCTGTAGCCGAGGCTGACGGCGATGCCGAGCCGGCCGGCGGCTTCGGCGATCCGGGCCATCTCCGGTCCGTCTGCGGCTGGGGAGTTGGCGTGGTAGGCCGGGACGTGGGCCATCCCCGCCGCTGGACTGTCCAGCCAGATCCACCACGGATAGCCGGGGATGAAGGTCTCAGGGAAGCCGATGAACTCGGCCCCGTTGTCTGCCGCCTCGCTCATCATGGCGATGACCTTGTCCGTCGTCTTCGCCATGTCCAGCCAGACCGGCTCGGCCTGGACGGCGGCGACCTTGACCGCTCGGTTCAACATGTGGGCTCCTCCCGTTCGGGTGTCGGTTGATCACAGTCCTACCTCCCGACCCGGTCGGCGTCCTGAGGGTTCGCGAACCGATCCTTGACGATTCGCGAACCTGGCTCCGCCCCCGGGCGCTGTGGGAAGATGCCGGGCCAGACCTCCGAGCCGAGAGGAGCAGCGCGCCATGACCAGCCGGACCAGTCGGGTGGCCGCCAGCCTGACCGCCATGGGGCCGGACGTGGCCCGGGCCGGTGGGGACCTCCACCATCTCAACCTCGGCCCGGGATCGGCCCTGGAGCGAACCTGGACCGAGGCCGGGCTCCGGCTGCCGGATCTCGACGCCCTTCGGGCCTATCGGTACGAGCGGATCCAGGACCAGCTGGCCGCGCTCGGCTACGACGGCATCATCCTGATGGACCCGATGAACATCCGCTATGCCACCGACACCACCAACATGCAGGTGTGGGTGATGCACAACGCCTCCCGCTACGCCTGGGTCGGCGCGGACCGGTCGATGATCGTCTGGGAGTTCTACGAGTGCGAGTTCCTCAGCGGTCACAACCGGTTGGTCGACGAGGTTCGCCCGGCGATCGGGTCGACCTATTTCCTGGCCGGACCCCGCTACCAGGAGCAGGCCCGGCGGTGGGCGGCGGAGCTGGTCGACGTCATCACCGAGCACTGCGGCCCGTCGGCCCGGATCGCCATCGACCAGTGTGGCTACCACGGCTACAAGGCGTTGGAGGAGGCCGGGGTGACGATCGGGTTCGGCCAGGAGGTGATGGAGCGGGCCCGGGCGATCAAGGGGCCGGACGAGCTGGACGCCATGCGGTGTGCAGTCCACGCCTGCGAGGCGACGATGGCCGAGATGCGAGACCAGCTTCGGCCGGGGATGACCGAGCGGGAGCTGTGGTCACTGCTGCATGCCGGCAACATCCGCCGGGCGGGGGAGTGGATCGAGACCCAGATCCTTGCGTCCGGCCCCCGGACCAACCCGTGGATGCAGGAGGCGAGCAGCCGGGTCATCGAGGACGGCGATCTGGTCGGCTACGACACCGACCTGGTCGGGGCCTACGGGATGATGGTCGACATCTCCCGTACCTGGTTGGCCGGGGACGGCAGACCGAGCCCGACCCAGCGTCACACCCACGCCCTGGCCCTCGAGCAACTGGAGCGCAACGGCGCCCTGCTCGGGCCGGGGGTGTCGTTCCGGGACCTGACCCACCGGGCCTGGTTCCCACCGGTCGAGGACTACCGCCACTATTGCGTGCTGTACCACGGGGTCGGCCAGTGCGACGAGTATCCGGAGATCGTGTTCCCCGAGCACTGGACCGACACCGGGTTCGATGGGGTCCTCGAACCGGGGATGGTGCTGACCACCGAGGCCTACGTCGGGGCCCGAGACGGCCGGAGTGAGG
Organism: Actinomycetota bacterium; assembly: GCA_039029715.1. GTDB lineage: Bacteria > Actinomycetota > Acidimicrobiia > Acidimicrobiales > SZUA-35 > JAHELU01. Next base: position 2,604 of record JBCCFN010000167.1, on the reverse strand, counting down.
GGGTCAAGCTGGAGGACCAGTACCTCATCACCGCTGACGGGGCCGAGCGGCTGACCTCGATCCCGCTCGACCTGGTCTGAGCCGGCCCGGCGCTCGATCCGCTCAACAGTCGGCATCGGCGGCCGATGGGAGCGGGACCCGCCGGGTCACCACCCCGGCCGTCACCCTCGGTGGCGGTTCGGAGCCGGTGCGGGGTAACCGCATCGGTTTGTGGATAGCATGATGCGAGACCGGGGATCGGCCCCGCGTCGCAGAGGTAGGTCAGCTACCAGTTTCCGGCTCCTCACGCCGAGCACATCCCTCGCAACGCCGATGTGAGTGGTCGAAATCTGGGATCTGGCCTGTCAGGACGGAGGCGAAGCCTCGCCTGCGTTCCGAGGTGCATGCGAACGTCGCGTGCGCCGTACAACAAGTCAGAGGAGTACCCCATGACGGAAGCTGTTTCCGTTACCGGGTCCGTCACCGGTGGTGACGGACCAGAGCTGTACCTGGAAACGGGTAAGCTCGCCGGCCTGGCCAGTGGCTCGGTCGTCGCCCGGATGGGCGACACCAGCATCCTGGTGGCCGCCACCGGTGCCAAGCATGTTCGCGACGGCATCGATTTCTTCCCCCTCACCGTCGACGTCGAGGAGCGGTCCTACGCCGCCGGCAAGATCCCCGGCTCGTTCTTCCGCCGCGAGGGTCGGGCTGCGGACACCGCGACCCTGACCTGCCGGCTGATCGACCGGCCGCTTCGACCCTCGTTCCCCGAGGGCTACCGCAACGAGACCCACGTGGTCGTCACCGTGCTGTCTGCAGACATGGTCAACCCCCACGACGTGCTCGCCATCAACGCCGCCTCGGCTGCGCTGATGGTGTCGGACGTGCCGTTCAACGGCCCGATCGGTGCGGTCCGGCTCGCCTTCTCCACCGATGGTGAGTGGCTGCCCCACCCGACCTACCAGGAGGGCGACGAGTCCTCGTTCGAGATCGTGGTCGCCGGGCGTCAGCTCGACGACGGTGACGTCGCAGTGATGATGGTCGAGGCCGGCGGTACCGAGTCGTCCTGGACCAACTACGAGAACGGCGCCCCCAAGGTCGACGAGGCCGCGCTGGCCCAGGGCCTCGAGGAGTCAAAGCAGTACATCAAGGAAGCCGTCGCCCTCCAGCTGCAGCTGGTCGAGTCCGCCGGTGGCCCCAAGCCGACCATGGACTACCCGGTCCAGGTCGACTACACCGACGAGCAGTACGCCGCAGTCGAGGCCGCCGGTGCGGCCAAGATGGCCGAGGCGATGAGCATCGCGGACAAGGCCGAGCGTGGCCAGGCCGAGGGTGCGCTGCGGGACGAGGTCGTGAGTGGCCTGCTCGCCCAGTTTGCTGCTGATGACCCGGCCCTGGCCGAGAAGCAGCTCAAGGCTGCGTTCCGGTCGCTGTCGAAGAACGTGGTCCGGCGCCGGATCGTCGAGGACGGGTTCCGGATCGACGGCCGCGGCACCGCAGACCTGCGGCCGCTGTCGTCCGAGGTCGGGGTCGTTCCCCGGGTCCACGGCTCCGGTCTGTTCCAGCGGGGCGAGACCCAGGTCCTCAACATCACGACCCTCGGCATGAAGCGCATGGACCAGATGATCGACGGCATCGATCCGGTCGACCGCAAGCGGTACATGCACCACTACAACTTCCCGCCGTTCTCCACCGGTGAGACCGGCTTCATGCGGGGCCCCAAGCGCCGCGAGATCGGCCACGGCCTCCTCGCTGAGCGGGCCCTGGTCCCGGTCATCCCCACGCTTGAGGAGTGGCCGTACACCCTGCGGCTGGTGTCCGAGGTGCTGTCGTCGAACGGCTCCACCTCGATGGCCTCGGTCTGCGGCTCAAGCCTCTCGCTGATGGATGCCGGTGTGCCGATCAAGGCTCCGGTGGCCGGGATCGCCATGGGTCTGGTCTACGCCGAGGGCAAGTACACCACCCTGACCGACATCCTCGGTGCCGAGGATGCCTTCGGCGACATGGACTTCAAGGTCGCCGGCACGTCGGAGTTCGTGACCGCCCTGCAGCTGGACACCAAGATCGACGGCATCCCGGCCGACGTGCTGGCCCAGGCACTGCAGCAGGCCAAGGATGCCCGGATGCAGATCCTCGACGTCATGACCGGTGCCATCTCGGCGCCCCGTGACGACGTCCGTGAGGGCGCCCCGAAGATCGTCAGCTTCGAGATCCCGGTCGACAAGATCGGCGAGGTCATCGGCCCGAAGGGCAAGGTCATCAACGCCATCCAGACCGAGACCGGCGCCGACATCTCCGTCGACGACGACGGCGTGGTCGGCGTGGTGTCGATCGCCGCCACCGACAAGGACATCGTGGACGAGGCCGAGCGCCAGATCCGCCTGATCCTGGACCCGCCGACCGCAGACGTCGGCGAGACCTACCCGGGCCGGGTGGTCAACATCACCAAGTTTGGTGCCTTCGTCAACATCCTCCCCGGCCGTGATGGCCTGCTCCACATCTCGAAGATCGGGCAGGGCAAGCGCATCGACCGGGTCGAGGACGTGCTCGATCTCGGTCAGGAGGTCGACGTCGTGGTCGAAGACATCGACCCCAACGGCAAGATCTCGCTGAAGATCGCCGGTG
>JBCCFN010000166.1:0-11556 GCA_039029715.1 Actinomycetota bacterium | reverse complement strand
TACTCCCAGAAGGTGGCCGATGCCTGGCCGACCTTCGACTTCGAGGCCGGCGTTGCCACGCTGCAGGAGTACATCGACGATCCGGACCGTTCCGACGGCCTGGCTCCCGGTACCCCGATCGAGGTCGAGCTGTCCTGCCCGCCGGACCCCACGCTGATCGCCGCCATGCAGGTGCTCGAGCAGACCTGGTCCGGCTCCGGTCTGGCAAACGTCACGCTGACCAACTTCGATCAGCAGACCCACATCGGCATCGCCCTCGGGTCCGAGAACGGCTTCGTCGGCGATCACGGTGCCCACTGCTGGCGCTTCAGCTCGGACGACGATCCCTCGACCCAGCTGAACCCGGCGCTGGCGCCGCCGACGGCCGAGATCGCCGAGGCCGCCGGTATCCCAGACGTCATCTCCCCGCTGAACTTCGCAAACTGGTTCAACGGTGATGCGTTCGGGGCGTCGATTGCGGCGACCCAGACCGACAACTTCGACGAGCGGTACGCCCTGTATGAGTCGATCATGCTGGCCATCGCCGAAGAGGTGCCGATCTGGTACTCGGGCCACACGGCGACCATGATCGCCACGGCCAACAACGTGTCCGGCATCAACGGCTGGACCCTGCCCAATGGCGAGGTCGGCATCGGGTTCCCGAACGCCGAGGGCCGCTGGGCCGAGGTCTGGCTCACCAGCTGACCTGACGTGACATCGAATCGACCGGGGAGGTAGAGACGACATGTGGAAGGTGATCGGCATACGGCTGGGGCGTCTGGCTTTGACGCTCCTGGCGGTGACGTTCCTCTCCTTCATCATGACGGCTCTCCTCCCCGGCGATCCGGTCAACGCCATCCTCGGGGTCGACGGTCCACGGGACCCCGAGCTGGAAGCCGAGATTCGGGCCGAGCTCGGCCTGGACGATCCGATCCCGGTCCGCTACGTCAACTGGTTGGCGGATGCGGCCCGGGGGGATCTCGGCGAGTCGTACATCAACCGGGGCCAAGAGGTGTCGGCCACCATCGGGCAACGGCTGCCGGTCACGGCCCAGCTGGCCTTCATGGCCATCGTGATCGCCGTGGTCCTCGCCATCCCGATCGGGGTCATCGGGGCCTATCGGCAGGGGAGGTGGCAGGATCAGGCCACGTCTGCCGGGGTCCAGGTCGCCCTGTCCGTCCCCAACTTCATCACCGGTATCTTCCTGATCTGGCTGTTCGCCGTGACCCTGAAATGGTTACCGGCGTCCAACTGGAACCGGATCGGGGACAAGGGCCTGTGGGAGAACTTCAAGACCTCGATCCTGCCGGCGACGGCGCTGGCCCTGACCCAGATGGCGATCTTCTCCCGCCTGGTCCGGTCGGACATGATCGCCACCCTGCAGGAGAACTACATCCTGTCGGCAAAGGCAAAGGGCCTCTCCGACCGCTACATCCTGTTCCGCCATGCGCTGCGACCAAGTTCGCTCAGCTTGGCGACCATCGTCGGTATCAACTTCGGTGCCCTGCTCGGCGGCACCGTCATCATCGAGACACTCTTCGCCATTCCCGGTCTGGGCTTCCGGCTGATCAATGCCATCAACCAGCGGGACATCCTCGTCATCCAGGGCATCACGGTGTTCGTCGCCGTTGCCTATGTCGTGATCAACACCGTTGTCGATCTGTTCTACACCGTCCTGGATCCCCGCATTCGCAGGAGCTGAGCCGATGACCGATACCGTCGAAACCCGGATCGCAGAAGTCGCCCACATGTCCGTCGCCGAGGCATCCGGGCCGCCGGAAGTCGGCGATGGCAAGCCGAAGCGGGCATCGTTCCGCGAGGTCGTCGGCGACATGCCCTGGATCGTGAAGCTGTCCGCGGCCTGGTTGGTACTGGTCTTCGGCGGGGCGATCTACGCCAAGTTGGACACCGCCGTGTTCGGCGGTGCGCTGCCGCTCCAGGACCCGAATCTCCAGACCAACAACTTCAACCCGGACACCGGGACCTTCGGTGACGGTGAGCCGATCGAGCCGCCATCGGCCCAGCACTGGCTCGGCACGGACGCCATCGCCAGGGACACCTTCGCCCGGATCCTCCACGGCGGCTGGGTCAGCCTGATCGTGTCTGCGGTCGCCGCGGCGTTCGGGGTGATCGTCGGCGGCTTCATCGGGTCGCTCGTCGGCTTCGTCCGAGGCAAGACCGAGACGATCATCATGGCCTTCATCGACGTGATCCTGGCCTTCCCGGCCCTCGTGCTGCTGCTGGCCATGGTGTCGATCTTCCAGGTCCGCAGCCTGCTGGTGATCGCCCTGGTGATCGGGTTCCTGTCGATCCCGGCCTACACCCGGGTCGCTCGGGCCATCAGCCTGGCGGTCAGCAACCGGGAGTTCGTGCTGGCCGCCAGAGCCATCGGGACCAAACCGGCAACCATCCTGCGCCGGGAGATCATCCCGAACGTCCTGCCGACCGTGCTGTCCTACGCCATGGTCGCCGCAGCGTTCGTGATCGTGGTCGAGGGCTCGCTCAGCTTCCTCGGCCTCAGCGTCCAGCTGCCGACGTCGAGTTGGGGCAACATGATCAACCAGGCCCGCCGGGACATCGACATCAACCTCCTGCAGGTGGTCGCACCGTCGCTGGCCCTCGTGATCACCGTGCTGTCGCTCAACCAGGTCGGTGACTGGTTCCAGAAGCGGGCCTCGTTCCGGGCCGCCGCACTCTGAGTATCGAGGCTCGTCCGGCTGACCCTTCGTCCGGCTGAGCCTTCGTCCGGCTGAGCCTTCGTCCGGCTGACGCTTCGGCCGGCTGACGCGGCCTAGCCGGCGTCACCGGACGGTTCGTCGCCGCCGGTCGGCCCCTCCCGCTCCCCGTGGCCGTCGCCCTGGCCCTCGTCACCGCCGCCTGTTTCGGCGTCGCCGACGTCGCCGGCGGGTTGGCCGCAACGCGGGCTCGGGTACTCCAGGTCGTCGCCGGATCGCATCTGATCGGCGCGGTCGGTGCCGTGGTGGCGGCGGTGCTGATCGCCGAGCGATTCACGGTCCGCGATGCCGGGCTCGGTGTGCTCGGCGGCGGGTTCGGGATGGTCGGCGTGGCGTTGCTCTACCGGCGGTTGGCCATCGGGCCGATGAACGTCGTGGCCCCACTCACCGCCGTCACCTCCGCCGTCCTGCCTGCGGCCTGGGGCGTGGCCGGCGGTGAGCGGTTGACCGGACTCGGCTGGCTCGGCCTGGCGGTCGCCCTGGTCGCCGTGGTCCTGGTGTCGCTGACCCCGGCGGCCGCCGGCGCGGGGGCGCGGGCCGCCGTGGACGTCCCGGTGGTCGTCGAGTCCCTGCTGGCCGGGGCCGGGTTCGGCGCCCTGTTCATCGTCTTCGGCGCCACCGCCGAGGCAACCGCTCCCTGGCCGGTGGCCTCGGCCCGCATCGCCAGCTCGACCACGCTGGTCCTGCTTCTGCTGGTCGTTGCCGCCCGGTCCGACCGGCCGGTCGTTCCCGCCGATCGAGGAGCCTGGGGGTGGATCGCCGCCGCCGGGCTGCTCGACACCACCGCCAACATGACGTTCCTGTTCGCCGAGGCTCGGGGTCGGCTGGCCGTGGTTTCGGTCCTCGCCGCCCTCTACCCGGTGGTCACCGTCGTGTTGGCCCGGGCCGTGCTCGGCGAGCGGATGACCCGGGCGCAGGGGATCGGGTTCGCCGCCGCACTCGTCGCCACCCAGCTACTGGCCCTCGGGTGATGATCGGTCAGCTCGCCGGGGAGCCGTCGACCGTCAGCTCGACCCGCTCGTTGTAGAAGCACAGCAGACCGGCCACGTCGGCCGACTCCGGCAGCGGTTCGTCGTAGCCCCACACCAGGTCGTCGTGGATCGTCCCCTCGACGGTCACGCTCCAGTAGCGGGCCACCCCCTTGTACGGGCAGCCGGTGGAGGTCGTCGTCGGGGTCAACAGCTCGGTCCGGACATCCTCCGGTGGTAGGTAGTAGCGGGGTGGGAGGCCGGTCTCGTACAGGATCGAGGCCCGCCGGCTCTCCGCCACGATCACGCCGTCGACCCGGACGACCACATGGCGGGTCGACGGCAGGACGTCGACTCTGGTGTAGGGGGAGCGGGGATGGACGAACACCTCGACCTCCTCCTCGAACCACCGGTCGAGGGCATCCCACCGGAACCGGACCAGGCCGGCGAGCTCCGGGTGATCCCAGGACTTGGCCGCATCCTCGATGACGGTCCCGTCGGCCAGTACCAGGTCCAGGTGGGTGCCGGTCCCCAGACCGTCTGCGGTCGAGGTGCGATCGGAGGTTCGCAGCTCCCCGGTCACATCGCCCCGGGGCACGTACCACTGGGGGTAGTACGGGAACTCCCACACGAACCGGGTGGCTCGGCTGTCGACGACGGTGGTGGCTCCGATCCGGCCTCGGATCCACTTGGGGTTCGGTTCGGTCCGCACCGCCGGCGGCTCCGTGGCGGTGATGTCGTCGGTCTGGCCCATGTCTGCATCAACCACGGCCCGGGCCCCACCATTCCGGCCCCGGTCGGCGGCCCTGGGGCCCCGACGGCCGAGCGAGTAGGGTGAGCAGGGTGTCACCCGGGTTGGGCCGGGCTCCCACCGCCTGCGCCCACAGCCGCTCCCGCCGCCGTCTCGGTGCGCTCCCACTGGTCCTCGCACAGGTCCTGGCGCTGGCTCTGCTCGCCGCCGCCTGCGCAGATGGCGGGGAGCCGGTGGCTGGTGACCGGATCGATCCGCCGACCAGCGCCGTCACGATCACGATCCAGGCCATCGACGGCCAGCCGATCGAGGACGGCGACACCATCCTGGACGAGCTGGTCACCCCGGCCCCGGCCCCGGCCCCGGACCCGTCGATCTGTGGTCCGGACCGGGTCAACCGTCAGCCGTTCTACGGGGTGGCAAACATCCCGGACGACGACCCGGACGGAGGGCTCAACCTGCGGGACGACTACGGCCCTGCGGGCACGTGGCTCGACACTCTGCCGGAGCTGACGGTGGTCCACGCCGTCGACTGCGCCATCGCAGACGACGGCGGGGTCTGGTACGCGGTCGAGACCGGCGATGGTCAGGCCGGCTGGGTCAACGCCGCCTTCCTCAGCCAGGAGATCTCGCCGGGGCAGCCGGCCGAGGGTGGGGCCGAGCTCGAGGTCCGGGTCCGGGCCGTGCTCGACGCCCTCGCCGCCCGGCGGTGGGATGAGGCGGCGGCCGAGCTGCGGTCCGCGCCCGGGGCGTTCGAGGCCCTGGTCAGCCTGTTCGAGGCCGACCCCGGCGCCGGCCAGGACGACCTCCCCCGGCTCCTCGACACCTACTGCCAGATCCGGCTGTGCGACGCCCCATACACCGTGGTCGACGCCAGAGACTCCTACCTCCCGGACCTGGTCTCGCCCGAGGTCGACGTTCGGTTCGACTACCCGGCCGGTTCCACGGTCGAGACGTTCCGGTGGATCCGGGCCCTCGATGGCCGGTTCACCCTCGACACGCTTCCCGGCCGCTCCAACCTGGCATGGACCGTCAACCGACCGACGGCTGCCGACCTGGCCGATCCGGGCGACCCGGCGCCCGCCGGGTTGTTGGAGGCGGCGGAGGCGATCCGACAGGCCCTCCTGTCCGAGGACGGCCCGGCACTGCTGGCCCCCTTCGTCACCGTCGAGGGGACGGCGGTGTCCTCCTCGGCCTACCTCCAGCCCCGGCCGGAGGATCGGGTCGTCATCGTTCCCGATGACCTGGCCGACGCCGACGTCACGGCCACCGACGGCCCGTTCCGGATCTGGGGCTACACCGACGGGGTCGGCGCCGCCATCGTCGACACGGTCCCCGGTTGGCTCGGCCGGTATCGCCGGTCGGCGGCGCTGCTCGACCCGGACGAGGTGTCTGTCGATCGCCGGGTCGGGGCCAGTTCGACCATCGCCAACCTCGAGCAGCTCTACCCCGATGCCCACGTGGTCGAGTTCCATCGCCGCGGCCGGGGCGAGCTTGCCGACTTCAACTGGTCGAGCATCCGTCTGGCGCTCGAGGAGCGGCAGGGTCGGTGGGCCCTGGTCGGGCTGACCGCAGACACCTGGACGATCTGAACCGGGACCGGGTGCCCGGGAACGGTCGGTCAGCTGGCGTCGGGGTCGATGCCGAGGGTGCGGGCCGTCGCCGACGCCGGGACGTCACCCTTTGCCGCCGGCAGCGTCCTGGCCAACCGGTCACCGGCGTTGGAGGTGATCCCGAGCCAGTACCCCTCGTTCCGCCAGTGGTGCAGCCGGTGGTTTGCCTTGAGGCGACGGTAGCGGGCGGTGCGGGGTCGGTAGGCGGTGTGGAACAGGAAGTGAGCCCACTCGTAGTGGGTCAGGGCAACCAGTGCGGTCACCACGCCGGTCAGGATCGGGCCCCCGCGATCATCGACGCCGAGCACGGCGAGCAGGGACCAGACCACGCAGACCGCCAGCGCGGCGTTGACCACCTGGAACACTGCGGCATCGACGCCACGGAGCAGCACGAACGGGACCGACGACGGGTTCTGGTGATGCGCCCGGTGCCCGGCCCCGGGGTCGAACCACATCGGGCCGAGCTGGCGGGGGGCGGTGTGGAGCACCACCCGGTGGACGAACCACTCGACCAGCGGCACCAGGGCGACCACGGCGGCCACCGCCGCCAGGTCCCAGACCGACCACCGGCCGACACCGGCGACCCCGGCCGCCACCCGGGCGGCGACCGCCAGGACCACGCCGCCGACCAGCAGCTGGGGCGAACCGTGGCGGAGGAAGGTCCGCACCGCATCGGGCAGCGTGGCGATGTCTGTCGCCGAGGTGTCCGGCCCGCGCCGGGCCGGATCGGATCGTTGGGAGGGAGGGTGCCGTGTCGTCATTGGTTCCTCTCGTCCCTCGACCGTACCGGACCGGGCGATCCGATGGGGAGCGGAGGCGATGCGGAACCGGTCACGTCCCCGCGGTCTGGGCCCGCTCGGCCAATACGATACGAACGGTATGAGTAGCGGCCCCCTCAACTGCGGCGGCGTCCCCGAGCACTTCAACCTCCCGTGGCATCTGGCCATCGAGGAGGATCTTCCGTCCGGATCTGCGGTCTGGGAGGACCAGCACGGGGGAACCGGGGAGATGCTGACCAAGCTGGCAGACGGCGAGCTCGACGTCGTCAGCATCCTCACCGAGGGAACGGTGTCTGCCATCGACGACGGCCTCGACCTCACCATGGTCCAGGTCTATGTCGCCTCGCCCCTCCAGTGGGGGGTGTTCGTACCGGCCGCTTCCCGGTTCGAGGCGGAGGCCGATCTCGGAACCGCTCGCATCGCCATCTCCCGGTTCAACTCCGGCTCCCATCTGATGGCCTTCATCCAGGCCGAGCGGATGGGGTGGTCGATCGACGACGACCGATTCGTCGTCGTCGGGAGCCTGGACGGTGCGGTCGCAGCCTTCGCCGAGGGGCGGGCAGACCTGTTCCTGTGGGAGCAGCACATGACCAGGCCGCTGGTGACCTCCGGCGCCTTCCGTCAGCTCGGGGTCCAGGACACGCCGTGGCCGTCATTCGTGATCGCAGCCCGGAACGAGGTCCTGACCGGGCGGACCACCGAGGTCGGCCGGCTGGTCGATGCGGTGGTGGCCCAGGCGGTCGGGCTCCACGAGCGTGGCGACGCGGTCCCGATGATCGCCGACCGGTATGACCTGTCGAAGGAGACGGTGACGGCGTGGCTGGCCACCACCGAGTTCGTCCCCCGGGCCGCAATGGACCCCACGATCGCCCCGTCCGTCCTGGCCACGCTGGCCCGCGCCGGATTCAGCTGACGCCCAGCGTCTCGCGTGGCCGGCGGTTCAGCCGGCCAGGAACGACACCCCGAGCGCGATCGGGACCGTCACCCACGCCACGGCCATCAGGATCAGGGCCAGCAAGGCGAACACCCGGGCCTGGTCCTGGGGTGGACGGCCGCAGCGGCCGATCGTCTGATACAGGGCCTCCAGCGGCTGCTCGACCGTCAGCCGGATCCGGCGTCTGGCCACCGCCGCCCCCTTCAGGACCGCCCACGATGCGGCGACCATCACCAGGAACAGGGCCAGGATCAGCACGATCTGGCCGATGACGGAGTCGACGGCCGAGACCACCGCCCCCTGGAGCGTGCCGATGATCGTCGACAGGAACGCGCCGCCGAGGATGAACGTCGGGAAGCCAAGGGGGTTACCCCGATAGCCGGGGGCGACCCGTTCGGTCTGGCGCCTCGCCCGGGTCAGCAACGGACGGTCCGGATCCCCGGCCTCCGCCGCCGCCTCCCGGCGGGTGTAGAGGTTGGTCAGGGTGTTGATCACGTTCCGGATGTGGGACTTCACCAGGAAGTGGACGACCTGCTGGACCACGTACTGGGCCACGGGGTTGAGCGGCCCCAGCCGGGTGATCCGGATGCCGCCCGAGCCGTTGCGGTCGAGGACCTCGAGGGCCCGCATCGCCCCGCCGTGGGCCTGGGGGAACCGGTCCGGGTGGCCCAGTGGCCGTTTGGACGCCAGCTCCAGGATGATCTGGCGGTCGACCGCATCGGTGGCCCCGACCTGGTCCAGGATCCGGTCCGCCGCTGCGGCGTCGCTCTTGCGGAAGGCATTGAACGCCTCAAGCTTCTCGTCGAACTCGTCGAGGACCAGCTCCGGCCGGCTCCCGGGGCCCGGAGCCTGCCCGGCCTGCTCGGCCCGGTCCGGCTGCTGCCCGATCGTCGGCGGTTCCATGGGGCGATGCTACCGGGCGGCCCAGAGTCGTCCCCGTGCGGCCGGTATGCGAAACTGACCTGATGACCTCCGATCACGTCCCCGGTCCGGACAGCCCCGAGTACCGGGCGTTCCTCGAGGCGTACCGGGCGGCCAAGCTCCGGGACGTCCCGTTCGAGACCATGTCCGGCGTGCCGGTCGAGCCGGTCTATGGCGATGGGCCATACCCCGGCCAGTACCCCTACACCCGGGGCGTCTACCCCTCGATGTACCGCTCCCGGTTGTGGACGATGCGGATGTTCGCCGGGTTCGGCACCGCCGAGGACACCAACGCCCGGTTCCACGACATCCTCCGAAACGGCGGGACCGGACTGTCGACCGCATTCGACATGCCGACCCTGATGGGCCGGGACTCGAACAGCCCGTGGTCGGTCGGCGAGGTCGGTCGGGCCGGCGTGGCGGTCGACACCCTGGCGGACATGGAGGACCTCTACGCCGGGATCGACCTCGGCGGGGTGTCGACCTCGATGACGATCAACGGACCGGCCGCCATCGTCATGGCGATGTACATCGCGGTTGCGGAGAAGAACGGCGTGGCCCGAGCCGACCTGGCGGGGACGATCCAGAACGACATCTTCAAGGAGTACCAGGCCCAGAAGGAGTACATCTATCCACCCCGGCCGTCGGTCCGCATCGTCACGGACATGATCAAGTTCCTGTCGGCCGAGATGCCGAAATGGCACCCGATCTCGATCTCCGGCTACCACATCCGGGAAGCCGGCAGCACCGCGGCCCAGGAGCTGGCGTTCACCCTGGCCAACGGGTTCGCCTACGTCGAGGCGGCGGTGGCGGCCGGGGTCGACGTCGACGAGTTCGCCGGTCGGCTGAGTTTCTTCTTCAACAGCCACATCGACTTCTTCGAGGAGATCGGGAAGTTCCGGGCCGCCCGCCGGATCTGGGCCCGGTGGATGAAGGAGCGGTACGGGGCGACGAAGGAGCGGTCGATGCTGTGCCGGTTCCACACCCAGACCGCCGGGGTGTCCCTCACCGCCCAACAGCCGGAGATCAACATCGCCCGGGTCGCCATCCAGGCCCTGGCCGGCGCGATCGGGGGGACCCAGAGCCTCCATACCGATTCCTACGACGAGGCGCTGGCCCTCCCGACCGAGAAGGCGGCCCGGATCGCGCTGCGGACCCAGCAGATCGTGGCCCACGAGACCGGGGCGGCGACGGTGGCCGACCCGCTCGGTGGCGCCCCCTACATCGAGTGGATGACCGATGAGATGGAGCGCCAGGCCGAGGCGATCTTCGCCCACCTCGACGACCTCGGCAACGGATCGATCCTGGAGGGGGTCTACACCGGGATCGAGAACGGCTACTTCGTCGGCGAGATTGCCGAGTCGGCCTATCGGTTCGAGCGGGAGGTCAACGCCGGCCGGCGGATCATCGTCGGGGTCAACGAGTTCACAGACGGCGACGAGGACCAGGCCGAGTTGCTGAAGATCGACGCTGCGGTCGAGGACTACCAGCTGAAGCGGCTCGAGGACGTCAAGCAGCGTCGGGACGACGAGGCCGTCGGGTCGGCACTGGCGGCGGTGACGGCGGCGTCCGAGGACCCGACCGTCAACCTCATGCCGCCGATCCTGGACGCCGTCCGGGCCTACGCCACCCTGGAAGAGGTGGTCATGGCCATGCAGGCCGAGTTCGGGACCTATGTCGAGAAGGCCATCATTTGATGAGTACCGAGACCGACGGACCGATCCGGGTGGTGCTGGCCAAGCTTGGCCTCGACGGCCACGATCGGGGGATCAAGGTGGTGGCCCGGATCCTCCGGGATGCCGGGATGGAGGTCATCTACCTCGGGCTCCGCCAGACCACGGACAGCATCGTGGCCGCAGCCGAGCAGGAGGACGCGGACGCCATCGGACTGTCGATGCACAACGCCGGGCACCTGACCCTTGCCCCGAACATGGTCAAGGCCCTGGCCGACGCCGACCTGCCCATCCCGGTGATCATCGGCGGCATCGTCCCCGAAGAGGATGTCGCTGTCCTGATGGACGCCGGCGTGGCCGCCGTGCTCGGGCCGGGCGCCTCGTCCGAGGAGGTCGCCGAGGCGGTACGGTCCGCCGTGGCGGCAGCGGTCTGAGCCGGATGGGCCGACGTCGACGGGAACCGGAGGAGCTCTATGCCGAGGCCCGGGCCGGGGACCGTCGGGCCCTCGGCCGGCTCCTGACTGCGGTCGAGCGGGGCGGCCCGGATGCGGAGCGGATCGGCGACCTCGCTGTCGGCGATGCCGGCCGGGCCCACGTGGTCGGGATCACCGGGGCGCCGGGGGCCGGCAAGTCGACGCTGACCGGTCGGCTGGTGGCCGACCTGGTTGCGGCCGGCCGCCGCCCGGCGGTGTTGGCCGTCGATCCGTCTTCGCCACTGACCGGCGGAGCCATTCTCGGCGATCGGGTCCGGATGTCGCCCCCGGCCACCGCTGCGGCGCCCGGCGCGCCGGCCGAGTTGGACACCGAGCCAAACGCCTTCATCCGGTCGATGGCGACCCGGGGCCACTCCGGAGGGCTTGCCCTGGCCGTCCCCCTCGCGGTCCGGTTGTTCGACGCCGTCGGATATGACCCGGTGATCATCGAGACGGTCGGCGTCGGCCAGGTCGAGGTCGACGTGGTCGGCGCAGCGGACACCGCCGTCGTCGTGATGACCCCCGGTATGGGCGATGCGGTCCAGGCAAACAAGGCCGGGTTGTTGGAGGTCGCAGACGTCTTCGTGGTCAACAAGGCCGACCGGCCGGGGGCCAACCAACCATTTAGCGTGGCGGTAGACTCAAATGGGAACGTCTATTTTGCGGACAAGTTGAATCATCGGGTTCGGAAGATAGACACAAATGGAATTGTCACAACCATCGCGGGAAC
>JBCCFN010000165.1:0-11626 GCA_039029715.1 Actinomycetota bacterium | reverse complement strand
GGGCCTCAGGGCCCGTCCGGGCCCTCGAGCACCGTGACCAGACCGGTGTCGCCATCGACCTGGATCAACGAACCGTCCGGGATCCGCCTGGTGGCATCGGTGGCCGAGACCACACAGGGGATGCCGAGTTCGCGGCTGACGATGATGGCGTGACTCAGCGGTGCGCCGACGTCGACCACCACCGCACCGGCCGGCACGAACAGCGGGGTCCACGATGGATCGGTGATCGGGGCGACCAGGATGTCACCGGGGTTGAGGGCGGTCGGATCGTGGGAGTCGGTGATGACTCGGGCCCGACCGGTGGCCGAACCGGGACAGCCCGGCACCCCCTGCAGGGTGTCGCCAGACCCGACCGGGGTGACCTGGACCGCGTCCCGGCGGGGGTACTCGGCCATCGGTTCCGGACTCCCGACGAACAGGAACGGTTCCTGGAGGGCGGCGACCTGATCGTAGTGGGCTCGCCTGGCCGTGACCGTCTCGGCCCAGCCGGTCGGATCGTCCAGATAGCGATACTGCTCGTCCCTGGTCATGAACGCCTGGGCGGTGTCGTCCGGCAGCAGCCCGGCCTCGGCCTGGCGCCTGCCGAACTCCCGGCTGGCGACCCGGCACTCCTGAATCAGCTTGATGCAGTTGGTCTTGGTCCGCTCCCGACCCGGCATGAACACCTTGGCCGACGCCAGTGCGGCTGCGAACTGGCCCTGGGTCTCCGGGTCGGCGGCCAACGCCTCGACCAGGGCCGATCCGATCGCCTCCCGCTCGGCCGCCCTGGCCATGTTGTTGAGGTTCGGGGCTGCGTCGTCCGGGGCCAGCCGCATCCGGTCGATGGCGGCCAGGGCCAGGTCCGGGTCGGTCTCCCAGGTCGGGGACTTCACCTCCCACTCGTTGGGCCCGCGGGAGCCGTATGCGAACAGGAAGCGGTCGAACCCGGTGCAGAACTCGACCGCTGCCGGATCGTCCGAGGCTCGGAGGCCGGCGTCGAGCCCTGCGGTCCCGGCATCGAACATCGACGTCAACATCGGGGACGAAGCGACGGTGCGGCCGAGCTCCCACATCGCCATCGACGGCGCCGCAGACTCCACGTCGCCGAGTCCGGCCAGCAGTTTGAGGGTCGATTCCGGTTGACCGACCGCTTCGCAGACCTTGGTGATGATGCCGATCGGCAGGGTGGCCAGGAACGATATATAGATGTGCTCGGTGAACAGGTCGCAGAAGTGGGCGTCGAGCAGCGCCCAGACGTGGTCGAGCAGCTCCCGGTCGCCCATGGCCCCGTAGTCCGGCCGTTCGGCCCGAAGCCGGTTGACCAGCTCCTCGAAGGCGGCCACATCGGGCAGCCCGTCGGTGGTCAGGGCCCAGTTGAAGGTGGCACCGATCTTCTCGGTCAGATCCGGGCGGTCATCGCCAGGTCTGGCCACGAACTCCGGCACCCCCGGCGCATCGCCGAAGAACGCATCGTCGATGTCCTTGTAGGTCATGCCAGGCGCCCGATGACCGAGCATCCGGAGCGCCGAGGCGTTCAGGTACGCATAGCCGCCGACGACCCCCAGGAACAGGCACTCGTCCGGCGGGAACTCCGACGCCTCCATGACCCCGATCCGCTCGTAGGCCCGCCGGAAGCCGATCTCGGAGCCGCCGAGCTTGGTCTCGTCCTGGAATGCGAACGAGAACGACAGGGGAACGACCGGGTCGGGAAAGACCTCGCCGACGTTCGCCCGGGTGTAGAACGGATACTGCTCGCTGAGCGCGGTCTCGACCATCCACTTGTCAACCACGTGACCTCTTCCCCCTGTGGTCCCGCCGAGCCGACCGATTCGGCCCGGGACGTGGCCTCAACGGTGGCCGCTCGGTCTGCTGGGCGCAAGTGGTCCGAATCGGCCGGTCGACCCAGGTGACCGTGGCCGGTCCGGGTCGCTGGACCCCCGGGTACCACATCGACAGACCCGGGTGACTGGGCAATGTCGAGGGGAAGCCTCGCTCCGGGGTAAGGGCTTTGCTACCCTCTGAAATCGGGCAGCCCAGGCGTGATTTGTGACGGGCGTCACCCGAATGACAATTGTGGTTGAGACCACTGCAATCGGTGGGATCAGCTGGTAGTTTTCGGCGGGGCGTGACAGACGCGCGGCGCTGGCGGAGGTAGATGGTGAACACGCAAGACGAGATGGCGGACAACTCCTTGTCTGGGCCGAACTGGGGTGGGTTCGAGCAGCTCCGCCTCAGCGACGACACCAACGCCGTCAACGTGACCATCGGCTCGTCCGAGCGGTGGGACAAGGCGCACCTCCGCCGCCTTCGTCAGTCAGCCGATCTCCCGGGTCTGGTCCCGGTGATCGACAGCGATTTCGCAAGCGACGGCAAGCCATTCGCCGTCACCCCGGTGGTCGACAGCGAGACCCTGGCCGATCGCATCCCGCCGAGCGGGTCGGAGTGGGAAGACTGCGCCGCCATCACCGAGGCTGCGGCTCGGGCCAGCCACGAAGCCCACCTCCGCGGGCTGTTCCACGGCGCACTGTCTCCAGACCAGGTCCACGTCCTGGACAACGACGTCGCAGTCAGCGGCATCGGTCTCGGCCTCGGCGGCACGCCGTCGGAGGACTACGCCCACTGGGTCGCCCCCGAGGTCCGCGACGGCGGCGACCCCACCGAGCGTTCGGACGTGTACTCGCTCGGCAAGATCCTCGAGGCCTCGCTCGGCAACGCCATCGAGGACGTCCCCCGCTCGGTCCGTCGTCTGATCATGTGGTCGAGTTCTGACACTCCGGAGGCCCGGCCTCCGTCTGCGCTCGAGTTCGCAAGCATCCTGGCCGAGGCCATGGGCGAGGACCGGGCGACCTACAGCCCGGCCTTCATCCCAACCGCGGACACCAACGACCTGGCGTCGACGGCGCCGGAGGCGGTCGCCGCCTTCACCCCCGGCGAGGGCTCCGGCTCCTCGTCGCTCGGGACCGGCGCAGCGATCGCCGGGGCCGGTGCCGCCGCAATCGGCGCTGCCGCCATCGCCTCCTCGCTCGGTGACGATGACGACGCGGTCGATGCCGTGGCCGATGCCGTCGTCGACGATCCCGATCTCGAGGTCGACCCGGACGTCCTGGCAGACGCCGTCGACACCGGTGAGCTGCCGGCCGAGGCGGTCGTCGATGCGGACCCGGACGTCGATGCGGAGCTGGAGGTCGACGAGCCGGCCGACATAGAGGCTGCCGCCGTCGCCACCACCGAGCTCGGGACCGAGACCGCAGACCTGTCGGCCGATCTTGAGGATGCGGACACCTCGGTGTTCGACTCCCAGGAGTACTCAGACGAGCTGGCCGGCACCGCCGCCGACCCGGACTACGACGTCCCTGCCGCGGCCCAGACCGTCGACCTCGACCAGCCGTTCGAGCCGGAGCGCCGCGGCAACCGGGCCGGCATCCTTGTCGGTGCGATCATGGCCGCCACCCTCGGCGTTGTGCTGTGGGGCCTGTTGAACTCCGGTGACGACAGCACAGACACCGCAGACCCCGCTCCGACCGAGACCACGGTCCCGGCCGAGGACGAGGACGACAGCGGCGCAGCGGCCGGCACCGACGGTGGAACTGCCACCGATGAGGGCAATGCCGACGATGAGGTGGCCGGCCCAGGGGCCGAGGAGGAGGAGCCGAGCACCACGACGGAAGCTCCGACCACCACCGTCGCCGAAGACGAGGCGCCAGAGGACGAGGCCCCGGTAGAGGACGAGGCGCCAGAGGAAGAGGTCGAGCCCGCTCCCCCGGCGGCCACGGTCGATGGCCCGATCACGGCCGAGGACGCCGGCATCCAGGTCCTGCACGGGATCCCCGGTGCAGAGGTCGACGTCTATGTCAACGGCCAGGCCCTCGCCCCCGGCTTCACCGCCGGCACGATCGCCGGCCCGGCAAACCTGGACCCCGGCGATTACGACATCGAGCTGTTCGCCGCAAGCGACACCCCGCCGGTGTCCTCCGCCGACCGATCCGATGATCCGGTGATCAGCCAGACGGTGACCGTCGGCGCCGATCCGGCCACCCTCGTCGCCCACCTCGACGCCAACGGCAACCCGACCCTGTCGGCCTTCGCCGAGGACTTCGAGCCGCTCGATCCGGGTACCGCCCGGGTCCAGCTCCGGCACCTTGCCGCCGCCCCCGGCGTGCAGGCCATCATCGACGGTGAGCCGGCGGACGGTCTCCTCGAGCCCGGGCGTGAGGCGGTCCTGACCCTCAGCGCCGGCGAGCACACGATCGAGACCACCACGGCAGACGGCACTCCGGTCAAGTCGGCCACGCTGACGCTTGCCGATGGTGAGGTCGCTGCGGTGTCGGTGATCGGTTCGGCCGCAGACGACAACATCGCCGTCGTCGTCCAGCGCTACACCGGCCTGTCGACCGCTCCGGCTGCCGTCCCAACCGGGAACAGCAACCTGCTGGCGGACGGTGAGGATCCGACGGCGCTCTACATCCTCGGCATCATGACCTCGTTGATGGCCATCGCCGGTGGTGTGTTGATGCTCCGCCGCAGTCGTCAGGTGCTGTGAACCAACGGTTGGCCGCTGGCGCCTTCCTCCTCGCCATCTCGATGGCGGTGGTCGGTGCGGCGACGACCGCATTCAACATCCCGGACGACGCCGACACGGTGGCCATCGGCTCCGAGGTCGTCTCCGTCCAGCCGGTCGGGGCCGCACGGGCCCAGGTGCCCCTTCGCTCCGGCTTCCTCGACAGTCAGGCCAGCGAGGTTGACGAATCGACCTTCCCGGTCGCGGTACGGATCGCAGGCATCGGGCTGGAGGCGCCGGTGCTCTCGGTCGGTGTCGACGAACGGAACGACTTCGACGTCCCGGCCGCAGACACAGTCGGCTGGTACAAGTACAGCTCGACCCCCGGTTCCGCCGGGACCACGGTGCTGGCGGCCCACGTCGATTACGCCGGTCGTGAGGGGGCGTTCTTCAACCTGGAGGATGTCGCTGTCGGCGACGTGCTGGAGGTCGAGATGGCGGACGGCTCGATCATGACCTACCAGGTGACCGAGTCCATTCTCTACGACAAGACCGAGCTCCCGGCCGAGGACCTGTTCCGCAAGGACGGGGACTCCACGCTGCAGCTGATCACCTGCGGCGGGGACTTCGACCCCGCCGAGCGCTCCTACCGGGGCAACCTGGTGGTCACCGCCGAACCACTGGACGCCTGACCGCCACGCAGCGCCAGGCGGGGACCGTCCGGCGCCGGCCCACAGCCGAGCCTGGCGATCCGGCCCTCCCAGGCCTCGACCACCAACCGGGCCGCCCGGGGTCGACCGGCTAGCAGGTGCAGGCCGACCAGATCGGTGGTCAGCTCCACCGCATCCGGACAGCAGGCAACGGCAGCTTGGACCAGCCGAACGGCTGGCGTTGGCTGCCCGGCGTCCACCAGCCGGGCCGTCACCGCCCTGGTGGCTTCCACCACCGCCTCCTCCGCCTCGAAGACCAAGGCCGGCCGGTCATCGACCCAGGTCCAGTGACGACCGACCAGGTCTCCGAACGGCACCCCACGGAGCATGCCGGCCAGATGGTCGGCCAGCTCGGCCAGCTCGACCGGGCCGCCCGCTCCGACCGGGCGCTCGTCCTCGGCGCTCGGGCGATCGGGCCGATCCCGGTCCCGATGGGCCGCCGCGGCACCGATGGCCCGGACCCGGTCCACGTCGGTGCCGATGCCCAGGATGCGATACCGCCCGTCGGTCGGCTCCGGCAGGTGGGTCCTGCCGAGGACGGAACGGACATCGCCGATCAGGTTTGCCACCCGCCGATCCGAAATCCGCCGACCGTCCCATAGTGCGTCGACGATGGCCGACCGACCGACGGGCCCCGACGTCACGAGGAGGGCGACAAACGACAGCTGCTGGGCGGTGAGCGGCCGCTGCTGGCCGGACAGCTCGACACGGCCGAGCACCCGAAGCAGCAGACGAGGCACCCGAGCCTGGCCCTTGGTCGGGGCTGACGGTCGGTCGAGGCCGATGGATCGGGTCGAGTCGGTGGCGACGATGGGCAAACCCTATGGCCGGCCGGCCGCTTCGCCCATGGTGAGCGGTCCCCATGGGCCGGGACCGCTCACCGGGGCAGATGGAATGCGGTGTCCCAGGATCGTGCGGCGGAATTCTGGGACACCGATCCCGCCCGGCACCATGCAGACCGGTCGGTAGCGGCGGATACCGACACGGCCGCATGGCACCGAGTCCTCGCCAGCCATCGGTTTGGCGGCCGGTGCCAGGAGGTGGGCAATGGCCGCCGGTCGGCGGCCGGATCAACCGGGGGGACCCGTCGCCACAGCTCTAACAGCCGATTGGCTGCCACAGCTCTGACCACTGACCGCTCCGGTGACTGCCGGGACGCCACCGACCATCGCCCGGGCCCGCGTACACGGGGCCCGGCCGGTGGCGTCCCGGACGAACTAGCGGCCCGGCATCGTCAGCCTCCCCAACGACGACTGGAGGTCGCCGAACAGGGCATCGACATCGTTGAGCATCGCCACCCCCTCGTCGAGGGACTGGCAGTCATCTGCGGACGACCGGACCACGCCGTCCGATCGACCCGGGGCGGCGGTCCCGGTTCGATCGGCTCCGGAATCCTCTGCGGCGGAAGGATTCTTCATGGACCGGAATATAGACCTCGCCACAAGGCGAGCAAAGGAGGGATGGAGATTTACCCTCCTGTCGCTGTATGGCGTCGCAGCGGTCGGCAGCAACAGCCCTACCGGATCGGCCACCGGTGACCACAGCCAGCCGTTTTCCCTGCTCAAACGACCACGACTGGATCGGTGGTAGCGGGGCTGCGACCACGGACAGCAGCCGAACCGACCGTCCGTGGCGGCCGGATTGTCGGTATTGCTGCAGGTAGAAGAATGTCGCATTGTGGCGATTGCCGCCGGTTCGCCCATCGCCACCGATGGGATGGATCGCCTCAATCCGACGGCCGGCGAAGCACGCTGGGTACGCTCGGGCCGTGCCCATCGATCCTTATCGGCTCCCGACGTCGGTCCGCCCGACCGCCTACCACATCACCATCGAGCCAGATCTCGATGCGGAGACCTTCACCGGACAGGTCACGATCGACGCCGTCGTCGAGGAACCGGTCGAGGAGGTCGTGCTCAACAGCGACTCGCTGACGATCACGGCGGCGACCATCGCCATCGCCGGGGCCTCCGACGGCCAGACCGAGGCATGCAAGCATGCGGTCGACACCGAGCTCGAACGGCTGACCCTGACCCCGCCCGAGGTGCTCGATCCCGGTGAGATCACCATCGAGCTGGCGTTCTCCGGCGCCTTCAACCCACGGCTGGTCGGGCTCTATGCCAGCCGCTTCACCGATGACGATGGGGAAGAACACAAGCTGGCGAGCACCCAGTTCGAGGCCACCCACGCCCGCTGGTGCTTCCCCTGCTGGGACGAGCCGGAGTTCAAGGCGACCTTCGCCCTCAGTCTGGTGGTGGCCGACGGCCATCAGGCGGTGGCCAACGGCCCCGAGACCGGGCGGCAGACCCTTGAAGACGGCCGGACCAGGATCGACTTCGCCCCCACGATGGTGATGAGCACCTACCTGGTGGCGTTCGTGGTCGGACCGCTCGAGATGACCGAGCCGGTCGACGTCGACGGCGTGCCGCTCCGTGTGGTCCACGTCCCAGGCAAGGGGCATCTGACCGACTTCGCCCTGGAGGCCGGGGCCTTCGCCCTCCGCTACTTCACCGATTACTTCGGCCTGCCGTACCCGGACCAGAAGCTGGACATGATCGCCATCCCGGACTTCGCCTTCGGGGCGATGGAGAACCTGGGATGCGTGACGTTCCGTGAGGTCATCCTGCTGATCGACCCGGAGCGGGCGACCCAGCCCGAGCTACAGCGGACCGCCGATGTGGTCAACCACGAGCTGGCCCACATGTGGTTCGGCGACCTGGTCACCATGAAGTGGTGGAACGGGCTGTGGCTGAACGAGGCGTTCGCCACGTTCATGGAGATGCGCTGCACCGACGCCTTCCGGCCGGAGTGGGACCGCTGGACCGACTTCGGGCTGTCCCGGACCGAGGCGTTCGCCACCGACACCCTGGCCACCACCCGTCCGATCGAGTACGAGGTCGTCAGCCCGGCAGACGCCGACGGCATGTTCGACATACTGACCTATGAGAAGGGCGCGGCGGTCGTTCGGATGCTGGAGCAGTACCTGGGCGAGGAGCCGTTCCGGGCCGGTATCCGGCACTACATGCAGACCCATCAGTACGGCAACGCCGAGACCACCGATCTCTGGGATGCGCTCGAAGAGACCACCGGTGAACCGGTCAGGCGGATCATGGACACCTGGATCTTCCAGGGCGGCTTCCCCCTGATCTCGGTCGGGTCCGACGACGGTGGGTTCACCCTGACCCAGGAGCGGATGCAGAACCAGGGCGGCGGCGAGGCCCCGGACACCGACTGGATCGTCCCGATCCGCTACCGGTGGCAGCCGACAGATGCCGACGCCGAGCCCCGCTCGTCCCGCCTGCTCCTCGAGCCGGACGGCCCGGCCACGATCAGCACCGACCAGCCGAGCGCCTGGCTGGTCGCCAACGACCGGGGCAGCGGGTTCTACCGAACCACCTACCCGGCGGAGTTGGCCGAGACCCTGGCCGACCTGCCGCCGGAGGTCCTGAACCCGGTCGAGCGGTACGGGCTGGTCGACGATGGCTGGGCCGCCGTGTTGGCCGGCCGCTCCTCCACGCTGTCGTTCCTCAACCTGCTGGAGGCGATGACAGCCGAGACCAACCGGTCGGTGTGGGTCCGGATCATCGCTGGATTCGGCCAGCTCAAGCGCCTCGTCGACGGCGAGGCCAAGGAGCGGCTGGAGGAGATCATCCACGATGCGCTGGCGCCGGCGTTGGCGAACCTCGGCCTGGCCCCCGAAGATGACGACACCGAGTCGATGCGCCAGCTCCGGGGCGACCTGGTCCGGGGACTCGGCATCTCGGCCAACGACCCGGAGATCCAGGAAGAGGCGAAGCGAGCCGTTGCCACCGGTAGGCGGGATCCCCAGCTGGTCGACGCACCGCTGCTCGCCGCCTCCGTCGAGGTGGTGGCATCCAGTGGAGACGAGGCCGACTTCGACGACTTCGTGACCGCGTGGCGGGCCGCCGACACCCCCCAGGAAGAGTTGCGGTACCTCGGGGCGCTGATGGACTTCCCGGACGCCGACCTGGTTGCCAGGACCCACCCCCTGATCCTCGACGGGTCGATCCGCAGCCAGAACGCCCCGCTGCTGCTCCGTCGAGCGCTCGGCAACCGTGAGTGCGGCCGGGCCACCTGGGCGTTCATCGCTGAGCATTGGGACACGCTGACCGAGATGTTCGCCGCTGGGCTGATGGTCCGGATGGTCGAGGGGGTGGCATCCCTCGACACCGAGGAAGACGTGGCCGCCGTCGCCACCTTCTTCCAGACCAACACCGTGCCGACCGGGACCAAGACCCTGCAGCAGATCCTCGAGAAGCAACGGGTCAGGGCGGCGTTGCGGAACCGTGAGGCCGAGAACCTGACCCGGTTCCTGACCGCCTGAGCCGGTGTTGCAGATGAGTCGCTTCGGCCCCGCGGTCACGCCACCCCAGGTCTGGGCGGTCGAAGACACCGCGCTCCAGATCGTCTGGGGCGACCTACCAGCCGGCTCGATCACCGCCCGGGGTGGCGGGGCCGAGGCCGAGATCGAGCACGAGGGGGGACCGGGGGCCATCGACCTCGAGGGCCTGCAGCCCGACACCGAGGTGGTCATCGACCTCCGGACGGACGGCGGGTCCATTCCCCTGATCGCCAGGACGCTGCCTGCACCCCCCGGCGAGTTGCTCGGCCGGTTCGCCACCATCAGCGATCTCCACCTCGGGGCGATGCGGTGGGGAGCGTTCAAGTCGATGACCGATCAGAGCGGCGACCCGATCCCCCATCCGTTCCGGTGCGCATCGGCCGCCATCGTCGAGGCCAGACGATGGGGTGCCGACCTGCTGGTGGTCAAGGGGGACGTGGCCCAGCACGAGACCGATCGGGACTTCGAGGAGTTCGGCCGCCTGGTCGACCGTTTCCCCGACCTCCCGATGCTGCTGATCCCCGGCAACCATGACGTGGACGGGCGAGGTGGGTCGATCCCGCTGACCGTCGGCGAGCGCGAGCTCCGGTTCACCCGCAACGTCGACCACATCGACCTGCCCGGGATCCGGATCGCGGTTGCGGACACGACGATCGCCGGGCACGGCCGGGGGTCACTGGTGCGGGCCGAGGACCGCCTGCTCCAGACGGTGGCCGAGTCCGACCGGTCGGTGTACATCGGCCTCCATCATCAGCTGCAGACCACCCGGATCCCCCGCTACTGGCCGGCCGGCATCGGCGGTACCGAGGCGGCAAGGTTCCTCGGCCGGCTCCGGCAGTTGTCGACCCCGGTCACGATCAGCTCCGGACACACCCACCGAAACCGCAGTCGGCTGGAGGGCGACATCCTGGTCACCGAGGTCGCATCGACCAAGGACTGGCCCTGTGTCTGGGCCGGCTACGCCGTCCACGAGGGCGGTATCCGGCAGGTGGTGCGACGAATCGCCGCCCCCGGTGCCATCGGGTGGGCCGAGTACAGCCGGGGCGCCGTCGGTGGGCTCTGGGGTCTGTGGTCACCGGGGCCGATCGAGCAGCGCTGCCTGTCACACGCCTGGGCCCGCACCGCCAACCTGGTCGATCGCTGAGCCGGTCCCGGCGGCGCCGGCTGCCTGCGTTCAGTCCGGGTCGGCGACCGAGACGACCCCGGTCAGACCGTCGACGTTGACCAGGCTGCCGGTGACGATCCGCTCGCTGGCCCCGTAGGCCCCGACCACCATCGGGGTCCCGAGTTCCCGGGCCACCACGACGGCGTGGGTGAAGCTCCCACCCTGGTCGGTCACGACGGCACCGGCGGCGACGAACAGCGGGGTGGCCGCCAGGTGGGGGCGGGACATGATGAGGATGTCGCCGGGCTCGACCAGGTTCAGGTCGGCGTCGGATTCGATCACCCGGGCCCGTCCCTGGGCCATCCCCGGGCTGCCCGGTGAACCGAGCATCATGTCTCCCGGCTCCAGGTGACCCTGGAGCGAGCCGCCGATCGTCGGGGCCGGGGCCGGGATCCAACCGTCGTCCGAGCCGATCATGCTGGCCGGCGCGGTCAGGTCCCGGAGATCCTCGTACTGGATCCGGCGCTTCGAGCTGATCTGCGACACCTCGGCCAGTCCGCCATCGGCGTAGTAGGCGAGCTCGTCGGCGGTCAGCATCCACAGGTTGTCCGGCGAGTCGAAGTCGTGCCGCCTGGCGCCCCGCTCGGCCAGCTCCCGGAGGGCCAGCCGCATCTCGTGGATGACTCGGACGACGTTGGTCCGGGACAGCTCCCGGCCCCGCAGGAAGGCGGTCGACGCCCCGATCCCCTGGAGGAACCGCTGCTGTGGTGCGCCCTTCAGCGCACCGGCGATCTCGGCCACCAGCCGGGCCCGGTCGGCCTCCAGGTGGGCCCGGCGCTGCCGTGGCCCCTCGGCGTCGTCGCAGTGGCGCAACCGGTCCAGCAGGGCGAAGAGGATGTCCGGCGCCACGTCCCAGGTCGGCGACGACAGGTCCCACTCGTTTGGGCCCCGGAAGCCGACCTCGAGCGTCAGTG
>JBCCFN010000164.1:0-11653 GCA_039029715.1 Actinomycetota bacterium | reverse complement strand
GGTCGGTCGTGGTCCGGGCGTCCGGGCCCACCGTCAACCGGTGGGGCCGGACGCCGGACGCCGACCGGTCAGACCGAGGCCGCTCCGAGGATGGCCTTGGTCTCCAGGAACTCTTCCAGCCCGTGGCGACCCCACTCCCGGCCGTTACCGGACTGCTTGTAGCCGCCGAACGGGGCGTTGAAGTCCGGGCCGGCGCCGTTGACGTGCATGTTGCCGGTCCGGATCCGACGGGCCATCTCAACCGCACGGTCCTGGCTGCCGGAGATGTATCCGGCCAGCCCGTACACGGTGTCGTTGGCGATGCGGACCGCATCGTCGTCGTCTTCGTAACCGATCATGACCAGGACCGGGCCGAAGATCTCCTCCCGGGCGATCGTCATGTCGTTGGTGACGTTTGCGAACAGTGTCGGCTTGACGTAGTAGCCGGACTCCAGACCGTCCGGCCGACCGGACCCACCGGTGACCAGGGTGGCCCCCTCGTCGATACCGGCCTGGATCAGGCCCTGGATCTTGTTCCACTGGGCCTCGGACACCACCGGACCGATTACGGTCCCGTCACCGTCGGGCGGGCCGACGGCGACCGAGTCCATCGCCTCCTTGGCGATGGCGGCAGCCTCGTCCATGCGGGCCGCCGGGACAAGCATCCGGGTGCCGGCGTTGCAGGACTGGCCGGAGTTGGAGCACATGCCGAAGGCATCGCGGCCGACGGACTCGGCGAGGTCGGCGTCGTCCAGGATGATGTTCGCCGACTTGCCGCCGAGCTCCTGGGCCACCCGCTTGACGGTCGGGGCGGCGTTCTTCGCCACCTCGACCCCGGCCCGGGTCGAACCGGTGAACGACATCATGTCGACCCCGGCATGGGCCGACAGGTAGGCACCGACGTTCGGCCCGTCACCGTTGACCAGGTTGAACACGCCCGGCGGGACGCCGGCCTCGTGCAGGATCTCGGCCAGCAGGATGGCGTTGAGCGGTGCGACCTCGGACGGCTTGAGCACCATGGTGCACCCGGCGGCCAGGGCCGGAGCGACCTTGCACGCGATCTGGTTGACCGGCCAGTTCCAGGGGGTGATCATCCCGACCACGCCGACCGGCTCCTTGACAACCAGCGACGTGCCGACCTGCTCCTCGAACTCGAAGGAACCGAGGAGGGCGGCCGTCGTGGCGAAGTGGGCCATGCCGCTTGGGGCCTGGGCCGCCTTTGCCAGCCGGTTGGGTGCACCCATCTCGGCGCTGATCGTTGCCGCCAGGTCCTCCGACCGGGCGCCGAGCAGCTCCGTGATCTTGTTGAGGAGGGCGACCCGCTCCTCGACCGAGGTCTCGGAGAAGCTCTGGAACGCCTCCTGGGCCGCAGCCACGGCGGCGTCGACATCGGCCGGACCGCCCATGGCGATCGAAGCGATGGGCTCTTCGGTGGAGGGATTGATCACCTCCAGGGTGTCGGAGGTGCTGGGTTCGACCCACTGACCCCCGATGTAGAACTTGGCGACGTTCTCGCTCACTGGTATCGACGTCATGACTCACTCGTCCTCTCGGTTGTCCCGCGATCTTCTTTTCGATTGTGTAGCAGGTTGTGGCCGGGCCTGACAGATTGCTGAACCGACGTCACGAGCCGGCGACCCGCTCGATCACCTCGAAGGCCAGCAACTCGGCGGCAACCGCGACCGGCCCCGCTCCCCCGTGGCCATGTCCCTCACCATGACCGCCATGACCGCCACCCGCGCCGTCACCGTGGCCGTGGCCGTGGCCTTCACCGTGACCCGGGCCCTGGCCTTCGGCCAGGTGGGCGTGGGCTGCGGCGAAGTCGCTGCTCGACAACCAGGTGTTGAAGGCCTCTTCAGACTCCCAGCGGGTGAACACGAAGAACCGGTTCTTCCCATCGGTCGGTTTCAACAGCAGGAACTCCTCGAACCCGGGCTGGCTCTCGACCATGCCGGCCCGCTTGGCGAACCGCTCCATGAACTCGTCGCCCATTCCTTCGGGCACGTCGACGGCGTTGATCTTCACGACACTCATGGATCACAGTATTGCCGCAGCCGATAAGCCTGGCTACTACGAGGTGTATGGCATGATCGAGGTCACCCGACCAGGAGCAGCCATGACCCTCGTCAGCGTCTCGATCACCGGCCCGAGCGAGGAGTGGCTTGCCGCCCATGCCCGGTCCCTGGTCGACGCCCGACTGGCCGCCTGCGGCAACGTGGTCCCGTCGATCCGGTCGATCTACCGGTGGGAGGACGGGATCGAGGACGACGCCGAGGCGCTGCTGGTGCTCCACACCCGGCTGGCGAACGTCGAGGCCATCATCGAGCGGACCAATGCCGCCCATCCCTATGACACGGTCCAGATCCTGGCCACCGAGGTGGTGGCGGCCGACCCCGCCTATGAGCGGTGGGCGATGGAGGCAACCGAGCGGGGGTGACGATCGCCGAACGACGCCGGCGGCCGCTCAGCCGCCGATGATGCCGGCGATGGTCGGCTCGCCGTCAACCACCTTGTGGATGTACATCGGCTTGTTCGGCGCTCCCGACCGGTCGTAGGTCAACACGCCGGTGATGCCCTCGACCCCTTCGGCAACGGCGATCGCCTCCCCGAGCACCCTGGGGTCGGTGGTCCCGACCCGGAGGTAGGCATCCGCGATGACGGCCATCGCGTCGCCGGCGAGCGCCGCCATCGACGGCGCAGCCGGGCCGACCCCGCCGTTGGCGGCGGTGAAGCTGGTCAACAGCCGCTCCAGCCGGGTGTCCGGGCGGGGATCGGTGTGGGTCACGTGATAGATGCCTTCGGTCCCGGGGGCGAGGGAATAGCCGCCGGTGGCCTCGAATGCATCGGTTCCGAGCACCTCGACCTCGGTCAGGCCGGCCTCGGCCAGCTGGGCCTTCAGCGCCACCAGCTGGTTGGCGAGCATCCCGGAGAAGATGACGTCCGGCGGGTTGGCGGCGAAGACCTCGATCGGGCCGGAGAAGTCCTCGGTCTCACCGGGGATCATCGGGAAGTCTGCGATCACCCGCCCACCCTGGGCGGTGAACTCCTCGGTGAAGACCAGCGGGTTGTACCCGAAGTAGGGGCCGGGCGAGCTGAAGGTGACCGCCGTCGACCACCCCTGGGATCGGGAGAACTGGGCCGCCGCAGTTGCCCCCTGGGTGTCGCTGTAGGCGACGAGGAACGACAGGTTGCTGTCATCGCCGAGCGCCGGCTCGGTCGAACCGGTGAAGATCACCGGGACTTCGCCGTCTGCAACCTGGAGCACCCGGAAGCCCGGGTCTGGGAACGGCGGGCCGAGCAACACCGACGCCCCATCGTCGATCAAGGCCAGCGTGGCATCGCGGCTGGCCACCGGGTCACCATTGATCGGGCTCATCCTCACCTCGACCGGGCGCCCGGCGAGACCGCCGGAGCAGTTGATCAGATTGGCCATGTGGATCGCTGACTGGGACGCCGGGCCATCACCGAACGCCCCGAGATCGCCCATGTCTGCGGCGTAGCCGATGACGAGCGCCTCGCCGGTCACCGGGTCGGGGCAGTTCGGGTCGGCGGCCAGGACGGCATCGATGTCGAACATCGCGCCGGTGGGGGCGGGGGCTGCGGCCGACGACTCGGTCCCGGCTCCGCCGCCGCCGTCCTCGGCCGGTTCCTCGGCCACGGCGGCCGGGGTGGTCGTCGGTGACGCCACCTCCTCGGCTTCACCGGTCGCGTCGTCGCCGTCCGAACAGGCGGCCACACACAGCCCCATCGCCAACAGGACGGCAAGCGGTCGACGGGCCCTCATCGGCCGACCCCGGCCGTGAGGAGGTTCTTGAACTGGATCTCGGCACGACGGTTCACCGCCCGGCCCTCCTCGGTGTCGTTCGATGCCATCGGGTCGTCCTCGCCGGCCGAGGCGACGACGATCTGCCCCGGGACGACGCCCTGGCCGATCAGGTAGTCGACGACGGCGGCCGCCCGATCGGACGCCAGCTGCGCGTTGATGCCGGCGTCGCCCCGGGAGTCGGCGTGGCCGATCACGATGGCGAAGATGGTCGGGTTCTCGGTCAGGATGCCCGCCGCCAGGTCCAGGCCCTGGACGGTTGCCGGGTCGAGCTCGCTCTCGCTCGCGGTGAAGGTGGCGGCGAACGGCATCGTCACTTCACCCCAGGTGGTCGTTCGGCTGGCGTCCGGGTGCCAGGTCAGCTGGTTGTCGATCGCCGCCTCGCCGCCAGGCAATTTCTCGCTCGCGTACTGGATGACCTTGGTCACCGTTGCCCAATCAGGGGCGGACCCGGACAGCACCATCTCACCGTCGCTGCCGAGCATGGCCAGGCGAGGTGGCGGCGGGCCCTCCGGCACCGGCCCTCGCCCGCCGGGCCAGTCGTCGACCTCGGCGACCGGGGCAGCGTCCTGGGCCGCCCCGCCGTCGGCCTCGACGCCGTTCTCGGCCCCTTCCTGGGCCCCGTCCTCCGGCTCGGCCGGCGTCGATCCCAGGGCCGCATCCGCTGCCGGCTCCGCCACCGGTGCTGCCGGTTCGGCCGAGGGGTCCTCGGCGTCGGTCTGGGTGACCCGGGTGATCGCCGCCTCGTCATCATTGCCGAACGAGAAGGTCACCACGTCCTGCTTGACGGCATTGAACCCGAGCAGGACGACGTTCGCTATGAGGAGCAGGACCGCCGCCGGCCCTCGCCAACCGGTGCCGACCTGGCCGTTTCGAGCGGTCATAGCAGAATCAAGGCCACGGCCTGGACGAGCAACAGCATCAGCAACGCCCCCAGTGCAAAGTCGGATACGACGACGCCGGGCGACGTCGGCGGCTGACGGTCGGAACGAACGAGCCGGTCGTCGACCCGTCGGCTCGGCTCCTCATAGCCACCCCGACCGCCGTAGGCGGCCTGGGTCTCGTAGCGATTGCGGCCCGCGCCGCCCGGCGACTCGTTGCCGTCCCCGCCATAGGGATCACGACCGGCGGCAACCCGAGCACCCGCCGGCTCCGGCCGCGGCCACCGGTCGCCCCGCTCCTCCCAATACCGATCGTCCGGCCGGGCCTGCTCGGCCTGGGCCGGACCGCGATAGCCGTCGTGGGGCACCGGCTGGTTCGGGACGGCGATCGGCTGCTCCATCGTCGTCCGAGCCGCCGGCGGATTCGGGCCTCGAACCAGCGAGGCGGCAAGCAGGTTGCTCGGCGGGGAGGTGAGGAGCCCCTTTGCCACACCGACCGCTGGCGCCAGGGCCCGAGGGTCGAGGTTGCGCCGTTCTGCCAGCGTCTCGTCGATCACCACGCCGGTCAGGCGTTCGATCGGTTGCATGGCCCCGCCACTGGCCACGCTGATCAGCTGATCGGCGGCACCCCCGGTGATCTCGTACGCCTCGACCACCTCGTTGCCGATGACCCGGGCCGACCAGGCCAACCCCGAGCCGATCGTGACCTCGCCGGGGTGGAGCGGTTCGATCAGCCGGCAGGCCGCCACCGGCGCCAGCTCGATCCGATCGACGTGGAGGGGTAGCGGCTCGAACACCCGCTTGAGAAACGCAACGACGTCGAGTGGGGCGTAGGAGACGCCCTGGTCCCCGACCGACACGAACTGCTGGTCGAGACGAGCGCTCAGGTTCTCAAGCCACCTGGTCAGGGCCGGTCCGCTGCCGACGCCGCAGTTCGACATCCCGATGGTGACCCCCATGAGCAGCGGGGTCGCCTCGGCCAGGCCGAGCACGTCGAGGGCCCCGAGCAGGGCGGTCTGGAGCCGAGCCTCGGCCATCGTGTCCAGCGAGCCGTCTCCGACGCCGATCGGCCGCTCCACCGCATCGGTCACCTGGGCGGCAGCCGAGTCGAGGAGGGCCAGCCGGACCGCGGTGGCCCCGATCTCGACACCGAGCAGCCCGAGGCCGGGGCTGCCGCCGGTCTCTACCGGTGCAGGGTCGACAACGTTCGACTCTTCGTCCGCGTCGACAGCACCGTCAACTGGGGTAAAGGTTTCTTCCGCCAAACCGATCCCGCCGTTCTTCTGGTTGGGCCCAGAGGACCAAGTGGTGGTCGGGACTGTAGTACAGCTCTGGACCGACGGCTTCGGATCATACAGAGAGTTAACCAACCGGTGATGAGCGGGCCCGATCGACGGCCGGTCGGCGAGCGGCGACAATCGAGGGATGGCGAACCAGGACGACAGCGACGACCTCGGGTTGGCGGCGGCCTACGCAGTGAGCACACCGGACGACAGCAGGCAGCTCTACGCCCGCTGGGCCGCAAGCTACGACGACGACTTCGTCGATCGGAACGGCTACGTCTACCACCTCAACGTCGTCGAGGCGTTCCT
Organism: Actinomycetota bacterium; assembly: GCA_039029715.1. Lineage (GTDB taxonomy): Bacteria > Actinomycetota > Acidimicrobiia > Acidimicrobiales > SZUA-35 > JAHELU01. The sequence goes on along the minus strand of JBCCFN010000164.1, from coordinate 5,378 downwards.
GGCCGACGGCGGAGGGCCCCGCGGGCCGATCCTGGACGTCGGTTGTGGGACCGGGGTCGTCGGCCAGGCCATCCGGGCCCGGGGTGACCAGGTGATCGACGGCATCGACATCTCACCAGAGATGCTGGCCCGTGCGGCCGCCAAACGGACCGAGGATGGCCAGCCGATCTACCGCAAACTGATCGAGGCCGACCTGACCACCACCCTCGACCTGCCGACAGACCACTACCACGGGGTGATCAGCACCGGGACCTTCACCCACGGTCACCTCGGACCGGAGCCGTTGGCGGAGCTGATCCGGATCGCCGCCGCCGGGGCCCGGTTCGCCATCGGCGTCAACGGCGAGCACTGGCGGGCGCTGGCCTTCGACCGGTGGTTCGAGGCCCGGGTGGTCGAAGGCCTGATCACCGAGCCGACCTTTCACCAGGTCGTCGTCTACGAGGCGATGGAGGGCGAGCACGGCGACGACCGAGCCATGGTGGCCCGCTTCACGGTCCGCTGACTCCGGGGCCGATCAGCGGTCAGCGGGGTCGTCGCCGGTCAGGGCCCCGACGGGCTGGGACGACACCCCGGCCTCGGTCGGCAGGCCGGACGGACAGCTGCCGCCCATGCCGGCCTCGTCCGGTGGGACCGGCAGGCGGTCGGCCGACCCGCCGATCCGGCGGACGGCGATGAGGAACGGTAGGGCCAGCAGGGTGAACGCCCCACCGACCAGGTAGCCGGTCTCGAACGACGACCGTTCCGAGACCCGGCCGAGTCCGACCTGGCCGCCGACCCCGCCGATCGAGGCGATCATGGCATCGAAGCTGACGACCGTGGCCCGGTGGTCTGACGAGGTGACCGCATGGAGATAGGCCTGGCGGACCGGCATGATCACACCCATCGACCCGGCAACGATCAGCAGCCCCGCCACCGCCACGACGAAGCTGTCCGTGAGCCCGATCGAGGCCCCGGCCACCGCCCCGACCGCCGAGCCGGCGATCAGCATGGTCGACCGTCGACCGCAGGCCCGGGAGAACGTGGCCACCAGCTGGTTGCCGACGATCATGGCCAACGACATCCCGGCCGTCACCAACCCGACCACCCACACCGCATCCCGAGCCAGCAGCTCCAGCAGGTAGGGCTGGCTTGCATAGAACGCCCAGCCGAAGAAGGCCGACCGGATGGCGGCGGCGATCATCAGCCGACGGAGGCCAGGATGGTTCCACCCGTTGGTGATCCCGACCCGGGCCACCTCGGCCATCGCGGTCGGGATCTCCCGGAGATGGAGGGCCTTCGGCTCGAATCCCCGCTCGACCATCAAGCTGCCGGCCAGGAAGAACAGCACCGCAAGCAGGGCGGCCCGGACCAGGAACGGGACGGCCAGATCGAGTTGCCCCAGGAAGCCGCCGGCGATGGTGCCGGCGAACATGGCCGCCCCGCTGACCTGGTTCCCCCGAGCGAAGATCCCGTCGAGGCCGGCATCCACCCCATCGCCGGCGGCGGCCAGGGCATCGACCAACCACGCCTCCAACGCGCCGGAGTAGAAGGTGAAGCCGAGCCCCATCCCGATCGATACCGCCCCGAACACCACGACCGAGGCCCCGGCCTGAGCCGCCCACAGGTACAGCAGCGTGGTGGCGGCAAGGATGGCCACGCTGGCCAGGTACGACACCCGCCGCCCGAGCGTGTCTGCCACCACCCCGGTCGGGATCTCGAAGGCCACCATGCCGACCGAGTAGAGGGCGTTGGCCACGAAGACCTCACCGATCGTCAGCCCGGCGTCCAACAGGAACAGGGTGTTGACGCTCCAGATCACCGATGCGGCCAGGGTGTACAGCCCGGCCAGGGTCAGGTAGGTCGACACCACCCGGGATCGCGTCACGTCCCAAGGGTGGCACAGGACCGCCGCAGCGAACAGCTTCCCAACCCCTAACACGATCATCACATAGCGGCTCGATACTCCCCCCATGCTCGACAAGAGGAACCGATGGGTGGTCGCGTTCGGGGTGGCGGCGGTGCTGCTCCTCGCCGCCTGCTCAGACACCACCGAAGAGGCCACAGACGAGGTCGCGAGCCTCCAGGCGACCCAGACCGGTGGCGGCGCAGCCGACGCTGCGACCCGAACAGACGAAGCGCCGGACCTCGCCCCGGACGAGGCGGCGCTCCAGTTCTCGCAGTGCATGCGGGACCAGGGCCTCGACTTCCCAGACCTCTCGGTCGACGCCGAGGGCAACATCGAGCTGCGGGAGGCGTTCCAGAGCATCGATCGGGGCGCCGAAGGATTCCGGGAGGCGAACCAGGCCTGCGCCGAGATCCTGCAGCAGGCCGGGTTCGGTGGTGGCCGGGGTCAGATCCAGGAGTCGCCGGAGTTCCAGGATGCGCTGGTCGAGTTCTCCCAGTGCGTCCGCGATGGCGGCTACGACGTCGGAGACATCACCCTCGGCGGCCAGGGCGGCCAGGGTCAGGGTCAAGGCCAGGGGGCCGGCGGCGGCCAGGCCCAAGCTGACGGCCAGGCGGGCCAGGGCGGTCAGGGTGGCCAGCAGGGTCAGCGGGCCCAAGGCTTCGGCAACCGGTCCGCCCGGTTGGCCACCGCACTCGGCCTCGATTACGAGGACCCGGCCGTCGCCGAGGTGATCGACGGATGCCTCCCGATCGTCGACACGGCGCTGAGCGGCCTCGGCCTCACCCCGCCGGCCGGTCAGGGCTGACACGATGAGTGAGCACCAGACGGCACCGGCCCCGGAGCGGCCGGCGCCGAGCGAGAACGGCCACCGCCCGGTCGACGTGGCGGCCGCCCTGGCCGAGGTCGATCGAGCGGTCAACAGACGACGGTGGCCGGCGGCGTTGCTCGGTGCCGCGGTCGGGATCGGCGGGACGCTTGCGGTCCTCGCGTTCCTGGATCGCCGCGATACCGAGACCAGTGCCGAGGCCGAGACCGTCACCCTGGCCACCGCGCCGGTCGAGCAACGGGACCTGATCGAGGAGATCGAGTGGACCGGCACCCTCGGCTACGGCGAGCAGCTCACCGTGGCCGGCAGTGGCGGCGTGGTCACCGGCATCGTGGCCGTCGGCACGACGATCGATCGGGGTGACCCGGTGGCCGAGATCGATGCCGAACCGATCGTGGCCCTGTTCGGCGACGCCCCGCTGTGGCGACCACTGGCCGACGGTGCCGAGGGCGCCGATGTCCGGCTGTTGGAGGCAAACCTGGTCCTCCTCGGCTACGACCCGGATGGGACGGTCGACATCGACACCACCTTCACCGCCAACACCGAGGCCATGGTCGAACGCTGGCAGACCGACCTCGGCGTTGACGTCTCCGGTCGGGTCGACCCCGGGGCGGTGGTCATCGTCGAGGGCCCCTCGGTCGTGGCCTCGACGCCGGAGATCGGGGCCGCGGCCAGCGGCCCGCTGGTCGGCCTGGTGCCCCGCCGGACCGTCGAAGACGTCGTCAGCGGCGCCGGCCTCGTCGCTGACCTGGCCCCGGTCGGGACTCCGATCGTCCACGGCACCGTGCTGTACACGGTCGATGACATCGCCGTGCCGGCCCTGGTCGACGACGATCCGGTCGTCGCCGCCCTGACCGACCAGACCTTCACCGACACCGAGTTGGAGCAGGCGCTTGCCGATGCCGGCCACGACCCGGATGGTGAGATGACGATCGACGGCACGATCACCACCGCCACGGTTGCCGCCATCGAGCGGTGGCAGGCCGCGACCGCACTGCCGATCACCGGCCGTACCGAACCCCGGTACTACGCCCCGGTCGCCGCCGACCGGGTGGTCGGGTCGCACCTGACGGACGACGGCACGACGCTTGCCACCGCCTCGCCGGTCCTCACGACCGCACGATCCCGACTGGCGATCGCGGTGGTGGTCGAGGTGGCCGAGGCCGACGAGTTCGAGGTCGGTCAGGCGGTCTCGATCGAGCTGGCGGACGAGACGGTCGTCGACGGCGCCGTCACCGAGATCGGGCCCGTCGTCCCGGCGGCCGGCGGCCAGGACACACCGACGGTCGAGATCACGATCGGGGTGACCGACCGGACCGGCGAGGACCCGGTCGAAGGCCCGGTGACGGTCACCAGCGCCGGCGAGGTCATCACCGGGGCGACCGTGGTCCCGACCCGGGCGCTGGTGACGTTGGCCGAAGGGGGATTCGCGGTCGAGCGGGTCGAGGCCGACGGCTCGGCCACGCTGATCGGTGTCGAGCTTGGCACGTTCGACGACGGCATGGTCGAAGTGGTCGATGGCGACCTCCGGCCCGGTGACGAGGTGGTGGTCCCGCAATGAGCGCTGCGCTCGAACTGGACGACGTCGTCAAGACCTACGACGGGACCCCACCGGTCCAGGCCTTGGACGGGGTGTCGCTGCGGATCGACCACGGTGAGCTGGCGGCGATCGTCGGCCCGTCGGGGTCAGGAAAGTCGACGATGCTCCACGTGATGGGGACGCTCGATCGGCCGTCCTCCGGCACGGTCAGGATCGATGGTCGAGAGGTCTCGGGATTCGGGGATCGGCGGCTCTCTGCGGTCCGGTCCCGGCTGATCGGCTTCGTCTTCCAGCAGTTCTTCCTGATCGATGGCGCCACCGCCATCGACAACGTGGCGAACGGCCTGCTCTACAGCGGAGTGCCACCGACCGAGCGGCGCTATCGGGCCGCCGAGGCGCTGCTGTCGGTCGGGCTCGGTCACCGGTTGACCCATCTGCCAAATCAGCTGTCCGGCGGCGAGCGGCAGCGGGTGGCCTTCGCCAGGGCCATCGTGAACCGACCAGCGATCATCCTGGCCGACGAGCCGACCGGCAACCTCGACTCACGGTCGAGCGGTGCGATCCTGCACCTGATCGGCCGCCTCAACCAGGACGGCTCGACCATCGTTGTCATCACCCACGACATCGAGGTCGCAGCGTCCCTCCCCCGTCAGATCTCGGTCCGGGACGGACGGATCGAGCACGACACCGGCACCCCGGCGGCGGCCGGGACCACGACACCGGCCGGTAGGTCATGACCGTCGAGCAGGCCACCACCGCCGCGACCGGCGCCAGCGGCCAGCCCCGCCGACTGGGGGCAAGCCGACTGCGACCGGCAGACGTCCTCGCCGTCGGGGCGTCCGGCCTCCGGACCCGCAAGACCCGGACGGCCCTCTCGGCGTTGGGTATCACGATCGGCATCGCCGCCATGGTCGGCGTCCTCGGGATCTCCGAGTCGAGCCGGGCCGACCTCCAGGCCCAGATCACGGCCCTCGGCACCAACCTGTTGACCGTCACCCCGAGCGGCGGGTTCGGCGGCGGCGACGGCGCCCTGCCGGCCGAGGGCGGGGCCAAGGTGTCGCGAATCGGGCCGGTGGAGCGGGTGGCGGACGTGGTCGAGCTGGACACGCCGGTCCTCCGCAACGATC
>JBCCFN010000163.1:0-11771 GCA_039029715.1 Actinomycetota bacterium | reverse complement strand
TGGTCATCGAGGACGGCCGGGTGGCCCAGGCCGGTACGCCGGACGAGCTCCGCCGCCATCCAGCGACCGCCTATGCGGCCGCAGTGGCCGGCACCAACCTGCTGTTCGGTCACAACGACGGTGGGACGATCACGATCGAGCCGCCACCGGGGCCCGGGGCCGGCCCGAGCGAGACCACGGTGCTCCACACCGCCGACAGCGGGACCGGCCCGGTTCAGGTGGTGGTCGACCCCCGAGCGGTCTCGCTCCACCCCGACCGGCCCCGGGGCAGCCACCGAAACGTCTGGCCGACAACGGTCCAGTGGATCGAGCCCCTCGGCGAGACGACCCGCATCATGCTCGATGCGCCCCTGCCGTTGGTGGTCGACATCACGCCGTCTGCGGCCACTGCGCTCGGCCTGGCCCCCGGCTCGGCGATCTGGGCCGCCCTGAAGGCAACCGAGGTCGCAACCACCCCGCGGCCGTAGCCGAGCCCCGGCGCGGCTACGGCCGGTCCTGGACCGTATCCGGGCGCAGCGGCACCAGCAGCAGGAACGCAACCACCCCGAGGACCCCGACGGTGATCAGCGTGGCGTCGTAGCCGGACCGGTCGACCAGCGCACCAACCAATGGTGGTCCAGCCAGCCCACCGAACCCTGCGGCGGTGTAGAGCAGACCGAGCACGCCGCCGAGCCCGATCGGGCCGAACAGGTCGGCGGCCACCGCCGGAGCCAGGGCGATGAACCCGCCGTATGCGACCCCGAACACCGCGGCGAAGACCACGAGCAGCCAGTAGGTCGTGTCGGCGACCAACCACAGAGCGAAGCTGCACCCGACCCCGAGGAACGACCCCTGATAGAGCCGGATGGCGGACACCCTGGCGGCCAGGGCGCCGAGGCCGAGCCGACCGACCACCGAGGACGAGCCGATCACCGCCACCACCAGGCCGGCCGAGCCGTCGATCCCCTCGGCGTCCAGGTAGTCGCCGATGAACACGAACGGGACGAACAGCGGGATGACGAGCACCAGGCAGGACAGGTACAGCACCCCGAAGGCCCGAGACCGGCCGATGAGGTCACGGAGCGGCGGGACGGGCGCCTCGTCGACCGTCACCGGTGGTCGACCGGCGCCGAGCGATGCCAGGCCGATCAACACCGCCGTTGCGACCGCCAGGATGACATAGGTGTCGCGCCAGCCGTAGCGGTCGATCAACGCCTCGGCGGTCGGTGCCGCCACCAGGGTGCCGACGCCGATGCCGGCCACCGCCACACCCATGGCGGCGCTGCGCCGCCGCTCGAACCACAGGCCGACCGTGGCGACCATCGGCACGTAGGCACAGGCCACCCCGATGCCGACGCCGAGGCCATAGGTCAGGTAGCCGACCCACAGGCTCTGGACCTGGGAGGTGGCCAACAGCCCCAGGACCATGGCAGCCCCTCCGAACAGCAGCACCTTTCGCGGCCCGACCCGATCGGACACCCGGCCGCTGATCACCCCGAGGCTGAAGTAGAAGAAGGTGGTGATGGCGAAGAACAGGGCGACCTCGCTCCGCTCCCCGCCGAACTCGTCTGCCATCGGACCGAAGAACGGGGCGAAGCTGTAGGCGACCCCGAACACGGTGAAAGTCGAGGTGAACGTGGCGGCCACCACCAGCCAACCCCGGGCCGAGTCCATCTCGACAGAGCGGTTCGCCGCCCCCGGTTCCGGGCCGCCGCGCTCGGCGGCGGTCTCGACCCCCGTCACGGCGCCAAACCTAGCCCAGGCCACTGCGCAACGACCAAGGCCCTAGGCTCGTTGGGTGCGCGCCGGTCGGGCACCCGGTCGAGCCGGGCGGATGGGGTCCCAGGAGTTCGTGACGTTCCTGGCCTCGATCTCTGCCACCACGGCGCTCGGTATCGACCTGATCCTGCCGGCGTTCAGCGACATCCGGTCGGCCTACGGGCTGGCCCCGGACTCGACCAGCGTGGCCCTGGCGGTGACCACCTACTTCCTCGGCACGTCGGTGGCCCAGATCCTGTACGGCCCGTTCGCCGACCGGTTCGGGCGTCGCCCGGTTCTGTTGGTCGCCCTGGCGCTGTACGGGTCGGCCGCCATCGCCTGCAGCCTGGCCCCGAACCTGCCGATCCTGCTCGTCGGCCGCCTTATCTGGGGGATCGGCGCCGCCGGCCCCCGGACCCTGATGTTGGCGCTGGCCCGCGACGTCTATGACGGCGACCGGTTGGCCCGGGTCCTGTCGATGGCGGCGGCGCTGTTCATGGTCGTGCCGGCGATCGCCCCGCTCCTCGGCCAGGGGGTGCTGTCGCTCACCAACTGGCGGGGCGTGTTCGCCGCGCCGGCGGTCCTGGCCGGGCTGCTGTTGCTGTGGACCTGGCGGCGGCTCGGCGAGACCCTCGATCCCGAGTCCCGGCGGCCGCTGACCCTGGCCCGGACCAGGGAGGCGGTCGGGGCGGTGCTCGGCAACCGCCAGACGCTCGGCTACTCCCTGCTCCGGATGTTCGACTTCGCCTCGTTTGCCTCGTTCCTTGCCACCACCGAGCTGCTGTTCGACCGGGTCTATGACCGGTCGTCCCAGTTTCCGGCCTACTTCGGCGCCATGAGCCTGGTGATGGGGCTTGCGGCCTTCACCGCATCTCGGACGGTTGGCCGGTTCGGGGCCGGGCGGCTGATCCTCTGGCTGGTCCCGGTCAACCTGGTCGGTATGGCGATCCTGCTCGCCATCTCGGTCGCCGACGACGGGGCACCGCCGTTCCTGGCCTGGTTCGGACTGCTGGCGTTCAGCAACGCCATGCGGGTGGTGATCAACCCGCTTGCCGAATCGGAGTCGATGCAGCCGATGGGGGCGTTGGCCGGTTCGGCCGCCTCGGTGATGGGCACGATCAGCATGGGCGGCGGGGCCATCCTGGCCGCCGCCACCGATCGATTCATCAGCGATTCGGTGACCCCGCTCTCGGTCGCCTACCTCGGCTACGGCGTCGCCGGCTTCGCCGCCGTACTGTTCGCCACCGGCGGCTCAGCGGCCAGGGGTCAATCGGCGATCCAGTCGCCGATGCCGCCCGGGTCCAGCCGCAGCACCCCGTAGAGGACCAGCACGCCGATCAGTCCGAACAGGATTGGGCGAACGTCCGGCCAACGTCGTCTGACGCTGGCCGAGGCCAAGGCGATCAGCGGCACCGCCACCACCGCCAGGAAGGAGCAGACGATCGCCACGAGGGTGAGGGTGTTGTGGATGCCCAGTTCCTTCGGATCGGGCTGGTTTCGGGACGGCCACACACCGTCGGACAGCCGCACCCGAACCACCATCGTCAGCAACAGGAACAGGGCAAGGCTGGGCACCGCGGCCAAGGCCCACAGCACCGGGTTCAGCAGGCCACGCCGGGCCCCCCGGGGCGACGTCGTGCCCGTGGTCTGCCGCAGCAAGCCTCCGAGGTCCGCCGGCTGCTCGACCTCCAAGGAGCCGGACGGCCGACCCGCGGTGGCCGGCATCGAGGTCATCCCGGGATCCTCGCTGTTGCTACCCATGATCGGGATGCTACCGGCTGACGGCGGGCGGGGCCGGGCGCGAGGGCGGCGTGGCCCGGGGAGCCAGCAGCAGGGTGACCAGCGCGGCCGGAACCGTCACCAGCGCCACCGCCACCCCGACCGAGCCGGCGTTGTCCGCCACCAGGCCGACGATGATCGGTGCTGCGACACCGGCCACCCTGATCCCGGCGGTCAGGGCCGCCAGGCCGCTGCCGGGGCGCCCCGGGGCCTTGGCTGCTGCGTCATAGAGCTGGGGGAAGATCACCGAGACACCGAGCGCAGCCACGAAGAACCCGGCGATCGTCGCCCCCAGAGCGACCGGTGCGGCGTCGTCGACCCCGAAGAGGCGGCCGAACGGGACGACCGTGGCCAGGATCAGACCGACCGTCGCCACGCTCGAGGCGCCACGGAGCAACGCCCGATCCCCGACCCTGGCCTGGACCGCGTCGCCGGAGAGCCGACCGACGACCATCCCGGACGTGAAGGCCACGAACCCCAGCCCGACCACCCCGGGTCCGGCGCCGAGATCGTCGGCCAGCCGGAACGCGGCCCAGTCGCTGCTCGTCACCTCCATCGCCACCGCCGACGCCCCGAGCGCCAGGAGGAGTAGCCGGATCCTGCCGACTCCGCTGGCGGCGGCTTCCTGGGACGGCACCGACCCGTCGGCTCCGGCCCGAGCCTCGCCGGTCGCCTGCGCCGGCTGGTCATCGGCCAGCAGGAACCGACCGGTGACCGCAACGGTCAGACCCAACCCCGCCGATACCGCGAGCAGGTGGGCCAGCAACGACACCCCGGCCGCGGTCGCCTGGACCGCGATGAGCCCGCCGATCACGGTGCCGAGACTCCACAGACCGTGGAGCCGGTTCATGATCGGGGTCGACCGGCGGGCGCTCAGGATCGAACCCTGGAGGTTCATGCCGATGTCTATCGTCACGTCGAAGATGCCGAGCCCGGCCAGGACAAGAACCAGGACGACCGGGGACGTCGTGACCCCGACGAACGGCAGCAGCGCCACGGTGCTGACCGTTCCGGCCACGATGCAGCGGCGGGTGCCGAACCGGGCGAGGAGCGGTCCGCTCATGGCACTCCCGATCAGCCCGCCGACGGCAGCCAGGGTCAGGATCGTCCCGAGCGTGCCGACCCCGATCCCGAGCCGGTCCCGGACATCGGGCAGCCGGGGCACGATGGCGCCATAGACCATCCCGTTGATCCAGAACTGGACGCCGACCGCCACGATGGCCCGGCGGTCACCTGGTCGCGCGGCGGTCGTGTCCATCCCCGCACCGTAGCGACCTCGACCATGGGCGGGTCCAGCCCGCGGCAAGCGGACCCCGGTCCGTCGCTACTGTTGCCCCGTGGACGACGAGATCGAACTTGGTATCCCCGGGATCGGTCCAGCGACCCTGCTCGATCGGGGCGGCGCCGGGTTCGTCTACCTGGCAGAACAGGAGGACTTCGGCCGCCAGGTCGCGGTGAAGGTCCTCTACGACGCCCTCGAGGACGAGGCGACCTGGCGTCGCTTCGACCGGGAGTGCCGGGCGATCGGGGCGGTGTCGCACCATCCGAACATCGTGGTCGTCCACGGACGGGGTCAGACCGCCGACGACCGGCCATACCTGGTGATGGAGTACCGGGCTGGCGGTTCGCTGGCCGACATGGTGGCCACAAGGGGCCGGTTGACCGAGGCCGAGGTGATCGGGATCGGGATCAAGATCGGGGGCGCGCTCCAGGTCGCCCACGAGGCCGGGGTCCTCCATCGGGACGTCAAGCCGGCGAACATCCTGCTGTCGGCCTTCAACGAGCCGGCGTTGGCCGACTTCGGCATCGCCCGGGTCGAGGGTTCCCACCGGACGACCGAAGGACACATCAGCGCCAGCGTGATCCACGCCCCACGGGAGATCCTCGACGCCGGCCAGCCGACCCCACGCTCCGATGTCTACGCCCTGGCCTCCACGCTGTTCGAGTTGGCGACCGGGACCGCGGCCTTCGCCGACCCGTCAGACGTCTCGATGTGGGCGGTGGTCAGCCGGGTCCTCGGCCAGGACCCCCCGGACCCCAGGGACCACGGCGTCTCGGACGGCCTGGCCGCCGTCCTGGCCGAGGCGATGAGTCACGACCCCGACCGTCGGCCGCCGTCGGCCGCGGCATTCGTCGACCGGCTCGAACGACTCGGGGCGGCCAGCACCGACACCACAGAACGGATCGCCAACCGGGCCACCGCCGCCTACCCGGCGCTCGACCCGCCCAAGCCCGCCGACCCTGCGCCTCGATCGGAACCGAACGACGATCGGCAGACGGCGCCGGATCGGTCGGCACCGGACGGCGAGCCGACGTTTTCCCGGCTGGGGATGGTGATCGTCGTCTCCATCGTCGTTGCCGCCACGGCCGGTCTCGGGGTCTACACCGTGCTCACCGCCGGCCTGACCGGCGGAGCTTCCGAGGCCGCCCGCACCGAGGCGTCGGACCCGGCGCCGCCGGAGGCCGCCCGGTCCGATCCGAACGACCGCAACCGCAGCGACGCCGGGCGCAGCGCCACAGACGTCGACGCCCCGGGAGACGAAGCGGACGGCGGCGCGACCAGGCCGGTGGTCGCCCAACCGGTCGATGAGCCCGGGCCGGACGCCTTCGGCCGCGGCGAGGGCCCGGCGGTCGGGAACGATGCCGGCGGGTTGCCGTTCGAGCCGGCCCTGGCCTTCCCCCGTGCGGAGATCGGGCCGCTGACGGTCGACGAGCGCTACGTCCTCGCCGTCACCGGTGCCCCGGAGGACGCCCAGTACCGCCTGGTGGTCGACGATCGCCCGGTGACCGGACGCGAGGCGACGGTGCCGGTCTACTTCCCACGGCCCGGCCGGCACCGGCTGCAGGTCGAGGTGGTGACCGACGACCGGGTCGAGCTGACGGCGCCGGTTGAGATCTACGTCTCGGACCGGCCGGGTACCGGCTTCCGGGTCAACCTGTCCGCGATCCGATCCCGGCCCGAGAACTGGCCGGATGCGCTGAGACAGTTCGATCAGATGGTGGTGGACGGCCATGACCGGCTGCAGCTCAGCCTGAGCACCAGGGACGAGGGCAGCGCGCTCCCGTTCTGGAACTTCTTCATCGACTTCGGCGAAGACGAGGCCGACGCCATCGCCTACTGCGCCGACCGGGAGCTCCCACCGGAGGCCTGCTACGTCGCCCGGCGCTGACCCCGAGTGTGGGTCAGCCGGCGATGATCGACGGCCGAGCACCGCCGTCGGCGACGAACGCGCCGTCGAGTGGCACCGAGGTCGGGGTCCGGACCGGGTCTTGCGAATCGGTCTCGGCCCGGCCGTCGTTCGACTGGCCAGGAATCACGCTGAGGTCGTCGAGCTGGCGGACGATCGGCCGGCCTCGGCGACGTCGCTGCTCCGGGACCAACGAACGCATGACCTCCATCTCACCGAAGCACAGCAGCCGGTCATCGGCCTCGAGCAGGCGATCGTCCCGGGGGTTTGGGATGACCCGGCTGCCCTGGTGGAGGGTCAGGACCGAGATGTCCCGGCTCCGCAGCCCCTCCCCGATGCTCATCCCGATCAGGTCCGCGCACTCCCCGACCACCAGCTCGACCACCCCGAATCCGGTCGACACCGCCAACCGCTGGCGGATGTCGAGCTCGGGGAAGGAGGTCTGGCGGGCCGTGTACTCGATGATGGCGCCGGCGATGTCCAGCCCGGTCGCCTGCTCGATCCCCTCCAGGCCGGGCGAGGAGTTCACCTCCATGACCAGTGGCCCGTCATCGCTCTCCAGCAGATCGACCCCGGCGACCCGAAGACCCATGATGTTCGCGGCCCGGATCGCCAGCTGGCGCGACTCCTCGTCCAGCTGGACCGCCTCGGTCCGCCCGCCCCGGTGGACGTTCGACCGGAAGTCGTCGTCTGAGGAGATCCGGCGCATGGCGGCAACCACCTCGTCGCCGACGACGAGGGCCCGGAGGTCCCGGCCCCGGCTCTCGGCCACGTAGCGCTGGATCAACACGTTCTGTCTGGTCGACTGCAGCGTCTCGATCACGGTCTTGGCCACCCCGCTGTCCGGAGCGAGGATGACGCCGATGCCCTGGGTCCCCTCCAGCAGCTTGATGATGACCGGGGCGCCGCCGACCCGTTCGATGGCCGGGCCGACGTCCGCCCGGTCCCGGACGAAGGTGGTGGCCGGCATCCCGATGGCGTGACGGGACAGGATCTGGAACGCCCGCAGCTTGTCCCGGGAGTTTGCGATCCCGTTGGCCGTGATCGGGGTGTAGACGTCCATCTGCTCGAACTGCCGGACCACCGCCATGCCGTACCACGTGATCGAGGCACCGATCCGGGGCAGGACGGCGTCGACCCCGACCACGGGATGGCCGCCATAGAGCAGGCTCGGCTCGTCTGCCGACAGGTCGATGGCCAGCCGGAGGGTGTCGATGATCTCGACATCGTGGCCCTCGGCGATGCCGACCTGCAGCAGCCGCTGGGTCGAGTACGACGACGGTTGCCGGGACAGCAGCGCCAGCCTCATGCCGTCGCCTCCTCGCCGGTCAGGAGGAACACCCGGCCGGGATCGACCCGGTACCGCTGCTCCAGGAATCGGCGACCGAGCAACACCCGGTGTCGCATGGCGTCCCGGGCCGTCAGGGTCAGGTCGATCTCGAATCGACGGTCGCCGAGGGCCAGCTCGGTCCGGATCACCGGCCGGGTCTGGACCTGCCCGTTCGACGACCGGATCTCCCGGAAGTCGATCACCGGGGCGGTCACGGTCGAGACCGCTCCCCCACCGTCTGGGTCCGGGTGGAACTCGAAGCTGACGACCGGGGCCTCACCATCGTCGTGGAGCCGCAGGTCTCCGGCGTGGAGGCAGGAGGTCTTGGCGCCGGTGTCGACCTTGGCCGCGATCCGGTCCGGCGAGAACTGCGGGAGGGATACCCACTCCCGCCAACCGATGGTCGGGGCGTCAGAGGTCATGAGCGACTTCCAGGATTCGGGAGTCACCGTCGGCGGTGCCCGGGCGGCGGCTCTGCGATTGGTGCGGCGGTGTTCGAGCGGCGGTTCGAACGGTGACGGTCCGGGGACCGTCGTGCCGGAGATCGTACCGGCCCGAGCGGTCACGATCGGCGACCCTGGGGAGGAATGCCCCCAGGACGGAACCGAGACCGCTCAGCCGAGGCGATCGACCTGGAACCGGCGAGCAATCCGCCGGTGATCGACCAGCATCCGATCGAGCCGATCAGACACCAACGCCCCCTCGGCAACCACCGGCCTACCGGCCACGATCGTGTACCAGGCCGAGGTCGGCCCTGATCGCAACCAGCCCTCGATCGGGTCGGCCACTACGCCGGCGTAGGCCGGGCCGTCGAGCCGCCACACCGCCAGGTCGGCCGGCGCCCCGACGGTGAGCCGGCCGAGTTCGCCGTCCCGACCGAGGCAGCCGGCGCCCCCGACCGTTGCCATCTCGAGCGCGTCCCGGGCGGTCATGGCGTCGGCCCCGGACCGGAGCTTGCCCTGGAGCATGGCCAGCCGAGCCTCCTGCCACAGCGACCCGCTGTCGGCCGATGACGAGCCGTCGCATCCGATGCCGACCGGGCAGCCGGCCCGCCGCAGGTCGACGGTCGGGGCGATGCCGGAGCTGAGGATCATGTTGGAGCTCGGACAGTGGGCGACCCCGACCCCGGCGGCTCCCAACCGTCGGACCTCGTCCGGATCGGGTCGGACGACGTGGGCCCCCCAGCTCCGGTCGGTCAGCCAACCGACGTCCTCGTAGAGGTCGATCGGTCGTTTGCCGAAGGTGGCGACGGCGAACTCGTCGTCCTCGGCGTTCTCCGCCAGGTGGGTGTGGAGCCGGACGTCTAGCGATTCGGCCAACTCGGCGGTCCGTTCCATCAGCCGAGGGGTCACGGTGAACGGTGAGCACGGGGCCAGCGCAATCCGAACCATCGCTCCCGGCTTCGGGTCGTGCCATCGCTCGACCGCTCGGACCGACGCATCGAGGATGTCGTCCTCGTCCCGGACCGCCTCGTCCGGCGGTAGCCCACCGTCCTTCTCGGACAGGCTCATCGAGCCGTAGGTGGGGTGGAACCGGACCCCGAGGTCGATGGCCGCCTCGATCTCGGCCGACAGCAGGTCACCGGCCCGTTCCGGGTGGAGATAGTGGTGGTCGGTCGAGGTGGTGCAGCCAGACAGCGCCAGCTCGGCCAGCCCGACCCAGGCTGCGACGTTTACCGCCTCCTCGTCGATGTTGGCCGTCCAGATCGGGTAGAGCGACTGCAACCAACCGAACAGCGGGGCCGAGGTCATCGGCGGATAGGCCCGGGTGAGGTTCTGGAACAGATGATGGTGGGTGTTGATCAGCCCGGGGGTCACCAGGCAACCGTCGGCCCGAATGGTCTGCCGTGCCGGCGGCGGCCGGTCGGTCGAGGCCCCGATCCCGCTGATGACCCCGTCACGGACGGCGACCCAACCCCCGGAGACCTCGCCGCCATCTGGCAGTGCGCGGTCCTGGGTCGCAACCATCCAGGCGTCCCGGACCAGCAGGTCGGCATCGGTTGTCTGGGGTGGCTCGGTCATCGAGGAGGGCTCGCTTCGTCGCTTCGCCGCATCGAACCGGGCGGTCAGTCGGTGACGCCGGCCATCGCCAGCCCCAACCCCTCCCGGGTCGCCTCCGACCGATCGACGATCGTGACGATGCGGCCCTCGTAGAGTACGGCGATCCGGTCGGCCAGACCGAGGATCTCGTCCAGATCCTCGGAGATGACCAGGATTGCCACCCCGTCAGACCGCTGTTCGATCAGCCGGGAATGGATGTACTCGGCGGCCCCGATGTCCACGCCCCGGGTCGGTTGGGCCGCAAGCACCACCTTCGGCGAGCTGTCGAGCTCTCGGGCCATGATCAGCTTCTGGATGTTGCCGCCGGACAGGGACTGTGTGGGGGTCTGGAGCGTCGGGGTCTTGATGGAGAAGGCGTCGACCAGCCGCTGGCAGTGGGATCGGATCCGATCGTTGTCGAACAGTCCGGCCCGCAGGAACCGCTTCTCCCGGTGGTTGACCAGCACCAGGTTCTCGGCGACCTGGAACTCCCCGACCGCCCCGTCCTTCATCCGCTCCTCCGGGACGTAGGCCAACCCGGCGGCCCGGGTTCGGGCCGGAGTGGCCCGGCTCAGGTCGGCGCCGTCGAGCTCGACCACCGATCCGGCCTCGGCCGAGCGGAGGCCAGCCACGGTTTCGGCCAGTTCCCGCTGGCCGTTGCCGGATACGCCGGCGATGCCGACGATCTCGCCGGCCCGGACCTCCAGGTCGACCCCGGCCACCGCAACGGTCCCCCGGTCACCCTTGACGGTGACGTCGCGCAACACCAACCGGGGGCGGCCGGCCTCGACCGCCGGCTTGTCCGGGGCCAGCAGGACCTGACGGCCGACCATCATCTCGGCCAGCTGCTCCCGGCTGGTCTCGGCCGGCACGGTCGAACCGGTGACCGCGCCGTTGCGCAGCACGGTGATGCGGTCGCTCAGGGCCATCACCTCCCGCAGCTTGTGGGAGATGAAGACCAGGCCCCGCCCGGCCTCGGTCATCTGCCGGAGGACGACGAAGAGCTGCTCGACCTCCTGGGGGGTCAGCACCGCGGTCGGCTCGTCCAGGACCAACAGCTCGGCATCCCGGTAGAGGGCCTTGATGATCTCGACCCGCTGCCGCTCCCCGACCGACAGCTTCCAGACCTCGACGTCCGGGTCGACCGCCAGCCCGTACTGGTCGGCGATCTCCCCCATCCGCCTGGCTACCGTCCCCAGGTCGGTCAGGGGGCGGCGCCCGGACGCCAGCCCGAGCGCAACGTTCTCGGCAACGGTCAGGGTCGGGACCAACATGAAGTGCTGGTGGACCATCCCGATCCGGTGGTCGATGGCCTCGATCGGCGAGGTGATCGAGGCCGGCTCACCCCGGAGCAGGATCTCCCCCTCGTCCGGCTGGTAGAGGCCGAACAGGATCTTCATCAGCGTGCTCTTGCCGGCCCCGTTCTCGCCGAGCAGGGTGTGGACCTCGCCGGCCCGGAGGTCGAAGTCGACCGCGTCGTTCGCAACCACGCCGGGGAACCGTTTGGTGATACCCCGCATCTCGAGCAGCGGGCTGGCGTCGGTCATGGTCGTCTCCTGGTGTCTCCAACTGCTGATCGATCGGCGGGTGGTTGGGCCGGGCGCACCCCCCCAACCCGGCCCAACCCCAACACCCAACCACCCCCGCCGGCCGGGGGGGGGGGGGGGAGAGCCCGCGCAGATTACGGCGCGCCTGGGG
>JBCCFN010000162.1:0-11775 GCA_039029715.1 Actinomycetota bacterium | reverse complement strand
CGGTGTTGTGAAACAGGCGGTGGAAGAGGTTATCGAGCATGGTCTTCCCGGTGAGCATCACTTCTACATTACTTTTCTGACCGATTATCCGGGGGTAAAGATTCCCGATTATCTGCGCGACCGCTATCCGGGCGAGATGACGATTGTGTTGCAATATCAATTCTCCGATCTGTTTGTGAATGACGAGCGGATGGAGGTGACGTTGTCGTTTAACAATGTGCCGGAGAAGCTCGAGATTCCGTTGGCGGCGATTTCGATTTTTGCCGATCCGTCGGTGAATTTTGCATTGCAGTTCCAACCGCTGGGCGAGGCGATGGATGAGGCGGATCTTGCGGCGATGGCGTTTGACGACGAAGACGGCGAAGGGCCGGATGATGATGGTTCCGGTGGTGGTAAAGGCGATGCGACCGGCGAAGTTGTTTCCCTCGATAAATTCCGTAAGAAATGATTTTCAAAATATCGGTTCTGCAAATGATGCTTTGCTGCGCTTCCGCGTCTCACGTAGCCTATGTACGCTGCGATGCGGTTCTCGCAAACCAGCATTTTTGATAGCCGCTATTTTGAAAATGAACATGACCGGATTTGAAGTTTATGCAGTATCCCAATCTTAAAGAGCCTTATAAGGTCTTGCTCAAAAAGGGCGAGTGGGTTGACGAGTCCCGTGATGGCCGCGTTGTGCCGTATACGGCGACTATGTGCTGGTCGACTTCATCGAGCACAAGCGGAAGCTGTTGACCGGTCGGGGCACGCGGCGCTCGGCCTGACCGATTGGTTCAGATTCGGACCGCTTGGGTGGCTTTGCTCGGGGCCTCGGGGGCCAAAACCGGCGGGTCGGACGTAACGAACGTCACACGGCTGGCCGATTGGGTCTACACTGTCAGGCACGCCGAATTGGTGGCACGAGCGGTTGCCGGCGGCGCCAGGTTCGACCACGAACAACCGATTCGGGGCCGCTTCGCCGGCTCTCCGTAGAAAGTTTCTGTTGATTTCGGCTCTATGTCGGTCGATGATGGCAGGATCGATGTTCTGGATCGAGTCTGAACCGGTGAGTAATTGAGGCATAGGAGCAAGTGAGTTGAGCAGCACGACGCCGACCCGGACCCGGCAGCCAAAAGCGGTGACGCGGGCTGCCATTCTCGAGAAGGCGTACGAGCTCTACCTCAACCGGGAACTGATTCCCGGGGACGAGCGGCTCTCTCACGTCCTGGATTCGCTTGGCTACACCACCGGGGCCGGCTACCAGATCTGGTCCAATCAGGCGGAGTTCCGGGAGGACCTTCAGGTCTATATCGCCGAGAACATCGAGTACGCCAGTCTGCGGGCCATCGCCGAGCAGGTCGCAGAGCTCGACCGGCTCGAGCTGGAATTCGACCAGCGGGTCCTCGAGGGGGCACAGCGCTACATCAAGGCGTTCCTCGGTCGTGAGGAGTTCTACATCAGCCTCCGGTTCATGTCGATGCCGCCCGACCGGCCGGCCCAGATCACGGACGCGGTCATCCAGGGGTACGAGCGGTTGACCTGGGAGACCGTCGAGCTGTTCAAGGCCGTGCTCGAGGTCGAGGGTCGTCGGATGAAGCCCGGCTACGACATCGAGCACCTGGCGGTGGCCACCACCGCGCTGGCCGAGGGCTTTGCCATTCGGCATCGCATGCAGCCGGATCGAATCAGCGCAGATCTGCCGACCGACTACGGGCCATATCACGCCTTCTCGGTCAGCTTCTTGGGTATTGTCACCCAGATGGTCGAGCCTGACCCGGGCGCCAAGCGGCGCTGAATTCGACCGATTTCACTGCAGTATCGGCTGGTGTGGCGAAAGTCACATCCGCGCGTTGCGTCGTCTGAGGGCGCTCGACTCGATGCGGTTCCTGCCGTTTCGTCGCCGCTCGTCCGTGGTGCGCACGCCAGGCCAGACGCGGAACGCCTCACCGTAGGTGGGCGGGTGGCGCGCGTCGTCCACCCACTGAACGCCGTGGTTGGTTGGGCGCGATCTCCTCTTTTACCACGTGTCCGGCCTCCGGATGGGGATTGTCACCCACGATCGCTGGTGTCGTGGTTGGCCGCCCCAATGGCGACTACCACGCAGAGTGGTGGAATCGGCCGTCGTTGTCGACGCTGAGGGCCAGCCGGCGCCTCTCGAATCGGCGCCAGATGGACGTCCTTGGGCAACCGTCGAGGTGCGTAGACCCGCTTAAACAGAGGATTCATCGGCGAAGTTTGCTTGTATTCTCGGGTTGGAACAGGCAAGATCACAGTGCTGTAATTACACACGCAGATCATTCACAGGTTGTCTGAAGCGGAAGTCGGGAGTCACTGTGAGTATCAACGCCGTCACATCATCGGAAGTTCACAACACGGCCGCAACCGCGCACGACGTGCCGGTGGCGGTAGGAGGAATTCGTATGGGGCGAAAGCACCTCATGCTCGATACCAGCTGGCAGGAGTACGCGAACTGCCTCGGCGTTGATCCAGATCTCTTCTTCCCCGAGCGGGGAGCATCGACCCGGGAGGCCAAAGAGGTCTGCCGTGGTTGCGTCGTCCGGGCCGACTGCCTGGAGTTCGCCCTGGCGAACGGCGAGAAGTTCGGTATCTGGGGCGGCATGAGCGAGCGAGAGCGTCGTCGCATTCGCCGCCAGCGGGCGCTGGAGCGCCAGCAGCCGGCGCCGCTGACCGTCACCGGAGAGAGCGCCTGACCACCCGGTTCCGCCATCGATCGGCCCGCCCGGCCCCGCTTCCGTCTTCCACCCGGGCCGCCGAGATCCAGCGGAATCGCCATCGGTGTCTAGTTCCGGCCCTCAGGGGCCGATAGAGTCTTGGTATGGCAGGACTCAGGCCAACGGAGCTCCTCATCATCGTTGCGGTGATCCTGGTGCTCTTCGGCAGCACTCAGATACCCAAGCTGGCCCGCAGCCTCGGCCAGGCCCAGAAGGAATTCAAGAGTGGTCTGGAAGAGGGCATGTCAGAGGTCGACGAACCGGAGAAATCCTAGAACTCGGGAACTCAGCGTCCGGGCGCGGCGTTGAGCGGAGAGATCGACAGATCATCGTCGTCGACCGAGGCCCCGGTGGCCCCGGCGGGACGCAGGTTCGGGGACGACCCGCGCCTGGGATCGGCCGATCAGCGATCGATCCCCACCTGGGAGGAGATCGCGAGGACCCATGATCGGTTCCTGTACAGCCTGGCCTACCGGTTGTGCGGGAACCATCAGGACTCCCAGGACCTAGTTCAGGAGGTGCTCTTGCGGGTACGCCGAGGGCTCAACACCTACCAACCGGGGAATCTCGAGGGCTGGCTGAGCCGGATCACCACCAACACGTTCCTCGATCGGGTCCGCAAGCAGAAGCGCCGCCCGACCGTGCCCCTGCCTGACGAGCCGGATCGGGTCATCGCCGGCAGCCCGGACGTCGATGCCGAGATGGCGGCCCGGGACCTCCCGGACCACCTCCAGGCGCTGCTGATGACGTTGCAGCCCGAGTACCGGATCGCCGTGGTCCTCAAGGACGTCCTCTCGTTCTCCTACGAGGAGATCGCCGAGATGGTCGACGTGCCGATCGGGACCGTCCGGAGTCGGATCCACCGCGGGCGCGGTCGGCTTCGAGAGGCGTTGACCGCATGACCGGGATCGGACCGGCCGAGGAGCCGTGGGAGGCCGAGATCGGCGATCTGCTTGCCGGACTGCCGCAGGTCGCCCCTCCGGCCGGCTTCATCGACCAGGCCCTCGACCATCGGCCGCTCCGGGCCGGTCGGACCATGGTCGGGCTGGCCATTGCCTCGGTGGTGGCGGTTGGCGCCGTCCTGGTCACCGGCGCCGCCGGCCGGACAACGGTGACCCCCCAGATCGATGAGTTGGCCCAGCGCCACACGACGGTGCAGGCCGGTGTCCTGGCCCCGAGCACGGCCGAGGTCGACTACCGCATCGACACGCCGGTCGACATGCCGGACGGGTTCGAGCGGACGAGGAACCTGGAAGCCGAAGAGGTGCTGCAGGCCGTCTACGCCCGCGGTGACACTGCGGTGTCGGTCTTCGTCCAGGACGGCCCGGTGGGTTGGAATGCACTGGCCGAGGACGGCCTGACCACGATCGACGGGCGCCGGGCCTGGGTTGACGAGGCCCGTCGGGCAGTCGTCGTCGAGGCCTCCGGCTCGACGGTGGTGATCGTCGGGCTGTCGTCGAGCGAGGTCGGCGAGGTCCTGGCAACCGTGCCGGAGGCCGACCGGACGATCGGGGATCGGGTCGGCGAGCTGGTCGAGGCCGTCACCGGGCAGCTGGGCTTCCCCGGCCGGTCCTGAGCCGGCCGGCATCGCCGGCGGTGGCTATCGGTGGCGACCACCGAGGCCGGCGAGGCGATCGGTGCCGGCCGATGAGACCGGCGAGCCGGATCAGCGAGCGAGGGCGGCGGAGCGGCGAGCCTTCAGGATGCGACGACGCTGGCGCTCGGACGTGCCACCCCACACCCCGTGATCGATGCGGTTGGCCAGCGCGTACTCCAGGCACGGCTCTTTCGATGGGCAGTCGGCGCAGATCTTCTTGGCCACCTCGACCCCGACCCCATCACTGGGAAAGAACAGGCCCGGCGGTTGTTCGGCGCACAGGCCCTCTGCCATCCAATTGCTCTCCATACCACCTAAGACGTCGAAGTAGGTCGTTTGGTTCCCATCTGGGCCAAAAGGCCCAGATGTTTTTTCGGGAGCCTCTGAAGCAGAGGGGTTTTTCGGGTCGTTCATGTTCGTTGCACCATCCACTCGCCGCCCGATGGCCCGCCAGGTCGTCCGACGGAACCAGCGTGCCGGTTGATCGGGGTGGCACCCAGAGCGGATTCGCCCGCACCGGTGGGTCGATCGGTCCCCGGATGGTGGCGTGCCGGCGGGGCCCAAGCGCGGGAGAACGGGGCATCGGCCACTAGAATCGCCGGTTATGACTGCAATCGAGCCCGAAGAGGACCTCCCGCCGGTGGCCCACGTGATCATGGTCTACAACGGGCCGGTGGCGCCGCACTGGGAGATGAAGCCCCGCTACGGCGATCAGAAGATGCTCGACGAGTTCTGGGCCCGGGTCAACGCCAGGCTGTTGCTGCTGCCGAAGCACGATCCGCAGTTCCGCCGCAACCGTGAACGGGTGAACCGTGACGCCGAGCGGGAACGGATCATCTGCGACTGGGACCTCGGTGAGGGCGACGCCGAGAGCACGACCACCCCGGTGACGGTCCCCGCCTCCGAGGTCGCAGCCGAAGCGCCGGCCGTGACCGAGACCGAAGCCGTCGCCGTCGGTGCCGAAGCGGCCGAGGCCGAGGCTGTGGCCGAGGACCCGCCGGTCGCCGAGGACGTTGCCACCGAGGAGGCCGAGGTGGACGAGGTCGCAACCGAGGAGGACCCGGCGGAGGCCCCGGCGGGCCAGGGGTAGTGGGCGACGCCGACCCCGGTCGGATCATCGGGGTCGATCTCGGGGGGACCAAGATCCTCTCCAGGCGGGTCGACCCGGAGACCGGGGCCGCCACCGGTCGGGTCAAGCGAGTCACCCCGGCCGGGCCGGACGCGGTGCTTGCCGCGCTCGAGTCCTCGATCCGGGAGTTCGGCGACCTCGACGGGATCGATGCCATCGGCATCGGCGTGCCCGGCTTCGTCGACCGGGCCGGCGTGGTCGCCAAGTGCCCAAACATCGATGGTTGGGACTATCCGGTCGCGGTGGCCCAGACGCTGACCGATCGGTTGGACATCCCGGTGGTGGTGGCCAACGACGTGAACTGCGGCGTGGTGGCCGAGCATCGGCTCGGTGCCGGAGCCGGGGCAACCAACCTGCTGGCCGTCTTCGTCGGTACCGGGGTCGGCGGTGGCCTGATCGTCAACGGGGCGCTCGCGGACGGCGACCGGGGGATGACCGGTGAGATCGGCCATGTGACCGTGGTGCCGGACGGCCGGCCCTGCGGCTGTGGTGGGCGCGGCCACCTGGAGGCCTATGCCGGCCGGGCCGGCATCGAGGCCGAGGTCCGCCGCCGGGTCGCTGCCGGTTCGGACGAGTTGCTTGCCGAGCTGGCCGGCGACGGGGCCATCAAGTCCCGCCACCTGGCCCGCGGCATCGAGGACGGGGACTCGACCACCATCGAGCTCCTGGCCGAGGGGGCGGACGCCCTGGCCCTGGTGATCGGCAATGCCTCTGCACTGCTCGATCTGCCGACCGTGGTGCTCGGCGGCGGTGTGGTCGACAAGCTAGGCGAGCCCTACCTCGATCGGATCCGCCACTCGGACCGGTTCGGCGGGTTCGGCCCGTCGACCGTCGAACTGGTGGCCGCCGACCGGCTCGACGATGCCGGGGCCATCGGGGCGGCCATGATCGCCGCCGATCGGCTGAACTGAGCCGACCGGCAGGTCGCATTCGACACCGGCCCCCGGTCCGGCGAAAATTGTGGTCCCCGATTGGTCAATTCCGCGGCGATCAGCCGACGGTTGGGACAGGGGGCGCGCCGGGCCCATAGGCTGATGCGACACGATTGTCGCCCCGGTCGATCGCCGAAAGGAACCACCAGCCAATGACGGAAACGGAAACAGGTGACCGCCGCTACCTGAACCGTGAACTGTCGTGGCTCGACTTCAACGGGCGGGTGCTGGCCCAGGCCGAAGATCGTCGGCTCCCGCTGCTGGAGCGGCTGAAATTCTGTGCCATCTACGCCACTAACCTGGACGAGTTCTTCATGGTCCGGGTCGCCGGCCTGAAGGATCAGGTGGCCGGCGGGGTCACAACGGCGCCACCGGATGGGCTCAGTCCGTTGGCCCAGCTGGCCGAGATCCGGCGGATCGTGGATGCCCAGGCCGCTCGGCTGGAGCAGGTCCAGCTCTACGATCTGCTGCCGGCGCTCGCCGAGGAGCAGATCGACCTGCTGCAGTGGGATCAGCTCGGCCTCGCAGACCGGAAGCGGGCCACCGGCGTGTTCGAGGACCGGATCTTCCCGGTGCTGACCCCACTGGCCGTCGACCCCGGCCACCCGTTCCCCTACATCTCCAGCCTGTCGCTCAACCTGGCGGTGCTGGTTGTCGACCCCGAGACCGAGGAGCACCGGTTCGCCAGGATCAAGGTCCCGCCGTCGTTGCCGCGGTTCATCGCCCTCCCCGATGACCGGTTCGTTGCCGCCGAGCAGGTGATCGGCGCCCACCTGGACCAGATGTTCCCCGGGATGGAGGTCGTCGGTGGCTGGCCGTTCCGGGTCACTCGCAACGCCGACCTGACCCTGGACGAGGATGCGGACGACCTGTTGGAGGCGGTGGAGCTGGAGCTGCGGCGCCGCCGGTTCGGTCGGGCGATCCGGCTGGAGGTCGGCGACGACATGCCGAGCGAGGTCATCGATCTGCTGCAGCGGGAGCTCGACATCGACGAGGACGACATCTTCTCCTATCGGGGCTGGCTCGACGCCTCGGCCTACTGGCAGTTCCTGTCGCTCGACCGGTCCGATCTGAAGACGTCGATGACCGCCGGCGTCGTACCGCGGCGGTTGCGGGACGTCGAGAGCGGCCGGGACCTGTTCGGCCGGCTGCGTCGGGGGGATCTGTTCCTCCACCACCCCTATGACTCGTTCAGCGCCTCGGTCACCGAGTTCGTCCGGTTGGCGTCCGAGGACCCGGACGTGCTGGCCATCAAGATCACGCTCTATCGGACCTCCGGTGACAGCCCGATCATCGAGGCCATGATCGCCGCGGCGGAGCGGGGCAAGCAGGTGGCGGCCCTGGTCGAGCTGAAGGCCCGCTTCGACGAGGAGGCCAACATCACCTGGGCCCGCCGGCTTGAGGAGGCCGGGGTCCACGTGGTCTACGGGCTGGTCGGGCTCAAGATCCACGCCAAGACCGTGCTGGTCATTCGTGACGAGCCGGAGGGCATCCGGCAGTACTGTCACGTCGGTACCGGCAACTACAACCCGAAAACCGCACGGATCTACGAGGACATCGGCATCCTGACCGCATCACCGGCCGTCGGCGAGGACCTGACCCAGCTGTTCAACTTCCTGACCGGGTACGGCCGTGACGTGTCCTATCAGCGGTTGCTGGTTGCGCCCGGTTCGCTGCGGCTGTCGCTGGAGGAATTGATCCTCAACGAGGCTGAGGTACCGGACGGTCGGGGCCACATCATCTTCAAGATGAACAGCCTGGTCGACGCCCGGATCATCGACCGGCTGTACGAGGCCAGCCAGGCCGGGGTGTCGATCGACCTGATCATCCGTGGGATCTGCTGCCTGATTCCCGGCGTGCCCGGGCTGTCCGAGAACATCCGGGTCCGCAGCCTGGTCGGCCGGAACCTGGAGCACTCCCGGGTCTACTACTTCGCGAACGGTGGGCTGGCCGAGGACGGGGCCGAGGCCGACGAGACCCTGGGGCGGGAGCGGTTCTATCTCGGCTCGGCCGACCTGATGCCCCGAAACCTCGACCGTCGGGTCGAGGTCCTGGTTCGGGTGGACGACGAGACATCCCGGACCAGGCTCCACGAGATCCTCCGGATCAACCTGGACGACACCGCCCTGGCCTGGGAGCTGGACGCCGCCGGGGAGTACCACCGGCTGGAGGGCGAGATCAACGCCCATGACGAGTTCGAGCGTCTGGCCGCCGAGCGGGCAGAGACCTCGCCGGAACCGAGCGTGGCCAACCGCCCGGCCGACCGGATCCGCCAGTTCCTGCCTCGCCGCCGCGGCCTGGGCTGACGTCCCGGGGTGTCCGGCCGCCCGGCCGGGGATCGTGCGGGGTCGCCCCAGGCGGTACGGTCGATCTTGTGAGTTCCACGAACCCGACGACCGGTGACCCCGAGGTCGACCCGATCCGGGCCGCCGGCTGCCTGGTGTATCGGGCGCGGGCCGTCGACGAGGACACGGTCGAGGGGTGGGAGGTGCTGGTGATTCACCGGCCCCGCCATGACGACTGGGACCTGCCGAAGGGCAAGTTGGAAGCGGGCGAGGACGAGCTCACCGCCGCCGTCCGGGAGACCG
This sequence comes from Actinomycetota bacterium, assembly GCA_039029715.1. GTDB lineage: Bacteria > Actinomycetota > Acidimicrobiia > Acidimicrobiales > SZUA-35 > JAHELU01. The sequence continues at coordinate 2,818 of JBCCFN010000162.1, read as the reverse complement.
AGGAGGAGACCGGCTACACCGGGGAGATCGGGCCGGAACTGCCGACCGCCCACTATCAGGTCGGCGATCGGCCGAAGTCGGTCCACTGGTGGCTGCTCCACCAGACCGGGGGTTCGTTCGTTGCGAACGAGGAGGTCGACCGCGTCGAGTGGCTCACGCCGGCCGAGGCGGCCGAGCGGCTGAGTTACCCGGACGCCGTCGCCCTGCTCGACCACCTGCCGTGAGTGGCGGGGTGTCGGTGTGGTGGGCCACGCCGGCCCGCCCAGACCGGCACTTCACCGACCGGCAGCTGGCCGCATCCGACCGGTACCACCGGCCGCTCCGCCGCCTGGCCGTGATCGGGCACGTCGCCCGGGTCGGCTTCCTGGTCATCGCCGCGGTCGTCGCCGGTGCGATCGACACCGCCCCTGCGCCAACCGACCGCGGCTTCGGTGTTCTGGTGACCTCGCCGGCGCTGCTGATCGGGGCCGGGCTGACCGCAGCCGCCCTTCGGCTGCCGGCGGTGGCGGTCGACGCCTGGTTCGAATACCGGCTCGAGCGGCCGGACGAGGCCGGCGAGGGAACTGGCGGGGCCGAGACCACCACACCGGTCCCGGTCCCGTGGTTCGCTGTGACCGTGTCGGCGCTGACCGGCCTGATCTGGCTGGCTCTGGTGATCGTCGGGGCCCTCGGCTACGGCCTGGTGGCCAACGAGGCTCGGTGGGCCACCATCCTCACCGCACTGGTCCTGGCGCTGCTGGCGGTGGCGACGGTTGGGGAGCGGGCGGTCCGTCGCCGGCTCCCCGATCGAGAGCGCCCACTGGCTGTCGAGGCCGGACCCGACGCCCCGGCCGACGCCCGGGCCCCCGAGGTCGTGGCCGAGCTGGATGGGCTGGCCGAGCGCGTCGGCCTCGTCGGCGTGCCGTACCTGGTCTCCCGCGGTGGCCCGCTCCGCTCCCCGGTTGCCGGTGCGGTCCCGAACGCCTGTGCCATCGGGGTCGGCCCGAATCGCCGGGTGGTCCTGACCGAGCGCCTGCTTGCCGAAGCCCGGCCGCTCCGGGACTTCGTCGTTGCCCACGAACTGACCCACCTGGCCCGTCGGCACGTGGCCGCCCAGGCCGTGGTCGCCGCCGTGGCCTACACCGTGACCGTCCAGGTCCTGGGGCTGGTCGCCGCGGACGGTCGGGCCTGGCGGCTGTTCGGGCTCACGCCGGAGGATCCGCTCGGGATGCCGGTCGTCGCCCTCGTCCTGGTCGCCGTCGGGGCCGTGCTCGGCCCGGCGATCGCCTTGTTGGCCCGGGCCCAGGAACGGATGGCGGACGCCGGCGCCATCGCTTCGGTCGGCCCCCTGGAGCCGGACGCGGCCCGTCGGCTGCACGGGCTGGCATCGGCCGATCTCGATCCGCCGTGGTGGGTCAGGATCTTCGATCACCACCCTGCGCCGGCCGAGCGACTGGAGTTCCAGGCCCGAGCCCGCCTCGCCCGCTCGGCCGTGCTCGAGTCGACGAACTGACACCGGCCAAGGTTGGCGGTCCGTTCACCTGGAGTTCACCTTCGACAGGCTCCGCCGTTACCTCGCCTCCCTAGCTTGAGCCGCGGAACATACCTGACCCGGCGGAGCGTCGGGGCGAGTGAGGAGAGCGATTCCGTTGACTAGCAAGCAACTGGCGAAGATCTTGGGCCTGCTGTTGGCCCTGGTGTTCGTCGCTGCGGCATGTACGTCTGACTCCACCGAGGAGACCGAGGCCGGGAGCGACGACGAGAGCAGCGAGTCGGCATCGGCGCCCGGCGGAGACGCTGCGGACTGTGCCGCCGGCAACATCACCGTGTCGGGCTCGTCGACCGTCGAGCCGGTCAGCCGTAAGGCGGCCGAGCTGTACGAGGACATCTGCCCGGACGCCATCATCACCGTCGACGGCCCCGGCACCGGTGACGGCTTCAAGCTGTTCTGCGCCGGCGACACCGACGTGTCAGACGCCTCCCGCCAGATCAAGGACTCGGAGGCCGACACCTGCGCCGAGGCCGGCATCGAGTTCACCGAGATCAAGGTCGCCTTCGATGGCATCGCCGTCATGACCAACCCCAACAACACCGCCATCGAGTGCCTGAGCTTCGTCGACCTGTACGCCCTCCTTGGTGGCCAGTCGGAGGGCTTCGAGAACTGGAGCGACGCAAGCGACCTTGGCGCTGCGCTCGGCTCGGACGTCGCCCCGTATCCGGACGCCCCGCTCGTCATCGCCGCTCCCGGCACCGAGTCCGGCACCTACGACAGCTTCATCGAGATCGTCCTCGAGGGCCTCGGTGAGGAGAACGAGGGTGAGGACGGCCAGTTCATCCGCCAGGACTTCGCTGGGAACGCAGACGACAACGTCATCATCGAGGGCATCGCCGGTTCAGACACCAGCCTTGGTTGGGTCGGCTTCGCCTTCGCCGAGGAGAACCTCGACCGGGTCAAGGAGATCCCGGTGGCTGCGGAGCCGGGCGGGGAGTGCATCAGCCCGACCGTCGAGACCATCGCCGACGGCAGCTACCCGGTCAGCCGGAGCCTCTACATCTACGTCAACAACGAGAAGATCTCGTCAAACCCTGCGCTCGCCGGGTACATCGATTTCTACCTCAATGACGGCTACACCGAGTCGGTGACCAGGGCGTTCGGTGACAGCGGCTACGTCGAGCTGCCGGCCGCCGAGCTGGACGAGGTCCGGGCCACCTGGGAAGCGGCCAAGTAAGGACGACCTCCCCGTGGGGCCGCCCCCCCCCCCCCGCGGCGGCCCGCCCCCACAACACCACCCCACCCCCGAACCCAAAACCCCCGCGCGGCGGAAAGACAACCGCCCCG
>JBCCFN010000161.1:0-11883 GCA_039029715.1 Actinomycetota bacterium | reverse complement strand
GCCAATTCACCAGAGAAACTGATGCGATTCACGCGTACTGCTACCTCGCTGCCATCACCGGGCCGGTCGGACCGGCCGGCACGGGCTGGCGGAGTCGATCTCGGTCCTGGTGGCCGGGGACGATCAGCTGGATCAGTGGTTCGTCAACCATCCCCGGGACCTGTTCGAGCGGCCGCCGGAGCCGGTGGTGGTCAACGTCGCCAACCCGAACATCCTGGATCCGCACCTCGGTTGCGCAGCCTACGAGACCCCGCTGTCCCGCCTCGATGACCGGTGGTGGGAGGACCTCGACGACGCGGTCCATCGCAACGTCATCAACGACGAGTTCCGGATCCGGCCCGATCGGGCCCGCTTGCCTCGGGCGGTGTGGGACGGGCGGGGCATGCCGTTCCACCGGATCAGCCTCCGTTCGGCATCCGGGGGCGAGGTCCGGATCGTCGACACCGACGATCAGCTGATCGGAACCGTGGAGCTGGCCCGGGCCGGCAACCTGGTCCACCCCGGCGCCATCTACCTCCATCGGGGCCAGCCGTGGAAGGTCATCGACCTGGACCTCGACGCCCGGGAGGCCATCGTCGAACCGAACGACGGCTCGACCTGGACCCAGGCCAGGTCCCAGGTCGGCATCGAAGTCTTGGACACCGCCACCAGCAAGTCGGTCGGCGCAGCAACGCTCCACCTTGGCGAGGTCAGGGTCACCACCCAGGTCATCGGCTACCAGCTGAAGGAGATCGGGACCCGGACGGTGCTGGCCACCGAGGAGCTTGACCTCCCGCCGGAGGAGCTGGTGACACGCTCCATCTGGTACGAGTGGGATCCCGGCTTCGTCCGTGGGGTCGGGATTCCCGGGTTCGCCGTACCCGGGGCACTCCACGCAGCCGAGCATGCCGCCATCGGGATCCTGCCGCTGTTCACGATCTGTGACCGGTGGGATGTCGGCGGCGTATCGATCGCCGAGGCGCCCCACTCCGACTTGCCGACGATCTTCATCTACGACGGCTACCCCGGCGGAGCCGGCGTGGCCGAGCTGGCGTTCGAGGCCGCAGACCGCCACCTCGCCGCCACCGCTGAGGTACTGGACAACTGCTCCTGCAACGCCGGATGCCCGTCCTGTGTCCAGTCACCGAAGTGTGGGAACGGCAACGAGCCACTGGACAAGCTGGCCGCCCTGGCCCTGCTCCGAAACACCCTCGGCGCTCCTGAGCCGTTCTGACCGCCGTTCCTGTAAGGGCGCGCCCAACTGCGACGCAGCGGTCCCGTAGACTTGTTCCCATGGCGACACCGCCCATGGTCGACAACGAGACGTCATGGCCCACCGTGGGTCTGGACCGCGCCGGCACCCGCCCCGGCTCCCGGCGCAGCATGATCCTGGCCGTTGCGGCGGCACTGGTACTGCTGGTCGCGGCCTGCGGCCAGGCCGACGACGTGGATGACACCGCCGCGGTCACCGACTCAGACGAAACCGCCACCGCCGGAGACACGACGACCTCGACCGAGGCCGAGGACGACCGCACCACGACAGCGGACCAGCCAGACGACACGACGACGACCACGGCCGAGGACCAGACGAGCACGATGGCCCAGGACGACCAGGATCCGGATGACCCACCGGCGGAGCAGACCGAGTCGGACGACCCCACCGAGGCCGACGAGCCGGAGCCCGAACCGGATGAGGACGATCCGCTCGACCCGGAGAACGCCCTGATCGATCCTGATGACCCGAAGCCCGAGGGCCCGGACGACTCGACCCTGCCTCCGGTGGACGACGAGCTGCTCGAGGAGGTCGTCGGCCTCTCGGAGGAGGAGGCGATCGCGCTGGTTCGGAGCTTGGGCCGAGCGGTCCGAGTCGCCGAGCGGGACGGGGAGCCGATGGCGTTGACCATGGACTATCGACCGGAGCGGGTGAACCTCACGATCGTCAACGGCATCGTCACCGCTGCTCGCTCCGGCTGAGTCGGCGTCACCGCAGCAGCAGCGACCGACGGCTTGCTCCGGGCACTGCCCGAGGCGAGGATGGCGAGTATGCAGATCGCAATCCCGCTGTTCGACCAACTGACCGCTCTGGACTGCGTCGGACCGTATGAGGTGCTGCAGCGCCTGCCCGGCGCGACCGTCACCTTCGTCGGCGATGACGTCGGCACCGTGCGGACCGACAACGGCTTTCTCGGGATGAGCGTCGACGCCACCTATGCGCAGGTGCCGGCCCCAGACGTGATCGTGGTTCCCGGCGGCGTCGGCACCCGAGCGTTCAGCAAGGACGAGGACGCCCCGCTGCTCAGCTGGCTCCGCTCCGCTCATGAGACGACGATGTTCACCACCTCGGTCTGCACCGGGGCCGAGGTCCTGGCCTCGGCCGGACTGCTCGACGGCTTGACCGCCGCAACCCATTGGTCGGCGTTCGACCGGTTGAGTGACCTCGGGGCGAGCCCGACCTCACAGCGGGTGGTCGAGCACTTGGACCAACGGATCATCACCGCCGCCGGCGTGTCCTCCGGGATCGACATGGCGCTCCGGTTGGCGGAGCTATTGGTCGATGCCGATGCGGCCCGGGCCATGCAGCTGATGATCGAATACGATCCACAGCCACCGTTCGACGCCGGCGCACTGGACAAGGTGGATGAGGCCGTGGTGGCCCGCGTGGTCGAGTACGCCCAGGACAAGCGCTGAGGTCACCGGTCATTCGACCCGAACCGCCGCCTCGGCCCCGACGACGACCTCGCCGATGAATCGACCGACGACCGGCACGTCGGTCTCCGATCGGTAGTCCACCCGAACCGTCAGCACATCGCCGGACCGCCGGCCACCGGACAGCCGGAGGGCCAGTCGATCCGGCTGGAGGTCGGGAGCGGCCTCGGACGCTGCGGCCGAGGCGACCGCCACGGTCGGCTCCAGGGCGGCCGCCCTGGCCGCCGCCCTGGCGGCGCCCTCCACCGCCACGTGGTCTCGGGCCACCAGGCCCACCTGCACCACCGCCAGCAACAGGAGCACCAGTACCGGGAGGAGCAACGCCAGCTCGGCGACGCTCTGGCCCCCGTCCGACCGCCTCACCCGCTCACGTCCCCGATGATCGAGTCAAGCACTGCGTCCATCAGGCGAGCCACCGCATCGCTACCGACCACCCACGCCAACACGCCACCGGCCAACGCTGCGGCGGCCAGCATGACGAGGGCGTACTCCGCCGTTGCCTGGCCTTCCTCCCCCGCCGTGCACCGTATGACCAGGCCAGCCGGTGATCGGCCACGCCATGGCCCGGACGACGGCGAACGGTTTGTACTCATGATCTCGCTGCTCACGGCAGCCTCCTCGAGGTTGTGCTTCGTCGGGCCGTTCTGGCCGAGAGGTCAGCAGGGCCGTTGTGGCCGAGGGGTCAGCCGCCGAGGCGGCGAAGGGCGACGATGGCGAGCGGCACGACCGCGCCGACGATCACCGCAGGCAGCTGGCAGACGACCAGCGGCACCATCAGCGAGACCGGCAGCCGGCGAGCCAACGCCTCGGCCTGGTTCCGGCGAGCGTGATCGGCCTCATCGGCCAGCCGCTGGAGCAGCGGGCCGACCGGCCCGCCATCACGGGCGGCCCCGACCAGGGCGCCGACGAGCGGATGGAAGGCGGCTGACAGCTCGTCGCCGAGGGGGACGAGGCTGTCCGCCAGCAGCTCGCCCCGTGCGGACCGCTGCACGGCGCGCTCGAACGACGGTCGGACCGGTGCAGGCCCGACCGCGGCCACGGTGGCGACCGCCCCACCGACGGTCCCTCCGGAGCCGAGCACCACGGCCAACAGGTCGATCGTCGGGGCGAGCGCACCGTCAAGCCCCGCCACACGGCGCACTTCGGCCCGCCGGCCGAGCCGCCGCCAGCAGACCACGACCACCAGGCTGCTCACCATCAGGGCGATGATCATCCGACCGTCCTGACCGCAGCCCGCCGGAGCCAAGCCATCCAGTACCACCCGACCACCGAGAGCGCAGCGGCCATGGTCACGCACAACGCCCCGACCGCCTCGGTTGCGTAGAGCTGCGCCGCCGACGGGTCCAGTACCGCGACCGCGCCGGCGAACAGGGCTGGTGCCACCACCAGCAACCCGGCCGATGCGGACGCCTGGGAGGCCTCGACCTCGGCCCGCTCCCGGGCGTTTACCCCGGCCATCAAGGTGTGGCGCAGCCGCTGGAGAGCCGGGACTGCGGGCCCACCATGGGTGGCCAGCTGTGCCACCGTGACCGCCACCAGATCGACGTCATCGGAGATGGACGAGCGGACCAGGCGGTTGGCCGCGTCCTGCAGCGGTACGCCGGTCATCGCTGATTCGACCAGCGGGCCGAGCAGCGTCCGGTCGAGGGACAGGCAGCCATCGGCCAGGGACCGCCCGGAGCGGAGGGCGGCGATCAGCCCGTCGACCTCAACGACGACCTGCCGGCGTCGTTGCCGATCCCATCGCTCCTGCCTGCGACGGCGGGCCTCCACGACTGCGCCGAGACTGAGCACCGGTGAGGCCGCCATTACCGTTGGGCTCCCGAGAAGCAGACCGACCACCGCGGCCGAGAGCGCCGCCACCGCGCCGATGACGGCGATGACGCCGGACCGAGCAGATCCCGTCATCATGACGCCAGCGGCCGTGTCTCCGGCAGGGGCCGCACCGTCGACAATGGCGTCACCTCTCCCGACGCCGACTGCACCGTCGGCTGCCACACCCGCTGCAGGACACCGTCTTTCACCAGGTCGACCGACCGGACCCGACGGTCCGCACCGACCCGCTCGGTGGTGACGACCGCATCGAGACCGTCGATGATCATCCCAGCCAGGCGACCGGCGCCCACGCCGGCCAGCGCAGCGAGCGTCTCCAACCGCCGCAGACCGGATGCCGCATCCTCGGCATGGCAGCTGGTCAGGCAACCCCGATGACCGCTGGTCAACGCCAGCAGTAGATCGAACGCCTCCGCACCCCTGACCTCCCCGACGATCAGCCGATCCGGCCGCATCCGCAAGGCCGCCAGGACGAGCCGCCGGATCGGGACCGCACCGACGCCCTCGCTGTTCGGCGGGCGGGCCTCGAGGCGGACCACGTGCCGACCGCCAGGTCGGAGCTCGGCGGTGTCCTCGATGCAGATGATTCGCTCGTCCGGGTCGATGGCCGCAGTGAGGGCATTGATCAGCGTGGTCTTGCCGGAACTGGTCGGGCCGACGACCAGGATGGAGGCGTGACCGGCAACCAGGTCTGTCAGGAGCCGACCGAGGGTCGGCGGGCCGAAGGCCGAAAGGCTCACCGGTGCCGGGCCGAACCGGCGGATCGATACCGTGGGCCCGGCCAGCGCCAGCGGGGGGACGACCACGTTGACCCGAGACCCGTCTGGCAGCCGGGTGTCTACGATCGGCGAGGTCCGATCGACCCGGAGGCCGACCGAGGCGGTGACCCGCTCGACCAACAGGGCGAGTTCGGCCGGCTGGATCCACCGATCCGTCTGGGCCAGGCGGCCGGATCGCTCGATCCAGATCGGGCCGGGCCCGTTGATCAGGATCTCGGTGACCTCGGGATCGGCGAGCAGCGGCCGCAACGGGTCCAGGCCGTCGACGGGTTTGGCGGCCGGGTCGGCCGGGTCTGACCGATCGAGCGGATCGGCGTGGTGTACGGGGCGTCGTCGTAGGCGCACGGAGCACCTCACCTTCGAGACGGCGGTGACCCGGGAGGGCACCGCTCCGGTGACGACGGCCGAAACCGTGAGTGGCGACCGGCGGTGCCGCTGTGGGACATGGTAGCGGGACCCCGTGACAGTCGGTACGGGGACCTCGCCCCGGCAGTGCTCTAGCTGGCGTTCGGGTCGGCCTCCGGATCTGGGCCGGCGCCGCCGGCCGAACGTCGGTAGGTCTCGACCGTAGGGGCCAGACGGTCGTCCTCAACCCAGCCGGGGCCCGCCGGCGTCTCGACCCGTCGGTACCACCGGCCACCCCGGCGGCGCCGCCGACCAGATGTCCACAGCAGGTCGTGATCGTGGCGAAGACGGAACAGCTCGGCCGGGCGGTCCAGCTCCCCGACGGTGACCTCGTGGTCCCGAGGGGTGTTGGTGATCGACCGGACCGAACCACCGCCGAACCACCCGAGCGCCATCGCCAGACCGATGAACCAGAGGATGGCGATGACCAGGACGACCAGTGGGATGGAGAACGCCCGGACCGACTCCCAGGTCGAGCCGCCGAGTTCGGTGACGCTGATCGGCACCGGCTCCACCAACCGGGGCGGCAGGGTCGGCACGTCGACGTCGAGCAGCGCCGGGGCCGTTTCGACCAGGCCGGCGGCGTCGACCGTGATCGAGATCGTGGCCGTCGCCTCCGATCCGAAGCTGTCGACCACCCGGTAGATCAGCGTGTCCTCGCCGACGAACGACTCGTCCGGCACGTAGCGGATCCGGCCGTTGTCGAGCACCTCGACCGTCCCGCCGGCTGCGGTGGTGATGGTCAGCTCGTCCGGTGGGCGACGCAGCAGGTCGTTGGCCAGGATGTCGTACTCGACGACCCGACCGGATCGGGTGGCGATCGCATCGTCGTTGGCCAGGAGTACGGGTGGTCTGACGTCGACCGTCACGATGGCGAAGGCGGTGGCCCAGTCGCGATTCCGGACCTGATACGAGAAGGCGGTGACCCCGACGAAGTCTGGATCGGGGATGAACCGAACCTCACCGTCGACAAGCGTCGCGAGGCCTTCACTCGGCTGGCCGACATCGAACACCTCGAGATCCCGGCCCGTGTCGTTGGCCAGGACGTCGATGGTGATCGGCGTCCCGGCCTCGGCAATCACGTCATCGCCGACCGCAACCGGCACCTCGGTGAACCCGAGGCGGCTGGGGATGACCTCGATGGCGAACCTGGCGGTCGCCGTGCCCTCGGGTACCGCACCGTCGACGACCCGGACCTCGGTCTCGACGACCGATCCGGCAACCAGATCCGGGGTCCACGTCACCGTTCCGGCCAGCGGGTCGACCTCCATGCCGGCCGGACCATCGATCAGCTCATAGCGAAGGGCATTGGGCGGGAGGTCCAGGTCGCTCGCCCGGAGGCCGACACTGAACGGCTGGCCCTCGAGGGCCACCATGTCCGGTGGAGCGAACAGGACCGGTGGTTGGTTGCGCTCACCGACCGACACGTTCCACAGCGTGGTTCCTGCGCTCTCGCCATCATCGGCGACAACGGTCACCAGGTAGGTGTCCGGACCCTGGGCCTCGCTCGGGGTCCACCGAACGGCGCCGGTCACCGGGTCGACCGTCATGCCGTCCGGCGCATTGATCAGCTCGTAGCGGATCGTGTCACCTTCGGTGTCGATGGCGGAGACCTCGGTGTCGAGGCGAGTGCCCTCGACGATCGAGGTCTGGGCCATCGGGGCCAGGGTCGGCCTGGTGTTGACCTCGGTGACGATGATTGCCAGCTGCTGACTACTCGACAGCGGCGGGCTCCCGTCATCGGTGGCGATCACCGTGATCGGGAACCGCCCTGGCCCCTGGGCCTCGGTCGGAGTCCAGGCCAGGGCCCCGGTGATCGGGTCGATCGAGGCGCCGGCCGGGAGACCGGTCGCCGACCAGCGGACGGCGTTCGGCGGCACATCCTCGTCGGTTGCGGTCATGGTGATGCTCAGGGGCTGCTGCTCCGGTCGGGAGATCACGTTCGGACCGTCGACGACCGGTGCGGCGTTCTCCTCCTCGACCGAGATCTCCACCGGCCATGATGCGTCAAGGCTCGGGACACCGTCGTCGGTGGCGGTAACGGTGACGATGACAGACGATGGACCGTCGACCTCGGTCGTCTGCCAGGTGAAGATCCCGGTCGCCGGGTCGAAGGAGGCGCCGGCCGGCAGGTCCGAGACCGAGAGCGTGACGGTGTCACCCGGACCGTCCGGATCGGCAGCGGTGGCGGTGAAGGTCGCCACCTGCCCCTCGGTCACCGTGACGTCGCCGATCGGGAAGAAGATCGGGTTCCGGTTGGTGTCGGTGATCGACCAGGTGAACGCCTCGGTCACCACGTTGCCGGTCCCGTCGTCGACCGTGACCGAGGTCGCATAGGGGGAGCCCGCACCGGCCAGCCCGTCGACGGTGCCCGAGATCGCCCCGGTGACCGGGTCGATGCTCAGGCCTGGCGGCAGACCGGCGGCCGACCAGGTGAGGGTCTCGGCGGGCAGGTCGGGGTCGGTGGCGGTCGGGATGACCAGCACGTCGCCGCCCTCACCGGATTGCTGATCGGGGATCGGGGCGATCGTCGGGGCGGTCGGGATCTCGTCGACGGTCACGGTGACGGTCTGGCTGGCCGACGCCGCCGGGGATCCGTTGTCTGTCACGGTCACCGTGATCGGGTAGGCCCCGGGGCCCTGGGCCTCGCTCGGTGTCCAGGTCAGCAGGCCGGTGGTCGGGTTGATCGTGGCACCGGCCGGGAGCCCGGTTGCGCTGTAGACCAGCGTGTCGACCGGGAGGTCGAGGTCGACCGCCACCGCAGGAACCGCCACCGCAACGCCCTCGTCGACGGTGACGTCGGCCAGCGGATCGAGCAGCGGGGGCCGGTTGGTGTCGGTGATGGTCCAGGCGAACGCGTCGGTGTCGCTGTCGCCTCGGCCGTCGTCGACGGTGATGGTGACCGCATACGGGCTGCCGGCTGCGGCGGTCGCCGAGATCTGACCGCCGATCTCGCCGGTGGCCGGGTTCATGGCCAGCCCTGGCGGCAGGCCGACCGCTACCCAGTTCAGGGTGTCCAGGTCGACGTCGGAGGCCGGGATCGGCACGGTCACGATCTCGCCCTCGGCCGAGGTCAGACCGGTCAGTGGGGCGTCGAAGGTCGGGGGTGAGTTGATGGTTGCGGCCGCCGAGAACTCAGACGTCGCCCCGTAGGAGCCGCCGCCGAGGTCGACCGTTGCGGTCGCCGTGACCACGACCGGCCCGGCATCCGGGAACACGGTGGCGAAGGGTTCCGTGCCGGCGCCGCCATGGACCACGTCGACCGAGGCCAGCAACGTCTCGCCCTCGCCGTGGCCGCTGGTGTCGGCGGCAGCGCTGCCGAAGAACTCGATCCGGTAGGAGCCGGCCGGTAGGTCGAGGCGGTAGGCGACCTCCAGGTCCCCGACCTCTCGCCGGACGTTGTCGATCACCGGGTGATTCAGCAGCCCGTTCGGGCCGGTGTCCGGATCGCCGGCGTCGTTGGCGGTGACTCCGTCGCCGCCCAGGTCGATGCCGAGGTTGCCGTTGCTGTGTATCCGGTTGGCGAGGATCGTGGTCGGCCCATCGGTCTGGGCCGCGATACCCCGGTCTGCGTTGTTGGCGATCATGTTGGCATCACCGGCGGTTGCGCCACCGATACGGGTCCCGGTCCCGGCGCCGGCGGCCAGGGCGATGCCGCTCCCGTCGTTGCCGAGGGCCGTGGTCCCACCAGCGCCGACACCGATCCGGTTGCCGGTCACCACGCCGTCGGTCGAGTTGCCACCGATGGCGAGGCCGTCCCCGCCGTTTCCGGCGATCACGTTGTCTCGGATCAGGGCCCGGGCGACGCCCTGAATCTGGATGCCGCCGGTTGCGTTCCCCCGGTCGAACCCGCCGGTCCGGTCGGTCCCCACGTGGTTGTTGCGGATGATCCCGTCGTCCCCGGCCAGGGAGACACCGGCACCACCGTTGGCGGCGATGACGTTCCGGTCGGCCAGCAGCGGCCCACCGACCGTGTTCCCGTTGGACCCTGCGGTCGAGCGGACACCGTGGCCACCGTTGCCGGCAGCGGTCGTGCCGTCCGAATCGAGGCCGAGGTGGTTGCCGGCCACCGTGTGGCCGCCAGACCCCTGGAGCTCGATCCCGTCACCCGGGAACCCGTTGATGGCGAGCCCCCGCACGACCGTCCCGACGCCGGCGACCTGCAAGCCGTCTTCGCCGCCGGCCAGGCCGGAGCCATCCAGGACGACGACCGGGCTCGTCGTCCACCCGGGCTGGGTGGTGGCATCCAGCTCGATGGTCGCCGTGGTGGCGGGCAGCGCCGCGGCCGGGGCGATCGTCCAGATGCCGGTGGTGTGGTTCGGGTCGGCGGTTGGGATGGCGAACGTGATCCGGTTCAGTTCGGCGTTGGCATTGGTCTCGGTGATGGCGGCCCGGAGGGTGCAGGCCCGGGCGCCGTCGACGTTTGTCCCGCCGGTGTCGCACAGCCCGTTGCCCGGCACGGCGTCGTCCGCATCGCCGGTGTCGTTGACCACGGCGACCGGTGACGCCAGGTCGAGGACGTAGATGGCGCCGGCACCGGTCCCGCCGTCCGCATCGAAGATGGCGCCGACGGCGATCTCGAACGTGCCGTCGCCGTCCAGATCACCGAGGGAGGCGACCGAACTGCCGAAGAAGTCATTGTCGTCGAGCGGGCTCGAGAGACCGCCGTCTGTGGCGCTGAGCTTCTGCTCCGCCCTGACCGTGCCGTCTGGGTTCAGCAGGAGCACGAACGCACTCCCCCGGCCGGTGCCGCCGTCACTGTCGTAGGCCGCACCGACCACCAGGTCCGGGGTGCCGTCGTCATCCAGGTCGCCGATGCCGGAGACTGCGGCCCCGAACTTGCTCAGGTACTGCAGCGGCCCGGTCAGCCCACCGACCGTGGCGCTGATCTTCTGCTCGGCCCGAACCGTCCCGTCCGGGTTCATGAACAGGACGTACACCGCGCCGGCGCCGGAGGACCCGTCGTCGTCCGATCCGGCGGTGACCGCCAGGTCGATCGTGCCGTCACCGTCGACGTCTCCGACGGCTGCAACCGCCTCGCCGAACCGGTCACCACCGTCGAGCGGTCCGGTGAATCCACCGATCGTCTCGCTGATCTTCTGCTCGGCCCGAACCGTCCCGTCCGGGTTCATGAACAGGACGTACACCGCGCCCTGGTCGGCGCCACCGTCGTCGTCGCTGATCGCACCGACGGCGAGATCCGGTACCCCGTCACCGTCCAGGTCGCCGAGACCGGCCACGCTGGCGCCGAACAGGTCGTTGTCGTCGAGCGGTCCAACAAGCCCGCCGGTGGCGGCGCTGATCTTCTGCTCGGCCCGAACCGTGCCGTCCGTGTTCATGAACAGGGCGTAGGCCGCGCCTCGACTCGTCCCGCCGTCATCGTCGAAGTACGCACCGACCACCAGGTCCGGGACCCCGTCACCGTCAAGGTCCCCGGCGCCGGCCACCGCCCGCCCGAAGGTCTCGACGTCATCGAGGGACGCTCCGAGGCCGCCGGTGGTGTCCGAGATCTTCTGCTCCGCCCGAACGGTCCCGTCCGCGTTCATCAACAGCACGTAGACGGCACCGCGGTCACTGCCGCCGTCATCGTCGCTCTGGGACCCGACCGCCAGGTCGACCACGCCATCGCCGTCGATATCGCCGACGGACGCCAGCCCCTGCCCCCACCGGTCGTAGGGATCGAGTGCAGGCCCGCCGCCCTCGATCGGCGAGATCTTCTGCTCGGCGACGACCCACGGATCGTCAACGATCGTGACCCCGGGGTCTCGGTAGTCTGGCTGGCCATCGCGGTCGGCGTCTGCGGCGTCGCGGGGATCGCCGTCCCCGTTCGGGTCGGCGTCTTCGGACGCGGTCGGCTGACCATCTCCGTCGTCATCGCTGTCGTCCTCGTCCAGGGTGGTGTCGCCGTCGGTGTCGCCGAACTGGCTCTCGAACCTGGTGCACAGCCCGTCGCCATCGGGGTCGCCGCACACCACGGCGACGGCGGAGAACTCGGACGTGGCGCCGAAGACACCGGCCCCCAGGTCGTGGGTTGCGGTCGCGGTCAGTGGTACGGCCGCGGCGGCCGAGCTTCTACCAAACCTGTTAGCTGTTGTTGATCCCTGCCCTGTTACACATACTATTTTGTTTTTATGAAAAGGTTAATTAGTTTACATACATTGGCAGTATGACTTTTGCAAAG
>JBCCFN010000160.1:0-11947 GCA_039029715.1 Actinomycetota bacterium | reverse complement strand
TGCAGCCAAACCGCTGCTCCAGGAGCTGGCGGACGAACTCGGCGAGGCGGCAGGCTTTGCGGTGCTCGACCACGGCGAGGTCCGCTACCTGGAACAGACCGAATCGGACGAGGAGATCCAGGTCCGGAGCTGGATCGGCGAGTCGGTCCCCCTCCACCTGGTTCCGTCCGGCCTGATCTTGATGGCCGATCTCCCGGCCCCGATGGTCGACGACTACCTCGCCGGTCCACTGCCGGCGACGACCGACCGCAGCGTCGTCGATCCGGCCGCCATTCGAGCCAGACTGGTCAAGGCCCGCAATGACGGCCACGTCTGGGTCCACGCCGAGTTCGACGAGAGCCTCAACTCGGTGGCGGCCCCGGTCCACGATGTCGACGGCGGCACGGTGGCCGCGGTCCACGTCCAGGGCCCGGCCTTCCGGTTCCCGGCCGATGGCGAGAGTCAGGCCATCACCGAACTGGTGATGGAGACCGCAGCCCGACTCTCCGGCTGGTTGAGCTGACCGCCGGCAGACCGGTCAGCTCACCTGACCGGCCGCCGGGGCCTGGCGTGTGTACCGACTACGGCGCCACCGACGAGTCCGGCACCCAGTTGCCATGGAACCCGACCGGGACGTGGGCCGGCAGGGTGATCGTGGCCACCGGCGGCTCGGACAGGTCGTTCGCATCCAGGATGCACAGCTCGGCACCGAGCCCACCGGCCTGACCGCCGTTGAGATCGTGGACCAGGGTGATCAGCCACCCGTCGTCCTCGGCCACACTGCCGGCCTTCGGGATGAAGATCGGCTCTGCCCCGCCCCGGCCCTGCCCGTGGTCGTGGGTGGTCACCGTCCCAGTCGAGTAGTCGGTCTTGAAGGTCGCACCGTGCAGCATCGGCGCCCCCGGGCGGACCTCGCTGGTGTAGCCGTAGCGGTGTTGCTTCAGCCCGACCCGGGGATCGTGGCGGGGAAACTCGTGGCACCGGTCATCGACCCGCTCCTCGGCCACCGCCCGGGTCGTTGGGTTGATCGTCCACCGGTCCAGGGTCGGCGCCAGGTCGCCGAACGGGCCGTGATGATCGTGCTTGAACATCGACTCGTAGCGGCAGAAGTCGATCACGACGTTTCCGTCTGCGTCGTCGTAGGCGTTGAGCGGATGGAACAGGGCGCAGGGGTCGACGTCGCACCAGATGATCCCGGAGGCGTCGACCGCGTCCCGGGGCAGCAGCCCGACCCGGCACTGCCGATCGTCCTGCCAGCCGAACGGTACGGCGATGCCCTTGGCCATCACGTCGAAGTCGACCGTCACGGCGAGATCGAACACGACGGCGTACCGGTCGGTGATCGAGATGTCATGGACCATCGGCATGTCCGGCACCGGGATGTCGACCACCTTGTGGACCCGACCGTCCGGGGCAACGACGACGTACTGGATGTGGTCGACCAGGTCCGGCCATGCGTAGGTCATGGCATGGAGTTCACCGGTGGACGGATCGTACTTGGGGTGGGCGGAGAACGCCGCCGGCAATGTGCCGTCGAAATCGTTGCGGGCGATCGTGTCAAGCTCGTAGGTCAGTTCACATGGCGTCCCGCCCCCCTCGACCATGGCCCAGGTCCGCCCGGCGAACCCGCCGACGTTGGTGTTTGGACCATGCTGAGTCCGGCCGCCGAATCCTGGTCCCCCGATCGGTTCCTCACCGAGGGCCTCGGCGATCGTGTCGGAGCGCACCCATCGATTGCGGTACCACTCGGCCCGGCCGCCTCGGAGCCGGACGCCGTGGACCATGCCGTCCCCGGCGAACCAGTGGTGGGTGGCGGGATCGACATCCTCGATCGGGTTCGGCCCGTTGCGCAACCAACGGCCCTCCAACTCCTCCGGGATGGTGCCGACCACGGGGAGGTCGAGGGCGGTCAGCTCTTCGGCCACCGGGCCGCACACCCCTTCGAGGTAGCGGTTGGCGGTCAGGGGTTGGTCGATGGTCATGGTTGGCCTCCAGCGGATCCGGTCGAGATGGTTAACAGGCGTCAACTCACCGGTACCGAGTAGTCAACACCGAGTGTGAACAGCTGTCAACCTCTGGCTCGGGTGGCCTACACTCGGTCTCGTGCAACCGGACCTCGCCACCGTGACGCAGCCAGGCCCACTACCGGCTGGGCCGGCCGCGGGGTCCACAGCGGAGCGCCTGATCGCCTCAGCGGTTGAGCTGATCGCAGAACACGGCGCAGTCGAGCAGGTCTCGCTGCGGTCGATCGCCGCCGGTGCCGGGGTCAGCCCAACCGCGGTCTACCGCCACTTCGCCGACCACGAGGCGCTCGTCACCGCGACCGTCCGCTGGTGTTGGCACCGGTTCGACCGCACCGTGAACCACGAGACCGCCCACATCGCCGACCCCTACCGACGGCTCCAGGCCCAGGGTCGGGTCTATGTCCGGTTCGCCCTGGAGCAGCCGGGCGTCTATCGCGTCCTGTTCTCGACCGCAGGACTGGTCGGGGTGGTTCGGGAGGACGTCGGTCTCCCGGTGTTCATGAAGCTGGTCGACACCGTCGGCGCCGTCCTCGATGCAAGCCACGACCAGCGTCAGGCCCTGACGGTTGCCACCCAGGTGTTCAGCTGGGTCCATGGGATCGCCGACCTCCGGCTGACCGGGGTCGACCTGCCGTGGGAGCCGGTCGAGACCCAGGTCGACTCCCTGCTCCACAGCCTCCGCCTGCTGCCGATCGAATCCTGAACTGCACCGGATCTGCACAGGGCCCGAACCCGCTGCTTCGACAACGTGATCTACCGTCGAGGTATGCACTGGTTTCGACGGATGCAGGTCATGCTGGTCGGCGGCGGGCTGCTGGTGGTCGCCGGGCTGTCGTTGTCGGATCAAGCCCCCCGCCTGGTCGCTGATCTCCTGATGACCCTGCCCCGGATCCTCGGTGTCCGCGGCGGTGGGTTGACCAGCGCGGTCCAAGACCAGATCCCGCTCGGTCTCGACACCATCGGGCACGGGGCGGTGTGGGGCGTGGTCGGGTTCATGGCTGCGGGCACGGTCCGCTCCGCTCGCCATCGGATCACCCTGCTGTCCGCGCTGTTCTTCCTGTCCGCCCTCTTCGAGGCCGGGCAGCAGTACCTGTCGTGGTCCCGATCGGCGTCGCTCAGCGACCTCGTGGCCAACGGGGTCGGCCTGATGATCGGGATGCTGGCCTTCGCCATCGTCGAGCGGGCGTTCTTCGCCGTTCGTCAGCCGCTGCGACTCCGGACCTGAGCCGCCCGGCCGAGCGGTCTGGCGGCCACCCCGAGGGATGGCCGCCAGAGGTCACGCCCGTCGCCCGATTCGGCCCGCCGCTACGGCAGGCAGACCTTGTGCTTCACGGTGTCGTTGGCATCGGAGCGATTCTCCGCGGCGTTCCAGACCCGTAGGTCGACGCCGTAGCCGAAGCACGGCCCCGAGTACCGGCGGTGCTGGCTCACGTTGCCGAAGCGAACCGGCGCCCCACTGTTCGACTGTTCGTACAGCCAGGCGTTCGAGGAGTAGGTCGACTTACGGGAGGCCACGTCCTCCCTGCTGCATCCGTAGAACCCCTCGACGCTGACGCCCCACGGGAAGCTGACCCCGATTGCCGGGTCGAAGCCGCAGCTGTAGCCGGACCACCGCTGCCGCATCTCGACCTTCCCGACGGTCCGGTTGTTCCGGAGACACTGACCGTTCCGGAGCTGGTAGGTGACCACCGTGATCTTCGGATTGTTGAGCTTGATGTTCTTGTACTGCTCGGTCCGCCGCTTCCGGGTGTAGTCGTAGCTGAACGTGCCGCTGGTCGTCACCCGGGCACAGATCCCGAGCGGGGCGAACTTCAGCTCGTCCACGTGGTTGTACCGCACCGTCTTGGTCGCGGCATCGGCGCCGGCCGGAAAGGCCAGGGTGGTCACCGCAAGCAACAGCGCCGCCAGGGCGAGCTTGATCGTGTTGTGCATACATTCTCCTTTGGGTTTGGTTGATCGACTCGTTGGGAGGCAGCGGCCGATGCCGCACTAGGGTGGGGGCATGACGCGGCGGCAAGGAATGGGGGACGTCCGGCGAGACCGTTCGGCGCCGGCCCCGCTCGACGAGGTCGCCGAGCTGCTCACCCGCCTGGACCTCGGCTCCCGGGCCGCCGGGGCCCGGCTGGCCGAGCTTGCCGGGCCGAACGGCGGACCGGGCCGGATCGACACGATCGACCGGATCGCCGTCGCCGCCGCCGGCGGGTCGCCATATGCCCTGGAGCTGCTGGTCGAGGTCACGTTGGCCAACGACCTGGCCGGCCCCGCCCTCTCCCGGGTCCTGCCACCGGGGACCCAGACCGATGACGTGGTCCAGGAGGTCCTGGTCGCCCTGTCCCGGTCGATCCACCGGTTCCGGGCCGACGCCCGCTACACCACGTGGCTGTACGCGCTGGCCCGCAACGTTGCGGTGTCCAACGTCCGGCGCCGTCGGACGGCCGACCCGTTGGCCACCGACGACGACCTGGCCGAACCGGGCCGGCGTCGACTGTCGTCCGAGGTGTCCGAGCGGGACACCGTGCGCCGGGCCATCGCCGCCCTCCCCGACCGCTTCCGCCACATCGTCTACCGCCGCGACATCGACGGCCTCAGCTACGCCGAGATCGCGGCCGAGCTCGGCCTCGAGGTCACCACGGTCCGGTCCCGCCTGGCTCGGGGACGGGCCATGCTGACCGGCCAGCTCGGCTGATCGATGGTCGAGACCGCCCGCCACCGGATCGACGGCTACCGGATCGTGGCCCCGATCGGGGTCGGCGGTTCGGCCAGCGTCTATCGGGCCGTGCACGAGTCGACCGGCGACCAGGTGGCGATCAAGGTCCTGGCGGACAACCACAGCCTGGTGCCACGACTTCGCAGGCGCTTCCTGGACCAGGTGGCACTGCTGGCCGCCATCGACAGCCCGGCGGTGGCCCGGATCTTCCAGCACGGCGAGACCGAGAGCGGCCAGCCCTATCTCGTGCTGGAGCTCGCCGATCGGGGTGACCTGCGCCACCGGTTGGAGGAGCTGCGGGCCAGAGGCCTTGCGCCGGGCGTCGAGGACGTCGAGGTCCTGGCCCGCCATCTGGCCGCCTCGCTCGGGGCCCTGCATCAGGCCGGGATCGTGCATCGAGACGTCTCTCCCGGCAACGTCCTGATCGCCGGCGCCAGACCGGACGACAAGACCCCGGGCGGGGATCGGGACGGCACGATCATCCTCGGCGCGGCCGAGCGGTTCCTGCTCGCCGACCTCGGGCTGGCCAAGGACCTCGCCCATCGCTCCGGCCTGACGGTCGGGGCCGGGACCCGGGGCTTCGCCGCGCCGGAGCAACGAGACGTCGTCACCGTGGTCGACCACCGGGCAGACGTCTACGGGGCAACCGCCCTGATCCGATGGTTCGTCGAGGACACCGCCCTGGCCGAGCAACTGACCCGGTTCTTCAACACCGGCCTGGCCACCGACCCCGACGACCGACCGGCGACGATGACCGGCTGGCTGGCCCAGCTCCAGGCCGCCCTCGACGGCCATCGCCGCCGTCTCCCCGGCACCGGGCCTCGGCTTCGATGGGTCCGCTGGCTGCTTGCCATGACGATCGTGGCCGCCATCGTCGGCGGCGGGCTGCTGCTCAGCGGGGCCATGGACGACGTCATCACCCGGACCGACGGCGAGGACGACACCGCACTGGGGGGAGAACCCGTCCCTGCCGCTCCAGACGCGGCAGCGGACGAACCGGCGCTGGTGGTCGCCGATGCCCAGGCGACGGGCCCGGATCCTGCGGTTGACGATCAGGCCGATACTGGTGGCGGCCCCACGGCGGCGTCGACCTCCGAGGGGGAACCGACCGACCAGGCGAGCCCGTCGTCCACTGCGCCGGTCGAGGTCGAGACGGCGACGACCACCACGAGCTCGGCGGAGACAACGGCCACCACGGCGCCGGCCGAGATCACGATCACCACGGTGCCGGCCGACGGTGGCGCAGCGACGACGCAGGCCCCGGCCACCACCACGGATCAGGTTCCGGCCGCGACCAACGACCCGTTCGCCCGCTCGCCTCGAGCGTCGCTTGACCAGCCGGCAGACGGCGCCACGGTGTCCGGCCCGCTCGAGGTCGCCGGCAGCGCAACCTATGTCGCCGGAGTGGAGGAGGTGACCCTCACCATCCACCTGGTCGACACCGACCTCTACTGGCACGATGACCTCGGCCGGCTGGCAGACGGCTTCATCCGCAACCCGGTCGTCGTGAGCCCTGTCGGCGGCACGGCGGTGACCTGGTCCTATACGGTCCCCGCCGACCGGCTGGCTCCAGGAACCTACGTGGTCCGGGTCTGGGCCCGAGGGGTTGACGGTCGGGGCGACCCGGTCAGCGCCATCCACCGGATCACGGTCCCGGCCTGAGGGCGCCCACCCGGCCCCGACCGGTTCGGCGTCTGGGCTCAACGGCCCGATCACCATCGAACCGTCAGTTCGGGGTCGGCGAGCACCTCGGCCATGGCCGCCGCCGCCTCGGGGCTCGAATCGATGGCCCACTCGCAGAACTGGACCGACCCGTCTGCCCGTCGACCCTCGGTGTCGAAGTAGACGACGGCCCGGAGCCGGGGGAACCGCGTCGGCAGTACCTCGGCCGCCTCGGCCAGCCATTCGGCCTTCGTCTGATCGGCATTCGGGGCACCCCGGTTCTCCTCGGTCCCGAACTCGCCGAGCATCAGCGGCTTGTCAAGCGAAGGCCGCCCGGGGCCGCCCTCGTCGAGCCAGTCGTAGAACGGGGCAACGACCTCGGTGAAGGTGGTCCACTTCGCCCGGCTGCCGTGGTTCTCGCAGGCATGCCAGTTGTAGGGATTCCAGGCCACCCAGTCCACGACGTCGTCGCCGGGGTAGAGCCCACCGTTGTAGTAGGACTCGAACCCGCCGAGCCAGCCCTGCATGTCCCAGACCCAGATGGCGTTGTCGGCCCCGTTGGCGTCGAAGGTCCGGTGGAGGTGGCGGAACGCCGCCCGGTAGTCGGCCAGGTACCGGGCGATCGCATCGGGGTCTCCCCCCGCAGCGGCTCGGATGTTGTCCTCCGGCTCGTGGAAGAACGTCAGGAACGTTGGCTGACCGAACGCCGCCACCTGCCTGGCGGCGGCCACGATGTCTGCGTCGAGGTCGCCGGCGGCGATCCGGGCCCAGTCCCGAGGGTGCCCGGTCGGTGACTTCCAGTTGGTCAGCAGGAAGCGGCCGTCGTCGGCAAGGGCCTGGACGCCGGGCGACGGCCAGCGTCGGCTGACCAGGTCGTCCCACTGGAGGAAGTCGTGGAACAGGTCGAAGTCAGCGCCGAGGGCGGCCTCGGTCCGACCGAAGTCCTCGGACTTGGATTGGAGCGCCCCGGATCGATCCCGGAAATCCCCGGACGCCCCGATCAGCACGCCGGCGCACGGCAGGAGGATGGCCGGATCGCCGCCGGCGCATCCGCTCCCCGGTGCCGTGGTCTCCGGCGGCGGTGCGGTGACCTCAGACGATGGGGCGACCTCCGGCGGCGGTGCGGTCGTCGACGTGGTGGCCTCCGGCGGTGCCGTCGTCGAGGTGGTCGCCGTCGGCGGTGGCGGTGTCGTCGGTGGGCGGGTCGTCGACGTGGTGGCCGTCGTCGGGGGCAGGGTCGTCGGTGGGAGGGTCGTCGGGGGCGCCGTTGCGGCCGGCACGGGCGACTCGGCCGTCACCGAGAACGCGGATCGACCGCGGCCGAACGGATCGCCTCGACCCGGGACGGTCCGGACCCACGCCCGAGCCCGATACTCACCAACCGTCGTCTCGTCGGCCGGAACCTCCACCGACCACCGAACCGTCGTCGCCCCCGGGTCGGACAGCACCGCCGGCGTCCGGACGAACCGATCGGACCAGCCACCGGCGTCACCGTCCCAGTACCGCCCGCTGTCCAGCTGACGGATCACGACCAGGACGGCAGCCACGCCGTCGGAGGACGTGGCCCGGCCCTCGACCTCGATCGACCCGCTGACAACGGCCCGATCGGCCGGGGCATCGATCTCGGTGTCGTAGCGCCGAGGGTCGAGGCCCGGTCGATGGTCGAACTCGGCTGCGTCTCCCCCGTGGGCATCGCCGTTGCCCTCGACGCTGCGGGCGAAGGCTCGGGCCCGGTAGGCGCCCCGTGCCAACTGGTCAGCGGGGACCGATGCCGACCAGCGGACCTCGGTGCCGCCCGGCGGGTCGACCGGGACGGGGAAGCGAACGAAGTCCCGCTGCCATCGCTCACCGTTCCAGTACCGGCCGCGGTCGAGGTCCTTGACCACGACCTCGACCCGCTCGATCCCGACCGGGTGTCTGGCCGAGCCGGTCACCACCAGGTCGCCGGACACCGTGGCCCCGGCAGCCGGCCGGTCGACCGTCGTCCGGGGTGAGACCCTGGCGTCGACGACCAGCGGGGTGATCACCAATCCGATCACACCGACCACGAGGCCGACCACGACCGTCGCCGATCGACGACCACTCCTCGGCAACCGCACAAGGACTCGGGACATCGCCACACCTCCACCGTTCGACGATCAGACGACGGGTGGCTACTTCAGCCCCACCCGTCCCTCTGTCGCCGGCCGCGGCCGGGTCGTCCCAAGAAATCTCGATTTCGTCGCCGGCCCGGGGACCGGCGCTCGATCAGGCCCCTCTGCGGCGGCGGATCTCGGCGCTGATGGCCGGCACCACCTCGTGGAGGTCGGCGATGACGGCGTAGTCGGCCTTGGTCACCATGTTGGCCTCGGGGTCGGTGTTGAGGGCCAGGATCTTCTTCGACGCCATCGCCCCGACCCAGTGCTGGATGGCTCCGGAGATCCCGGTGGCGATGTATATCTCCGGCACAATCCTGGTGCCGGTCTGGCCGACCTGGTCGGCATGGGGCCGCCAGCCGTTGTTGGTCACCGCCCGGGAGCAGCCGACCCGGCCGTCCAGCAGCTCGGCCAGCTCTTCCAGCGGGCCGAAGCCGTCTGCGGAACCGACCCCTCGGCCGCCGCTGACCACGACCGGCGCCGTCGACAGGGTGACGCCCTGGGTCATGACCATCCGGTCGACGATCACGGTGGTGGCAAGGGTCGGGTCATCGTCCGGGTCGAGATCCGGTTCGAACGCGACGACCTCGGCGTCACCATCGTCGGTCGTCTCGGCCACCACCGCATGGTGGGCGAAGGTGACCAGCTTGCGGTCGGCGCTGAGGGTTGCGTCCTCGAGCAGGGAACCGCCCCACTGGACCCTGGTCATCGACCACTGATCGTCGTCTTCGGCGTCGATCGTGGTGCAGTTGGCAACGAACGGCAGGTCGGTCCGGGCCGCCAGGTTGGCCAGAACCTCGTTGCCGCGGTCGGTCCCGACCGACAGCACCACCTCGGCATCGAGTTCGTCTGCCAGCTGACGGACCGTCTCGGCCCAGGCGTCCGGGCCGTAGTCGGCGAGCAGGTCGTGGTCTGCGACGTGGACGGTCGAGGCTCCGTGCGCCCCGAGCTCGTCGGCCAGGTCGGCACCGGACTGGCCGAGGACGACGGCGTGGACCTCGAGATCCAGCCGCTCGGCAAGGTCCCGGGCTGCGGTCAGCGCCTCCCGCCCGGCCTCGGCCAGCGCCCCCCGATCGTGCTCGATCACCACCAGCATCGTCATGCCCCACCTCCGGTCGTCAGCACACCGAGTTCCTCGAGCAGGTCGACGACCTTGACCGCCACCTCGTCTGCCGACTTGGAGGAGTCCCCGATGATCTCGGTGGTCGAGACCTGCTCCTCGGGTCGGTGGAGGCGAATCATGGCCTGGCCGCCGGCATCGCCGTCGGCATCGATCGAACGGAGTTCGGCCTTCTTCGAGGCCAGCCGGCCCCGCATCGTCGGGTACCGGGGCAGGTTCAGCCCCTCCTTGACCCCGAGCACGGCCGGCCGCGGCAGGCGGTAGACCTCGAATCCGGCGTCGACGGCCCGGCGGGCGATGACGACGTCCGGATCGTCCTCGGGGAACTCGATGCCCTTGATGCCGTTGACGATCGACCGGCCGAGGGCCCGGGCCACCCGGACACCGACCTGATAGCCGCCCGAATCCGCAGACTCGTTCCCGAACAGGATCAGGTCGAACGGGCCGTGCTCGGCCTCGATCCCCTGGATCGCCTCGGTCAGCGCCGCCGCGGTCCGCTGGGGGTCCCACGGCCCGTCGGCCTCGTCGGTCGGGATCAGGACCAACTCGGTTGCCCCGACCGAGGCGGCGTAGCGGAGCTGCTCCTCGGCCTCGGCCGGTCCGGCGGTCATCACCGTCACGGTCCCGCCATTGGCCTCGGTCAGCAGGACCGCCTCCTCGACCGCGCACTCCTCGTGGGGGCTGGTGGTGAACCCGAGGTGCGCGGTCTCGACCGACTGCCCGTCCTCGGTCACGTTGATCCGCGCCCCTGGGGCCGGTACGCGTTTTACACAGCAGAGGATTCGAAGCTCGCCCACGCCGATCTACCCCTTGAGGCGGCTGTCGTCGGGGTCGAAGACCGAGCCCTCGACCGCCCCGACCTTCACCGGGAACCGCTCGTTCATGTACATGACCTGGAGCTCGGTGCCGACCTCGGCCAGCTCGGTCGGCAGGTAGGCCATCAGCAGGTGCTTGCCGACCGACGGACCGGGCGAGGCGGTGGTGACCCGGGACACCCGGCCATGGGAGTCCTCGATCCGCTTCCCGTCCGGGGTCAGGATCGGCTCGTTGCCGCCCTGCATATACCGCCGGCGACCCTTGGCGTCGGTCTGATCCTCGACGGTCAGGGTGCACATCTTGGCGATCGGGTCCGACTCCCTCGCCTTCAGATAGGCCTCCTTGCCGATGAAGTCTGCAGCCTTGACCTTGGGTCTGGCCAGCCCGGCCTCGACCGGGTTGTACTCCGACTCCAGCTCGGCCCCCATCAGGCGGTAGCCCTTCTCGACCCGGCCGGACGAGCCGTAGACCCCGCCCCCGGTCGGCCGGATCCCTTGGGACTCACCGGCCTCGAACAGGGCGTCCCACAGGGCGGGGCCGTTGGCCCAGTCGGCATAGATCTCCCAACCGGTGTCGCCGACGTAGGAGATGCGGAACAGCTTGACCGGCAGACCGGCCACCTCGGCGTCGAGGTAGGACCCGTAGGGCGAACCGGACTGGCTGAGGTCCATGCTGCACAGCTGGCCGAGCACGGCCGGGGCGTTCGGGCCCCACAGGCCCAAGGTGGTCACGTCCATGGTCCGATCGGTGAAGGTGACCGAACCGTCGGTCGGGAGGTACTTGCGAACCCAGAAGCTGTCGCGACCACCGTCGAAGACACCGGTCACGATCTGGACCGTGTCCTCGCCGGTCCGCATCATCGTCAGGTCGGAGTGGAACCCGCCGTCTGGGTTCAGCCACGGTGTGTAGACCGAGGACCCGACCGGCTTGTCGACCTTGTTGACCGCCAGCCGGTCCGCGAACTCGACCGCACCCGGCCCGGACAGCTCGTAGACCTGGAATGCGGACAGATCGACCACACCACAGTTCTCCCGAAGGTTGAGGTGCTCGCCGATCGTGATCGGGCTCCACCACCGGTTGTCCCACTCGGTCTCCCGGGGGCCGAGGTCATAGCGCTCGACCAGGTCGGCGTTCGACCGGTACCACTGGGGCCGCTCCCAGCCCCGGGCCTCGAAGAATTCGGCCTCCTTGGCCTCCTGGCGTGAGAAGTAGGGGCTGGTCTTGAGCTGGCGGCGGCTCTCCCACTGCTCGGCCGGGTGGACGATGCCGTAGGTCTTGTTGAAGTGCTCGGCCGACCGGGCCCAGATGTGCTCGTCGTTGCGCTCCCAGTCGTAGAACCGGGCCACGTCCGCCCCGTGGGCGTCGATCACCCGGGGGTAGCCGTGGGTCATCCACTCGGCGACCACCTGGGCCATACCCGGACCCTCCTTGACCCAGACCGCGGCGGCCGACCAGAGGTTGGCGACCTCGACGGTCTCGCCGAGGCAGGGCATCTCGTCCGGGG
>JBCCFN010000159.1:0-12050 GCA_039029715.1 Actinomycetota bacterium | reverse complement strand
GGTCCCGGGCTCGCCCCACACGATGGGGCCGGAGTCGGCGGCCAGGCGACGTCCTTGCTTGTCGACCCCCTTGCCATTGCTCTCCATGTCCAGCTGCTGGAGGTAGGCGGCGAACCGGGACAGATGGTCGGCATAGGGGAGGACGGCCGTGGACTGGGCTCCGAAGAAGTTGGTGTACCAGATCCCGATGAGGCCGAGCAGCATCGGCAGGTTCTCGGCCGGCGGCGCCTCGGCGAAGTGGCGGTCCATCTCGTGCATGCCGGCCAGGAACTCCCGGAACCGGTCCGGTCCGATGGCCAGCATCAGCGACAGCCCGACCGCCGAGGGAACCGAGTATCGCCCGCCGACCCAGTCCCAGAACTCGAACATGTTCTCGGTGTCGATGCCGAAGTCGGCCACCCGTTCCGCATTGGTGGACACCGCGACGAAGTGGCGGCTGACCGCCACCTCGCCGAGGGCCGCGGTCAGCCAGGCTCGGGCCGAGCGGGCGGTGGTCAGCGTCTCGATGGTGCCGAAGGTCTTGGACACCACCACGAACAGGGTGGTGGTCGGGTCCAGGCCGATCAGGGCTTCGTGGAGGTCGGTCGGGTCGATGTTCGAGACGAAGGTGAGGCTGGTCGAACGGTCGGAGTACGGCCGGAGGGCCCGATAGGCCATGGCCGGGCCGAGGTCAGACCCACCGATCCCGATGTTGACGACGGCCGAGATCTTCTCCCCGGTCGCCCCCCGCCAGGTCCCGTCCCGGACCGAGTCGCTGAACGCCGCCATCTTGTTCAGGACCCGGTGGACGTCGGCCACCACATCGACCCCGTCGACCTCCAGCGGCTGGTCGGCCGGCCGCCGCAGCGCGGTGTGGAGGACCGAACGGTCCTCGGTGGTGTTGATCCGGTCGCCACGGAGCATGGCGTCCCGCAGGCCGGCCACGTCGGCGGCGTCGGCCACTGCGACGAGCCGCTCGATGGTCGACGCGGTCATCCGGTTCTTCGACAGGTCGACCCGGAGCCCGGCCGCCTCGATGGTGAGGGCGTCTGCCCGGTCCGGATCATCGTCGAACAGCTGGCGGATGGTGACGTCCGCCATCCCGGTCGCATGCTCGGCGAGGTCGCTCCAGGCGGTGGTGTCGGTGATCGGCGTCGGCATGGGGCCAGCCTAGGGCCGGCCCCATCCGCTCCGGTCGACCGCTCGGTGCGGGTCCGGGCGAACCTCAGCGGAGCCAGACCGCAGTGTCCGGGGCGAGCTGGGCCCCGGCCTCGGCCCCGGGATCGCTGCGGAGCAGTTCCTCGGTGTGGTCCGGCAGTGGCACCGGTGCCGACCCCATGTTGACCACGCAGGTCAGCCCGCTGCCCCGCCGGTAGGCGAGGACATCGTCACCGAGGTCGAGCATCGTGACCGCCTCGTCCGCCATGCCCCAGGTTCGGCGGAGGCCGAGCGCGGTCCGGTACAGCCGGTGGCTTGAGGTCGGATCCTCGGCCTGGACCGCAGCACTTCGGTCGCCCCAGTCCGCCGGTTGGGGCAGCCACGGCTGGCCGTCCCCGAACCCGAACGACGGACCGTCCTTGGCCCACGGCAGCGGGACCCGGCAACCGTCACGACCCTTGCGTGTGTGTCCGGACCGCTCCCACACCGGGTCGTCGAGGACGTCGTTTGGGAGATCCCAGACCTCGGGCAGGCCGAGCTCCTCCCCCTGATAGATGTAGGCCGATCCGGGCAGGCCGAGCAGCAGCAGCGCCGCCGCCCTGGCCCGGCGGGCACCGGTGACGGTGTCGAGCAGGTCGGCCGGGCCGGCGGCCGGCCAGGCCCGCCAGTCGGTCCCGTTCGGCAACCCGTAGCGGGTCACCTCCCGCATCACATCGTGGTTCGACAGGACCCAGGTGGAGGTGGAGCCGACCTCGGCCGCAGCCGCCGCCGACTCCTCCACGATCTTGGCGAACGTCTGCGCCGACCACGGCGCCTCCAGGAAGTCGAAATTGAACGACTGGTGGTACTCGTCGCTCCGGAGATAGAGGGGCAGCCGGGCCGGGTCGACCCACGCCTCGGCCACCATCATCCGCTCGTTGCCCGGTGAGCTGTACTCGTCGAGCACGGCCCGCCAGTCCCGGACGATCTCGTGGATCCCGTCCCGATCCCAGAACGGATGGTTGGCCTGCTTCGACGACGACAGGATCTCGGTATGGTCGCCGCCGACGTCTGTGAACGCCGGGTCCTTGACCATGCCGTGGGCCACGTCGATCCGGAACCCGTCGACGCCCCGGTCGAGCCAGAACCGGAAGATGGCCAGGAACTCTTCACGGACCTCGGGGTTCTCCCAGTTGAGGTCCGGCTGTTCCGGGGCGAACAGGTGGAGGTACCACTCGCCGTCGGCCAGCCTGGTCCAGGCCGGACCGCCGAACACGCTACGCCAGTCGGTCGGCGGCTCCGAACCGTCCGGGCCGGTGCCGGGGCGGATGTGGTAGCGAGACCGGGCCGGATCCCCGGGCGGCGCCGCCACCGCCTCGGTGAACCAGACGTGCTGCTCGGAGGTGTGGTTCGGGACCAGGTCGGCGATGACCCGGATCCCGTGGTCATGAGCCTCCTCGATCAGGGTCTCGGCCTGATCGAGCGAGCCGTAGCGATCCTCGATGGCCCGATAGTCGGCCACGTCGTAGCCGCCATCGGCCAGCGGGGACCGATACCACGGGTTGATCCAGATGGCGTCGACGCCGAGGTCCGCCAGGTACGGCAGCCGAGCCCGGAGGCCGGCGATGTCGCCGGTCCCGTCACCGTTGCCGTCGGCGAACGAGCGAATGTAGACCTGGTAGACGACGCCTCGACGCCACCATGGCGCGTCGGTTCCTGGCATTGCGTCACCTGCGGCGTGAGGCGCTGAGTCTGGGGCGGTTTCCATCTTTTTGACGGTAACCAGCACCGTCGGACTTGCGACCCGATCGGCCGCTGAAAGACGCTGAAAGATCGTGGCGTCGGCCACGGCCGGACCGGCAGGATCCATGGTCGGGCTGGCACACTGGACCGGTGCCAGAGGGCGACACGATCCATCGCACCGCCGGCCGGCTCCGTCCGGTCCTGGAGGGCCGAACGGTCCAGGCCTTCGATGCCCCACGGTTGGTCGGCCCCGGTCCCGCCCCGGGGACCGGCATCGAGGCGGTCGAGGCTCGTGGCAAGTATCTGCTCGTTCGCTTCGCAGACGGCACGACGTTGGAAACCCACATGAAGATGTCCGGGAGTTGGCACATCTACAGGCGAGGTGAACGGTGGCGTCGGTCCCGATCTGCGGTCCGGGCCGTCATCGAGACCGACCACGGGTGGCTTGCGGTCTGCTTCTCCGCTCCCCATGTCCGGCTGCGGCCGACCACGACCGGCCGCAGCCCAGGACGGCAGGACGGCACCGCCCACCTCGGCCCCGATCTGTGCCTGCCTGACGCAGACCAGGCCGAGGCGGTCCGGCGGTTCGGAGTACGGGACGGTTCGACCTCGATGGCGGTCGCGCTCCTCGACCAGCGGATCTGCTGTGGGGTCGGCAACGTCTACAAGAGCGAGGTCCTGTTCGCCTGTGGGATCCACCCCGAGACCTCGGTGCGGGCGGTCGACGAGGCGACGAGGGCCCGGGTGGTCGCCACCGCGGCCGAGCTGCTCACTCGCAACCTCGGGTCCGGTCCTCGGGTCACTGCGGTCGTCGACGGTCGGCCCGGCCTGGCCGTCTATGGCCGGGCGGGGGCGCCCTGTGGCGTCTGCGGCACACCGATCAGGCGGGCCGTCCACGGCATCCACGCCAGGAGCACCTACTGGTGTCCGACCTGTCAGCCGGCCCCGGCTCGGCCGGTCGAGGGTTGACGGGCGGGCCCTCCCACCTGTCACCCGTCACCGCTGGTCGGTAGGCTGACCAGGACATGAAGACCTGTCGGTCCTGTGGTGCCCCGGTGGCGGAGAACGCCCGGTTCTGCCCCAGCTGCGGCGCGTCCCAGGCCTCGATCGAGGAGGAGCGGCGGATCATCACCGCCGTGTTCGCAGACATCGTGGGGTTCACGGCGCTGGCCGAGCGGCAGGATCCGGAAGAGGTCAAGCACCTGGTCGACCGGGCCTTCGTCCAGTTGACCGAGGACATCAGGACCTTCGGTGGCGTGGTCGACAAGATCGTCGGGGACCAGGTCGTCGCCCTGTTCGGAGCCCCGGTCGCCCACTCCGATGATGCGGAGCGGGCCGTTCGGGCCGGTCTGCGGATGCAGGCATCGATCGACCGCCTCGGCGGAGACGGTGGCCCGCCGGTCCACATTCGGGTCGGGATCAACACCGGGGAGGTCCTGGTCGGCTCGACCTCGACCGGCGGCGACTACACCGCCATGGGGGACGTGATGAACTCGGCGTCCCGGCTCCAGGAGCTGGCCCAGCCCGGCCAGGTCCTGGTCGGCGACACCACCCGCCAGGCCACCGGTGACGCGGTGCGGTACCAGTCTGCGGGAAGCCTGCCGGCCCGGGGTCGGGAGGACCCGCTCGAGGCCTGGGTCGCGGTGGAGGTGACCCAGCCCCCGGGGGCCCGTCGCCGTACGGCCGAGTTGTTCGTTGGGCGGCAGCGGGAGCTGGCGTTCCTGGAGTCCCAGGCGATGATGGCCATGGACCTGCAGACCGCCCAGCTGGCGGTTGTCGTCGGCGAGGCCGGGATGGGCAAGCACCGGCTGATCCAGGAGACCTCGGCTCGGCTGGCCGAGCGGACCGAGTTGCTCGTCCTCCAGGGTCGCTGCGTCGCCTATGGCGAAGCCAACGTCTGGTGGCCGATCGGCGAGCTGGTCCGCGAGCTGTACGGGCTGGCGGTCGACCTCAACCGTTCCGAGGCCGAGGCCCGGCTCCGGGTCGCCCTGGCCGAGCGGTTCGGGACCGACGAGCCGGAGGTCACCCGTTGGCTGACCGCCCTGCTCCACATGCTCGGCTACGACACCCCGCTCCGGGGTGGGGAGAAGAACCGCAACCGGTCCGAGGTCGCGCTGGCATTCCGCCAGATCCTGGAACAGGAGCTCCGCCGCCGGGCGGTCGTGATCCACCTGACAGACATGCACTGGGCCAGTGATGCGCTGTGGATCGTCCTCGACCACGTCCTGGGGGAGCTGGCGAAGACCCCGCTGTTCATCATGGTGTCCACCCAGACCTTCGACGACGAGGCCATGCTCAGCCGCCGCCACGGCACGTCGATCCTCCCACTCGGCCCGCTGAACGCCGGTGCTGCCCGCCAGCTGGTGACCGAGGTCGGGCCAGACCTGTCGCTGGAGCTGGCCGAGGAGCTGGTGGCCCGGAGCGGCGGCAACCCGTACTTCCTGGAGGAGCTGGCCGGCTACGTTGGCAACGGCGGCACCGTCGACGACAACGGCGAGCGTACGGTCAGCGGCCCCGGTCACGACCTCGGCGATCTGCCGGACACGCTCCGCGGCATCGTTGCGGCCAGGCTCGATCGGCTGGAGCCGGCGCAGCGGGCCCTGATCGAGGACGCCTCCATCTTCGGCCGGAGCGGGACGCTGATCGGACTGCAGACCCTGGCGCGGGAGGCCCGGGGGGTGAAGAGCATCGATGACGCCCTTGCCGCCCTGGTCTCGCTCGATCTGCTGGCCATCAACGGCTCCCGCTACGAGTTCATCTCCGAGCTGGTTCGGGACGTCGCCTACGGCACGCTGACCAAGACGGTTCGGGCCCAGCGCCATGCCGGGATCGCCGACTATCTGTCCGCCGACCAGACCGACCGGATCCGCAACTCCATCGTGGTCGCCATCGCCGAGAACTACCGGGCCTCGGCCCAGCTGGCGTCCGAGGTCTCCTACATCCCCGGGCTCGACCCGGCCGAGGTCCGTCGGCGGGCCCTGTACTGGCTCGGCCAGGCCGGCGACCGGGCGCTCGAGGTCGGCGAGCCGACCCGGGCCGAGCGGTGGTACGAGTACGGCCTCGACCTGTCGACCGAGCGGGAGGACCAGGCCCGGTTCCTGTTCGGCCGGGCCAAGGCCCGATGCGAGGTCCGGGACATTCCCGGGGCCCGTGCGGACCTGGACCGGTTGGAACCGCTGCTCGAACACGACCCGGCGACGGCGGCCCAGGCCCTGCTGATCCGGGGTGATGTCAACCGCAAGGCCGGGGAACTGGACCGGGCGGCCAGCGAGCTGCGGGAGGCCGCGGACCGGCTGGCTGCGCTGGAGATCCCGGACGGTCAGGCGCTCGCCCTCCGGCTGCTCGGTATCACCGAGATGGAACGGGCGGACGACCAGCTGGCGACCCAGGCCCTGACCTCGTCCCGCATGGTTGCGGCCAGGGCCGGGGATCGGCGGTCCGAGGCGTGGGCGCTCCAGAGTCTCGCCTGGCATGCCTTCGTCCGCGGCGAGGTCCATACCGCGGACGAGTTGGTGATCCAGGCGGTCGACATCTTCGCCGAGCTCGGTGACCGCAACGGCCTGGCCTGGGCCCAGGGGGTCCAGGCGTGGATCGCGTTCCACATCGGTGAATGGGAGACGGCCCAGGAGCTCCTGACCCTGGTCCTACCCGAGGCCCGCCGCCGGGGTGACCCGGCGGTGGTGGCCATCATGCTCAATCTGGCCGCATCGCTGTCGCTGTGGTCCGGCCGGGCCCGGGAGGCCCAATCGCTCGCCGGGCAGGCCCAGGTGTCGGCGGCCAAGGCCGAGGACGACGCGGCGCTGGTCCAGGCGCTGGCGCTGTCCGGCCGGGCCCTGGTGTCGCTCGGTCGGATCAGCGAGGGGACCGAGCTCTTGGAGGAGGCGTTCAACACCGCGGAGCGATCCGGTGATCGGGACGCCCGTCGGATCGCCGTCATCGCAAACTGCGCCTCGGCGGCCAGGATCGGCGAGCCGGAGCGGGCCATCCGCTGGGCCGCCAGGTACGAGGGCTCGCACGAGGACCCGTCGAACGTCGGTGAGGCCGACCTGATGGTGTCGATGACGCTGGCCCTGCTCCAGCGAGGTGCGGTGGCCGAGGCCGCAACCCAACTCTCGTGGACCGACGGCTCCAAGAGCGAACGGCGTGGTCAGTTCGAACAGTCGATGGCCGCCCTGCTGGCTGCGGTCGAGGGCCGGTACGACGCGGTCGAACGGAGTGTCCAGACCGTCATCGCCGGTCACTCCACCTACCTGGATCGGGTGTTGGCCCTGGTGGCCAGGGCGGCCGCCCGGCACGCAACCGACGACCTGCCGGCCCGGGACCGGGCGCTTGCCGCGGCTTGGGCCGAGCTTGACGGCACCGACGATCAGACCAGCCGGTTGGTCCTGGCGCTGTTCGGTGCCCTTGTCGGCCGGGGCGACCCGTTGGCCGCAGAGCAGGCGATGCGGGCCCGTGGCCTGGACCCGGCCGGTTGGCGCACCGCATGGTCCGCCGCCCTCGGGGTGGTCGGCTCCACCCCGGGCTGATCGGCGTCTGGCCCGTTCGGTTCAGCCGGCCGGCGCCGGTGCGGGGATGATCAGCTCCTGGCCTGGTTGGATGCTGTCGACGTTTGTGATCCCGTTGGCCTCGGACAGCGCCTCGACCGACACCCCGAACCGTTCGGCGATCACCGACAGGGTGTCGCCGGGCTCGATCACGTAGGTTCCGGCGGTCCCGGCCGTCGTTGACGGGGCGGTCGTCGTGGCGGTGGTGGTCGTCGGGAGGGGCTCGACGATCGGGGCGTCGCTCGCGAACTGGATGCCGGCGGCCTCCGGCTCCACCTCGACCTCCTCGGCCGCTGCACCCTCCGGGGCCGAGCGGCCACAGCCGGCAGCGGACAGCACGATGATGGCGACCGCGGCGATGATCGCCACCCCCGGCCGCCTGGCCCGGGTGTCGTTGGTCGCTGTTTGGGGCCGGCCCACCGCCGGGCCGTTTGGCGGGTCGGGATTCCGCACGGACACCTCCACGTCTGCTCCATGATGGCAAAGGAACGACCGGGACGGGGGGAGCCGGGTGCTCGAGGTCGCCCGGTCGGCCATCCCCGGCCACCGCGGGGATGGCTAGCGCCGCCGTCGCCCCCCGCCGCGGCGCCCGGACTTGTTCCGGCTCCGCTTGTTCGGCCGCTCGGCGTCCCGGCGGCGTTCGGCATCGGCCCGGTCCCGGGACTCCGACCGCCTGGCGAACTCCTCCAGCTGGGTCTCCTGCAGCGCCAGTTCGGCCATCAGGTCCCGCCAGTGGTCGAGCCGTCGCTCCGGGATCAGCCCCTCGGCCTGGGCCGCCCGCACCGCACAGCCCGGTTCGTTCCGGTGTTCGCAGTCGGCGAACCGGCACCGGTCGGCCTCCTCGCTGATCTCGGGGAAGGTCCGGGCCAGCCCGTCGTATGCCTGCCAGAGGCCGATCTCCCGGATGCCGGGGGTGTCGATCATGAACCCACCGGTCGGGATCGGGATCAGGTCCCGGGTCACGGTGGTGTGGCGGCCCCGCCGGTCTGCGGCCCTGACCTCGCCGGTCCGCTGGACCTCGCCGTCGGTCAATGCGTTGACCAGGGTGGACTTGCCGATCCCGCTCAGTCCCATCATCGCCACCGTCCGCCCGGCCCTGACCCGATCGGCGATCGCGTCGACCCCCTGGCCGGTCACGGTCGACACGGTCAGCACGGTCACCCCCGGGGCGATGGCGGTCACCTC
Source organism: Actinomycetota bacterium (assembly GCA_039029715.1). Classification (GTDB taxonomy): domain Bacteria; phylum Actinomycetota; class Acidimicrobiia; order Acidimicrobiales; family SZUA-35; genus JAHELU01. Next base: position 3,462 of record JBCCFN010000159.1, on the reverse strand, counting down.
CGTCACCGCATCGGCAAGTGCGTCCGGGCCACCGTCGATCTGGTCCGACTTGGTCAGCACGACGATCGGCTCCGCCCCGGAGTCCCACGACACGACCAGCTGGCGCTCGATCCGCCGGAGGTTGATCTCCCGGTCCAGTCCCTGCATGACGAACACGTCGTCGACGTTTGCTGCGAGCACCTGGGGCTCGGGGACCCGGCCGGCCGCCCGTCGGCTGAGGGCCGACCGGCGGGGGGCGATGGCGGCCAGGCTCGGCCCGTCCTCGGGGTCGGCGGCCACGATGACGTAATCGCCGGTCGCCGGGACCAGGTCGGTCTGGAGCCGCATGGAGCCGGACGCCGCCAGCACGGCGTCACCGCCGGTGAAGACCAGGCTGAACCCCCGCGACACCCGGGCGATCCGACCCCGGGCCAGCTCGTCCTCCACCGCCCCCTCCGACCCGGCCCACCGCTCCAGCTCCTCGTCCCACCCGAGGGCGTCGAGGTCCGGGGTCAGCCGGGCCAGGTCGTCGATCACCGGGCGGTCACCCCATCCGACGGTGGGTCGACGGCAGGCCGAGATTCTCCCGGATGAAGTCGAGCTGGATCCACAGCAGGTTCTCCGCAACCATCTCCTGCGGCGTCATGTGGGTCACCCCGGACAGGGGCAGCACCCGGTGGGGCACCCCGGCGCCGAGCAGGGCCGTGCTCAACCGGAGGGTGTGGGCCGCCACCACGTTGTCGTCGGCCAGGCCGTGGATCAGCAGCAACGGCCGGGTCAGCCGCTCCGCCTCGGCGGTCAGATCTGTGGTGTCGTAGTGCCGGGGATGGAGGTCCGGCCGGCCGAGGTAGCGCTCGGTGTAGTGGGTGTCGTACAGCCGCCAGTCGGTGACCGGAGCACCGGCCACCGCAGCATGGAACCGGTCCGGCCGCCTGATCACGGCCAGGGCGGCCAGGTACCCGCCGAACGACCAGCCCCGGATCGCCACCCGCTCCAGATCGAACACGCCGTAGTCTTCGGCCGCGGCGTCCAGGGCGGCGAGCTGATCCTCCAGGACCGGGGTGGCCAGGTCTCCCCACACCTGTCGTTCCCACTCCGGGCCGCGGCCGGGCGTGCCCCGCCCGTCGGTGACCAGCACGGCGAACCCCTGGTCGGCGAACCACTGCGACACCAGGTGGGAGGTCTGGGTCTTGAGCACCCGCTGGGCGTGGGGGCCACCGTAGGGGTCGAGGAGGACCGGGAGCGGTTCGTCGCCCTGGTATCCGGTCGGGAGGAAGACGGCAGACGCCAGGCGGTCGGCCCCCAGTTGGGTGAACAGCGGGGCGGCCGTGATCGGTGGTCGGTCCGACCGGTCCTCGACGAACCCGATCGGCGTCCCGAGCATCGGCTCGGTCAGGGCCCGGCCCATGGCGCCATTGTCCTGGGGATCGACGTCGTCCCCGGACTCGGCGGCGTCCTCCGGGCCGCCGGGGAGCAGCAGCGGCCGGAGCGCCACCTCGATCCCGTCGGTCAGCGGCCGGGCGCTGGTCACCACGGCAACCCGATCGCCATCGTTCGGCCCCCGCCCGAGCACGGCGGTGTGGACGCCGGGGTTCGTCGTCAGCTGCACCGGTTCCCCTCGGCGGTCGAGATCGACCGCAACCAGGTGGATCTCGGTGGGATCGGTCCAGGCGGTGACGACGGCGTGGTCCTCGGCCACCCCGACGATCGACCGGACATGCAGGCCGTCCCCGGTCACCGGACGGCCGTCGAGCACGAGCGCTCGGCGGCCGGATGGGGTCAGGTCGGTGGCGGTGGCCTGGCTCGACAGGTCCTCGATCGTCAGCAGCCCTCGATCCGACACCGTCGGTGAGCTTGGCACCAACTCGACCCAGGTCGGGTCTGTGATGCGCCGCCGCTCGGTCAGGGTCCGATCCTCGACATCGAGGGAAGCGATCGACACCTCTCGCTGATCCCGGGTCTGACGGACGACGAGCGGATCATGGCCCTTGGTCCACACCACGTTGGCCAGGTACTCGAACCGGCCGTCGTCGTCCCACTCGATTCGCCGCCGCCCGCCGTCGAGGCCGACGAGGAGCAGACCGACCTGGGCGTTCGCCGTGCCGGCAGCCGGGTACCGAACCGCGTTCGGTTGCCGGTCCGGGTGGGCCGGATCGGCGATGTGCCAGGTCTGGACCGGCGTCTCGTCGACCCTGGTGACCAGCAGCCGGTCGGACGCCGGGCTCCACCAGTAGCCCCGGCCGCGCTGCATCTCCTCGGCGGCGATGAATTCGGCCCGGCCGTAGCTGACCGATGGTGGCCCCCCGGCGGCCACCGCGAAGTCCGCCGCTTCCGGATCGTCCTCGTCCAGGTTGAGCACTCGGAGGTCGCTGCCGGAGACGTAGGCGATCCGGCGCCCGTCTGGGCTGAGTCGAGGGTCGAAGACCGTGCCGGTGACCTCCGGGGCCTCGATGGCACCGCTCTCGACGTCGACGACGAACAACGACCCGCCCAGGCCGAAACAGACGGTTCGGCCGGCCGGGTCTACCGAGTAGGCAACGATCCCGGAGCCGGACTCCCTTGCCCGCTCCCGTCTGGCTCGTTCTGCGTCCGGCAGCTCCTCCCCATCCAGCTGGAGCGCCGCCGGGTCGACCAGGATCCGTTCCTCGCCACCCGGCCCGAGCAGCCACAGGCACAGGGCCGGGTCCCGGCCGTCCCGGGACCGGAGGAACAGGACGCGCCCCCCTTCGACGATGGTGACGGTACGGGGAACGCCGACGGTGAAGCGTCTGGTGCGGGCGTAGGCCCCGGGGAACACGTCGGCACCGGCGACCGTTTGGTTCGTGTCGACACTCACAACCCGAACGCTAGCCACCGGCGCTCACCTCGGCGACGGGTCCGAGCGAAATCGGCGAATCCGTCGCACAGCTGCCACGGCGAACCACCCGTTCGAGCGGGTCGGAGAGGCTGGCCCGTGGCCCCGCAATCCGGCTCGTACGGTAAGGGATCACCTGGTTGGCGCCGATACAATGTACGTCTATACAGTCCGGTGAGCCGGGCTGGAGCCCGGCCGGATCGGACGGGCACTGGAGGTCCCGATCGGGGACCGCCAACGCTGCAGGCCAGCCAACCAGGCCTACAGATATCGCAGGGACACTGCAAGGAGTACGAACAATGTCATTCAAGGTCTGGATCGATCAGGATCTTTGCACCGGTGATGGCCTCTGTGCCGAGATCGCCCCCGATGTCTTCTTCGGGATGGATGACGGCCTGTACTACGTGAAGGAAGCCTCGGAGAACTTCGGCGAGGAGAAGCTGTTCGACGGTGAGGCCAATCCCGCCGGTGCCGAAGGTATGGCTCGGATCCCCGACGGTGGCCTCGAGCGGGTGATCGAGTCGGCCGAGGAGTGCCCAGGGGAGTGCATCTTCATCGACACCGAGGGCTGATCTCGGCTCCGGCCGGCGCCGCCGGCCGTTGAGATGACAGGACTACGTGAGCTGGGC
>JBCCFN010000158.1:0-12221 GCA_039029715.1 Actinomycetota bacterium | reverse complement strand
CAAAAAAAGAGCGATAGGGCCATCGCCCCCTTTGCCAATCCGGTCAGTACCGAGGACACCGGCACCGACAGCGCGGCCAGGATCAGCCACATCGACGAGCCGCCGTAGCTCACAGACGTCTCCGCCGTGTCCTGGTCCACCGTGAACGTGCTGTCCTCCAGCCCGTACCAGAGCGCGAACGACGTGAACAGCCCGACCGACAGGACGAACACGACGATCATCGGTAGGAAGTGGCCTGACCGGTCGACCGCCAGCCGGAAGCTCTCGGAGAACCAGCTCCCGATGTCACCGAGCGGGCGGTAGGGAGCCGGAGGCGCCGGATAGGCACCGGGGTGGCCCGGATAGCCGCCGATGTCGGGCGGCGGGGCGAACCCGGTCATCGGTGGGCCGGCCCCCGGTCCGGGACCGTGGCCGGGATCAGCAGGGGCGCCGGGGTGTTGTGGAGCAGGACTGGTCGGCGGGGGTTGTTGGTCCGCCCATGCCATGCCGTCCCACCACCGGTAGGCGTCCGGGCGCTCCGGGTCGGGGTACCACCCTGGTGGCGGCCCCCCGGGCGGTGGTGGTGGCGACTCAGCCATGGTCAAGAGTCTGCCGGTCGTCGAGGTCGACCACTACCGCATAGTGGTCGGACGGGACGACGCTCCGGGGGTCCCCGTCGCCGACCGGCAGTGCGTCGGTACCGGCCAGCGCCGCGGCGATCGGGTTGCACAGCGGCTTCGGTCTTGGCCAGGTCACCAGGACGTAGTCCAGCCGACGGCGGGGCCACAGTGCATCGGCGGCATGGGGATTGTCTCTGGTCCAGGTGTACCCGGGGCCGTCACCGACCGCGGCCCAGCAGTCGGTGAAGACCAGGCCGTCGCGGTACGGCGGGGCCAAACCGGTCAGCCGGCGAATCTCATCGGACTCCGGGACCGCGTTGAGATCACCGCCGAGGATCACCGGTGGCGCCTCCGAGTCCGCCAGAGACGATCGGTGGCGGTCGACGAGCGCCACCACCTCCGTCAGCTGCCGGGACCGGAGCGCAGACGCACCGTACTGCCAGGCCAGGTGGGTGGTGATGACCGGCTGGAGACCGTGCGGCGCCTCCACCGTTGCGGCCAGGACGCTGCGGTGGGACGGTGCCCCGTCCTCCCCCGGCAGGCGGACCATGGTCGATGATCGGATCGGCCAGCGGCTGAGGATGGCGTTGCCGAACCGCTGGGGGTCACCGTTCGGTCTGGTGGTCCGGACCAGGTGATGGCCGAGGCCTGCGGCCAGCCTGGCGGCCTGATCGACGTCGTCATCGGACCAGACCTCCTGCAGGAGGACGACGTCTGGATCCAGCCGCCGGAGTTCGGCGGCGATGCCGGCCTGCCGGTCCTCCCACGGACCGAACCGCCACCACAGGTTCCAGCTGACGATACGCACCGCTCGATCCTGGCAGCTCGAACCGTCCGTGGCACCGATATCCGCCGGGATTCGAGACTTTTTCGCCGACCGCGCATCCATGGCCGATCAGGCGACGAATCCTCAACAACGGGAGGGAACCGGCCGGCAAAACACCGCTTGTAAAGCAGGGTTTTCCATCCCTGGAAGCGACCGGCGGCATCGCGAAAACATTTGACCGATCGCTCAACTTTTGTGGTACGGTTTCCGAAAGAAACGGTGGCTGAACAAACACCATCCGCCAGTACGCCGGGACCAGATGTGATCCTGATCCATCCGGCTCCCGCACCGCCTACCCCGACGACACCCCCTCCGTTCCGGTCGCATCCGGGACGCGTCGTCGGGGCGGGATGGCCGGGGTTTGCGAAGCGAGAGACAGGAGTCTGAGCAGCGCATGGACATCGAATTCGCATTGCACCCCAAGACCGACACCAGCTGGACCGACCAGGCGATCTGCCAGGGTCTGACCCACGTGTTCTTCGGACCGGCGGCCGAGCGGCCAGAGCGTCGGGTGGAGCGGGAGGCCATCGCCGCCTCCTACTGCATGTCCTGCCCGGTCATGCTCGAGTGCCGGGAAACCGCCCGCCTGAACCGCGAGCACGGGTTCTGGGGCTGTGAGAACGACGAGGAGCGGGCGGCAGCCGGCTTCGCACCCCGGTCCCCGAGCCGTCGGGCCGTCATCCAGGCTCGGGACGATGCGAAGAAGAGAGAGCGGGAACTGCTCGCCAGTTGACCACCTCCACCTTTGACGCCGTGCTCGTGCTCTCCTTCGGAGGACCGGAGCAACCGGAGGACGTCCTGCCGTTCCTCCGGAACGTCACCCGCGGCCGCAACGTCCCGGACGAGCGGCTGGCCGAGGTGGCGGAACAGTACGCGGTGTTCGGCGGCCGCTCGCCGATCAACGACCAGTGCCGAAACCTGATCGATGCGCTGACCGTCGAGCTGGCGGCAAACGGCCACGACCTCCCGATCTACTGGGGCAACCGGAACTGGCACCCGATGCTTGCAGACACGGTGGCGACGATGGCGGAGGACGGGGTGTCGAACGCCCTCGTCTTCACGACGTCGGCCTTCGGCTCCTACTCCGGCTGCCGCCAGTACCGCCAGGACCTGGCCGGCGCCATCGAGGCGGTCGGTCCAACCGCACCCCGGCTCCAGAAGCTGCGGTTGTTCTACAACCACCCGGGGTTCATCGAGCCGTTGGCGGCCAACCTGGCCGAGGCGATCGGCGAACCCCCGGCCGCTGGAGACCCGTCCCATCGGGTCGTGTTCACCGCCCACTCCATCCCGAACTCAATGGCCGCCGCCTGCTCCTATGAGGCCCAGTTGCACGAGGCGGCTCGCCTGACCATGGCGGCGGCCGGGCTGGCGGACCACGGCTTCGACCTCGTCTACCAGAGCCGGAGTGGCCCGCCGCACATCCCCTGGCTGACCCCCGACGTGAATGACCACCTGGTCGCCATCAACGCCGACGGGGTCAAGACGGTCACGGTCGTCCCGATCGGTTTCGTCAGCGACCACATGGAGGTCATGTTCGACCTCGACACCCAGGCGGCAGAGACCGCAGCCGAACTGGGGATGGAGATGACCAGGGTCCCGACCGTCGGCATCGCCCCGCGCTTCATCACCATGATCCGGGAACTGATCGACGAGCAGGTGGCGGCAACGCCCAAGCTCCACCTCGGGTCCGACGGCCCGTGGCCGGACAACTGCCCGGCAGCCGACCACTGCATCCCGGCCGGTGGCCCGGGTCGACCCGGGGCCGGTGGCGGCGGTCGCCCAGGCGGTGGCCGGCCGGGCGGCGGAGCCTAGGCCGCTACTGATCGGCCATCGTCCGCTCCCAGCGGGCGATCTCCTCCCCCATCGGCGTCGACGGTGGACCCATCTCGAACGGCCACAGCTCCCGGGCGATCGCCTGCCAGTTGGCCTCGGCTTCCAGCCGGGCGAACAGGCCCATCAGGCCCAGGGTGATCCGCTGGACAACGACGAAGGCCGGCGGCACGTTGAGCTGCTTCATCAGCTCCCCGTACGGGCCGCTCATGTCGAACAGGTGGGCCACGCCACCGGCGGCATAGTCGGCATCGATCGGAGTGACCCGATCCTCCATCACGTACCGGTAGTAGTAGCTGAAGTACTCCTCGACCAGCTCGTCGCTGAACGGTGCACCGGGAGCCAGGATCCCGACCTCCTCGACCAGGGCCCGGAACGCCTCGACATCCCGCTTGATCACCATCTCGATGATCAGGTCCTCGAACAGCTTGGTCTCGGCCGGGTCGAACCGCTTGACCAGACCGAAGTCCAGGAAGGTCACCTGACCGCCGGGATTGAACAGGTAGTTGCCGGGATGGGGGTCACCGTTGAAGGCGTGGATCTGGTAGATCGCCCCGAACGAGAATCGGAACAGCGTCTCGGCCGCCAGGTCCCGCTCCTCCTTCGACCAGCCGACCACGTCCTCGAACCGGGAGCCGGTGGCCAGCTCGGTGGTCAGGATCCGATCGGTCGAATACTCGTCGATCACGGCGGGAATGTGGATGTAGGGGTGGCCGGCGAAGTGGTTGTGGAAGTGCCGCTGGTTGGCGGCCTCCAACTCGTAGTCGAGCTCCTCCCGCAGGCGATCCTTGATCTCATCGATGATCGGACCCGGCTCGACGCCGGGGAACATGGCGGCCAGCCCGCCGAACAGCCAGCCGGCATTCCCCAGGTCGGCGGCCACCGCCTCGGCCACGCCCGGGTACTGGACCTTGACTGCGACCGCCAGACCATCCCGGGTGATGGCCCGGTGGACCTGGCCGATCGATGCGGCGGCGATCGGGACCGGATCCCACTCCAGGAACACCTCGTCGGGGGCCGCACCGAAGGCCGTTTCGATCTGGGCCGCCGACAGCTCCGGCGACATCGGCGGGGCGTCGCTCTGCAACGAAGCCAGGGTCTGGCGGACCGGATCGGGCAGGCCGGTGTCCAGGTAGCTGGCCATCTGCCCGATCTTCATCATCGCCCCCTTCATGTTGCCGAGCTCCCTGGTCACGTCTTCGGCGGTTCGGAGCTGGAACTCGGTGTCGAGCTCCTCCTTCCTGGCCGCCGATGCGAAGGTCCGCCGGGCCCGGTGGACCGCATAGCGGCCGCCGCCCCTGGCCCCGAGCCGGGCCAGCTTGGCGTTTCGCCGGATGATGTTCTGGCCGGCGACGGGGCTTGGCCCGTCAGCGGACAGGAACCGTCTGGCTGCGATGCCGGCGCCGACGATGGCGGCCAGGATCAGTGCCGTGCGGACGGAAGGACGGGGCATGGTGCGGGGGTGTCTCCTGGGTTCGGGCGCCTCGGTTCGGCCCGGAGTGGTCCAGCCAAGGGTAGAGGCTCGGCCTCGGCCGGGACGATCCGGCCGGACTACCCTGTCGACCATGGTCGGCCGTAGGTTGAGCGAGACGGAGGTTGCGGCATACGACGTCGTGCCGGCCGAGATCGCTCGGCGGGTCCGGATCATCAGGATCCCCTTGATTCCCGGCGGCTATGCCGGGATGACCCTGGTCCGGACCGTCCTCCTTGCCCGTGATGTCGAGCCGGACGGGTCCAGCCCGCTGCTGGCCCACGAACTCGTCCACGTCAGGCAGTGGACCGAGGAGGGGATCCTCCGGTTCTCCTCTTCCTATCTCGGTTCGTTCCTCCGCAACCTGGCCAGACTCCGTCGGTGGAATGCCGCCTACCACCAGATCGATCACGAGCTCGAGGCCAAGCAGGAGACCACCGACTGGCTCCGGCGTCGTAGCCGGGCCAACGCCGAGTCCGAGGCCAGGGCGGCCGCGGCCGCTGCCGAGTCGGATCGACGGCAGGGCCCGGATGGACCCCCACCGGCCGACGCCGAGCCCGACCCCGGACCGAGCGCCGCCTGACCGGCCGGACCGCCGAGCGAGACCCCGAGCCGGAACCGCCGAGTTCGGGAGTGTTCGGGCGGTGAGGATCCTAGGATCTGGCTGTGGGACGACATCTCGGAGGCCTCGTACCGGCGGCGGCCATGACGGTGGCCGTGGCGGTGCTCATGATCTTCGGCTCGGCCATCGGTTGGACACCGGCCGGCGCGACGACGGCAACCATCGTCGACGCACTGGATCGGGACGGCCGGTACCTGGAGCTGTCAGACGCTGCGCTCGACGCCTCGGTCGACGATGCAAATTCCCTCGGGGTCGCCTTCGTCTGGCTCGATCGCAGCGGGGACGAGCAGATCGCCCAGGCGTTGGCCGACCAGTACGTCGACGAGCTCGACGAGCTCGGGTCCCGATACACCACCGTGCTGGTGCTCACCTCGGAGGCCTACGCCGCATTCTCCATCGTGTTCGACGAGTCCGAGATCGGCGACGCCCTCGACGCCTCGTTCGAGAGCTTCTCGGCCGGGTCCCCGTCCCGGGGATTGACGATCTTCACCAACTCGCTCGACACCGCCCTCGGCACGGCGACCACGGTGCCATCGACGGACGGCGGGACGACGGACGGAGACGACGGCGGGGGCGGTATCGGCATCGGTGCGGTGCTGCTGGCGATTGCCGTACTCGGCGGCGGGTTCCTGTTCTACCGACGGTGGGCAAGCAATCGCCGGGCAAAGGCCCGGGCTGCGCTGGACCTTGAGGAGGATCGGGTCGAGATCGAGGAGCAGCTGAAGAACAACGCCGACCGGGTGATCTCGCTCGGTGACCGGGTCATCGCCAGCGGGGACCGGGAGCTGATCGACCTGTACCAGGAGGCGAGCTCGGCCTATCAGGACGTCAGCCACAGCATCGACGACGCCGAGACGGCGGCCGAGATCGACGACCTCGACGATCGGATCGACGAGGCCGAGTGGCAGTTCGAGCTGATCGAGGCCCGGCTGGACGGGCGGCCGGACCCCCCGAGCCCGGAAGAGGTCGAAGCGGCGGCCGAGGCCGAAGCACGGCGAGCCGACGCGGCGGAGGCACCCCCGCCTCCGGCCCCCCGGCGAGGCCCTGACGACTCGGTGGTCACCTCACCGACCACCGGTCGGACCTATCCCCGCAGCGGGCGGCGAACCACCTCGTCCCGGGGCCGCTCCGGTGGCCTCGGCGGGGCGATGGCCGGTGGCCTGGGCGGGGTGCTGGCAGACATCGTGTTCGGTGGCGGGCTCGGTCAGCGATCCCGGCGGACCCAGCGCCGGTCCGGCTTCCCCGGTGGCTTCGGATCGGTCGGCACGGGATCGACCAGGCGAACCACGTCCGCCGGCGGCGGGCTCGGTGGTGGCGTCCTCCGCCGAGGCGGCTCGTCCCCATCCCGATCCCGCACCCGTTCGACCTCGAGCGGCCGTTCCCGGCGAGCCCCGTCCCGGAGCAGGCAGTCCGGGCGTCGCAGCGGCGGCGGACGGAACCTCGGCGGTGGGCGGGGCGCCGGCGGCGGCCGCAGACTCTGAGCGGGTACCACGCCGCCGGTCGGCCAACGATCGGGCCGGGCGAGCGCCAACCATCCGCGCCGATGTCACAGCCATGGAGCAACATGGACGGTCGTATGGTGGATGTGCCGCAGCACCTGTCGCCCTCGTCGGCGTCGGCATTCGAGGGGTGCCCGCGTCGGTGGCGGTTCAAGTACATCGACCGGCTGCCCGAGCCGTCTGGCCAGGCTGCCCTCGTCGGTTCCTTCGCCCACCGTGTGCTGGAGCTGCTGTGTGAGTATCCGGCGGCGGAGCGGACGCTCGACCGGGCGAAGGCCCTGGCCAAGGAGGTCTGGCCAACCTTCGAGACCGACGAGGACTACGTCGCACTCGATCTTTCACCGGACCAGGCCCGGGCCTTCCGATGGCAGGGCTGGCTGGCGATCGGCGGCCTCTGGGATATCGAAGACCCGGCGACGGTCGACGTCGTCTCCACCGAGCAGAAGGTGACCGTCGAGCTCGGCTCGGTGCCATTCGTCGGCATCGTCGACCGGGTCGACCGGATGGGCGGCAAGCTGGTGGTCAGCGACTACAAGTCCGGCACCCTGCCGGGGGCCCGGTGGCGTCGGGACAAGATCCGCCAGGTCATGCTCTACGCCGCGGCCCTCAGTCAGGCCGTTGGTGAGATCCCGGACCGGGCCCGCCTGTTGTACCTGGGGCAGCGGATCCTCGATGTCCGGGTCACCGAGCGGCGGATCGAGGATGCGGTGGAGGCGTTGGGAACCGTCTGGGTCGACATCGGCACGGCCTGCACCGAGGACCGGTTCGATCCGAGGCCGACCGTCCTGTGTGGCTGGTGCCCGTTCGTCGAGCGATGCCCCGAGGGCAAGGCCGATCTGGCCCGTCGCCACGCCGCCGGTTCCCTACCGGCACACGCACCGGCGGCCGCCCTGGTGGCCTGAGGCCAGGACTCGCCGGCGGTCCACCAGTACCCGCATCGCCGATCGCTAAAGTATCTCCGGCCATGATCCGACCTCTACATGGGTAGAGGGGGGCAACGTTGCCCGAAGGGACCTCGAGAGGTTCAGGACAGAACGAGATGACGGTAGTAGCGCGCACGATGGTCGAGGTCGAGGAGGCCGGTTGGTACCCGGACCCGACCCATCAGCACCACCTTCGGTATTTTGATGGCTCGGCCTGGACCGAGCACGTGACCCACACCGGGCCGACCCCGTGCGCCGGCTGCGGCTACGGAGATCCGGTCAACCTCAACAACTGACGGACCTGGTCGACGGCGGCCGCGAGGTCGGGCACATCGGCCTCGATGACCTCATCGGTTCCGACGAACAGGAATCGACAGGCCACCACCGGTCGACCGGTGACGTGGCCGAGCGCAAGGGCATAGGTCGCAGCCTGGATCCGGTAGTAGTCGACCTTCTCGGCAACCGCGGTCGCCGAGGCGAGGCGATCCGTCTTGTAGTCGACGATGATCAGACCGTCCTCGGTCTCGACGCACAGGTCGACGAATCCCTCGACCGTTCCCGATCCGTTCGGCATCGCAACATAGAGCTCCCGGTGATATCGGGACGTGCGGGCCAGTTCGATCGTTGGCGCCCCGAGGGCGGAGCGCAGCCTGGCCGCCACCTCGTGGGCCAGGTCCGGCACCCCGTAGCGCTCGGCGCTGGTCCGAGCCAACCCGTCGATATCGCCCGGCACATCGAAGTCGACCAGCTCCAGTGCGGCATGGACCGCCGAACCGAGGGCCGCCCCGCCACCGTCCAACTCGGCCGGCGAGTCGCCACCGAGGGGCACGACCGCACCGATCTGTGCCTCGGCCGATCGCTCTGAGATCGCACCATCGGTCACGGCGCCGGGCGGCATGGTCCCGGCGTCGGCTCTGCGGGATGCATCGACCAGTGCGGTGGCCGACCAGTGCCTGGCCGCCTCCGCCGTGGCCAGAATCTGACCCCGGATGCCGGACCACTCGGCCAACTCGTCTGCGAAGCCGCCGCCGGCCAGCCGGAGCTGGGTCGGCGGCTGGGCGGCATGGTGCTCATCGCCCCGAGCCTCGAACTGCCGCCACAGCTCGGGACAGGTCCCGACCGCATCCCACGTTCGACGCCCGATGCTCTGACGACCGCCGATCTTGTGGTGGGCGCTGACCACCAGGTGGTCCCTGGCCCGGGTCGCGGCCACGTAGTGCAACCGGATCCGCTCGTAGTGGTCGAGGATCTCCTCCATCGAGGCGTGCAGGTCGAACTCTGCGGTCTGTCGATCTGCGCCGAGGCGGACCTGGGGGTGGCCATCGGGCGGGAAGATGACCTGGGGTCCGGCCCGGCCCCTCGACTCCTCGGTCGGTGCGCCGGCCAGCACCACGATGGGGAACTCGAGCCCTTTGGCCCCGTGGACGGTCAGCACCCGGACCGCATCGTCGTCCGGCTCCGGCGGGACCGGTTCGGTGATCCGGGCCATGTCACTCGACTGGATCTCGACCCAGTCGACGAAATCATGGAGGTCGCCGCCCTGGGTCTCGGTGAACTCCCGGGCCTGCTCGGCCAGGAACCGGTACCGTCGCCACCGGTCCCGAGGCCGCGGTTCGGCAAGCGCCGCCTCCCGGAGCCGGCGCTCCCTGACGATCCGATCGATCATGGTCGCCGGGTCGTGCCACCACCGGTCCCCGTGCCAGGCCCGAAGCACGGCGAATGCCCGTGCGACCGGGTGCTCGGCCAGATCGGCCTCGACCGGGTCATCGGGACCGACCGGCGGCGGCAGCCCGATCGTCCACTCCCCTGCCCGATAGTCCCAGCCGCCGCCGGCCAGCTTCCACGAGAGGAGATCGTCGTCGCCGACGGCGAACAGCGCCGATCGGAGGGTGGCAACGACGTCGACCGCATTGGTCGGGTTGACCACCGCCCGGACACCGGCCAGCACGTCCCGGACCTCCTGGGTGGCGTAGACGAGCGAGTTGGTTTCCGGCCGGAACGGCACGTTGGTCGCGGCGAACGCCGACTCGAGCGCCGGCAACGAGAGCCGGGACGGGATCAGGACTGCGATGTCCTTGAGGCGGGCCGGCAGCCACGCCCCATCCCGCTCGACCAGCCACCCCTCCTCCATGATCCGGCAGGTCACCGCCGCGACGTCTGCCCCCTCGAGCTCCCGGATCTGGTGGATCTTGACCGACTTGTCGTGGGGGCCACCGAGGACGGTGACCGGCGGCTCATCGCCAGGCCCGACCGAGCGAGCCGGATCCAGACCGACGTATGGCGGTTGCCGCCCAGCCTCGCCGTCCCCCATCGTGATCTCGAACACCCGGTTGACCCAGTCCAGGATGCCCGGCACCGACCGGAAGTTGGTTGTCAACCGGGCCGGCTCGTCGACCAGGACCTCCTCGGTCCTCGCATACACCCCGATATCGGCCCGGCGGAACCGGTAGATCGACTGCTTGGGGTCGCCGACGACGACCAGGCGCCCGGGCGGGAGTCGGGCCGCAAGCTCATCCCAGGGAGTCGAGCCGACGGGCTCGGCCGAGGCCAGCAGGACCGCCAGCTCGATCTGGATCGGGTCGGTGTCCTGGAACTCGTCGAGGAGAATCCGGCTGTAGCGCTGATGGAGGGTCTGACGGACCACCTCGTCCGACCGCAACAGCCGACGGGCCAGGACCAGCAGGTCGTGGTAGGCCAGCTCGCCCTTCAACTGCCGCTGCTCGACCCGGCCACCGACGAAGCCGGCGACCAGGGTGATGATGTACTCCATCACCTCGTTGCGGTAGCGGTCGACCTCGGCCAGGATCCCGTCGTGGAACGCCGCGACCCTGGCCCGGACGTGGTCGAGCCCCTCCTCCCGCCACGACAGCGCCTTGCCCCGATTCCGGGGAGGGAGCCGGAGGGTCCGGAGCATCTGCAGCTGGTCGATCGGATCGGCGTGGCCAAGGAGGTCGACCTGGTCGATGTAGACCCGGAGCCGCTCGAGATAGAGATCGTCGGGGGCGATGCACCACCCGGTCAGCGCCCGAAGCTCGTCGAGGCCGCCAAGGGCCTCGACGAAATCGATGTCGCTGAGCGCCGGTGGCTCCGGCGCGACCAGCTCCAGCAGATCCCAGTTGTCGTCGAACCGGCGGGCCACACCGGCGAACTGCCGGAGGTCGATGTTCAGCGCTGCCGCTCGCTCCTGCAGCTCGAGCAGGGACATGTCGTCGCCGACCCGGCCGACGAAGACCCGCCACGACTCCTCGAATTCCAGGGTGCTGGTGATCTCGTCGACCACGCCGAACCCCGGAGGGAGGCCGGCCTCGATCGGATGGTCGCTCAGCAGCCGGAGGGCGAACCCGTGGAGGGTGGCGAAGGCGGCGGACTCTATCTGGCCGGCCGCAACCTCGAGCGCCGAGCTCCTGGTTGCAGCGGCCCGCTCTTCGAGGGCGTCCCGGACCCGGGTCCGGAGCTCACGGGCCGCCGCCTCCGTGAAGGTGATGGCGGCGATCCGGGTCACCGGTACCCCGTCGAGCTCCACCAGGTTCACGATCCGGCGGACCAGCGACGACGTCTTGCCGCTTCCGGCACCGGCCTCGACGAACAGCGACCGGTCGAGGGCACCGGTGATCACGTCCCGGGCGTCCTGATCCCGCAGACTCTCGACCGCGGTCATGACCGGCCCTCACTTCCGTCATCGGCCCGACGCCTGGCGGTCCGGGGGTCGGCTCCGGCCGGTCCCCCATCGCCCGCACCGGCCACCGGCGCGTTCAGTGCGTCGTTCAGCCGACCGAGCAGCAGCTCGATCGGGGTGAGCGCAGTGTCTGAACGCACCCGCTCCCACTCGCTCTGACGGTCGGTGGGGCAGATCCGGTCGAAGTCGCAGTACTTGCAGTTCTCGAAGCTGAGCCGGGGCCACCCGACCACCTCGCCGGGCACGCCGGGGAACACGCCGTCACCGATCCCGTCGAGGGCGGCACCGACCGCCTCCTCCAGATCGGCCTCCAGGTCCTCGTCGAGCACCATCTCCTTGATCTCGTCGGCCTTGGTGAGCCAGTACAGGCCGGTCCGCCTACCCTGCCGCTCCAACCGCTCCGCCACCGCCCGGGCGTAGAGCGGGAGCTGGAGGCGCCGCCCGTCGTTGAGCGGATTGGCCTCCATCCCCTCGAACGGCCGCTTCGAGCCCCCCTTGTAGTCGATGACGAGCAGGCCACCGTCCTCGGTCAGGTCGACCCGGTCCACCGACCCCCGGAGCTGCATCCGCCGACCGGCCCACAGCCCCTCCAGGGCCGGGCTGTCCTCGAGCCCGAACTGGTACTCGGAGGCAAACGGGACCGACCGGCGCTCGGCCCGGAGCGCATCGTCCCGATCGACGAACGCCGCGAGCTCGTTGAACAGGCTCCGATGGAGCAGCCTGGTCTTGACCTGGCCGCCGGTGATGCCCCTGGTCTCGGCCAGCTTCACCTCCT
>JBCCFN010000157.1:0-12307 GCA_039029715.1 Actinomycetota bacterium | reverse complement strand
GCGCGAGACCGAACGGACCCGCACCTCCACGGTGCCGCCCACGGCCTCCTCGGCCAGCCTGACGGCTCGATCCCACCGCTGCTCGACCGCCCGGTCGACCGCCTGCAGGACGGCCTTGCCGACCAGGTTCATGGCCGGCGCCGGGATACGCTCCACCGCCTTGCGCTGCAGATAGTTCTTGGTTCGTGACACGCCGGACCCTTCTCCGGGCGGTCTCCCGCCCACTTCGCTGTCGCCCATTCCAGTCTACGACCGGCCGTCACCACCGCCGTCGTCGTGGTCGTCGT
This sequence comes from Actinomycetota bacterium, assembly GCA_039029715.1. GTDB lineage: Bacteria > Actinomycetota > Acidimicrobiia > Acidimicrobiales > SZUA-35 > JAHELU01. The sequence goes on along the minus strand of JBCCFN010000157.1, from coordinate 12,020 downwards.
CGAAGGCCCAGCCGACGACCCGGCCGATGTCGAGCCGCACCACCGCACCCTCGGGCCGAGCCTCCCGGTACTGGCGGTAGCGGGTGGCCAGGAGGTCGACCGCTCGATCCCACTCGGCCCGGTCGGCGTCATCGGCCGGGTCGAGGATGCCGGCCGTGCCGTCGATGCGGACCCACCACAGCCGATGCCAGTCGTCCTCGTAGTGGTCGACGAGCAGGCTGGCGGCCGGCCGGGCCCGGATGTTGTCGAGGCGACGAAGGGCTGCGGTCGACTTCGGCTTGCCGTCGACCACCGAGACCACGGTGTCGTCGAGGACGGCGAAGCAGATCGGGACGACATGGGGCGCGCCGTCGGCGGTCACCGTGGCCAGCCGGGCCACCGGGGACGCAACGAACCGGGCCAGGGCGGTCGATCGGTCGAGCGCCGGCACCTCAGCCCGCGGCGGCCGCCGCCTCGGCGGCATCATCGGCGGCTACGGCGTCATCGATCCAGAGCAGCCGGTCGACGACCCGACCCAGGGCGATGCGACCACGGCGGTCGGTATCGGTGTCCCACAGCATGAGGTCGTCCCGGTCGATGGCATAGACCAGGAACCGCCCATCCGGTGACCAGGCCAACGGGGACGTCTCGACCGCCGAGTCCACGCTGCCCCGATCCTCCCCGGTGTCCAGATCGATCCAGATCGGCAGTGAGAACCCGTCGCCGTTGACGGTGGCCAGCCGCCGGCCGTCGGCCGAGATCTGCAGGGCCGAGGTCCATGACGCAACGGCCCGGTCGGCCAGGGTCTCCGGGACCGGCACGGACCGGCGGGCCGGATCGTCCGGCGGGCCGACCTCGATCCGACAACGGTCCGGGCCGTCGCAGCGGATCATGGTCAGGTACCGGCCGTCGTAGCCGCCGACCTCGCCGTCGGTGACAAGGGAGGCGTCACCGGCCTCGTCGATCAGCCACACCTCGCCGGCCTTTGCCGCCAGCACCCGGTCGTCGAACACCCAGAGCAGCTCCAGGTCGGTCCCGAACCGGCGTGGTTCCCCCCGCGCCCGTGTCGGGCCGAGTTCCATGAGGAACACCTCCCTGGTCCGCCCGTCCCGGAAGACCAGCATCGGTGCCTCACTGCCAGGCAGCAGCCGCTCGAGCTGATCGGACAGTCCGAGCACCGACCCATCCGGGATCCGGACTGCACCAGACTCACCCTTCAACACGACGATCGCATCGCCGAGCAGCTCGAGGGCGCTGACCGACCCGGTCTGCTCACGATCGATCAGCTCGTCCTCCTCGACGATGCCTTCAGCCCAGTCGATCGTGATCAGGGTCCCGTCCGGGCCGGCGGCCAGGAGCCGGCCGGTCAGCTCCGGGGGCAAACCGTCCTGCAGCGGCGGCAGCGGCGCCAACGGAGGCGGACCTTGCGGCTCCGGTTCCGGCTCGGCAGCGGCGGTCGCCACCTCGGCATCGGCATCGTCGCCCTCGTCATCGGCCGCCTCGGTCACCTCATCGGTCGGCACGGCCGCCTCGTCCCCGGTGTCGCCGGCCCGTGCGTTCTGGCGATCCCGGATCTCCTGCTGCTGGGCCGGCGACAGCTGGTCGATCGGGTCGGAGTCACCGGGGCGGGACATGATGGCGATCGCCAGGAGCACAACGGCGACGGCCCCGAAGCCGACGAGCTTGGACATCGCCGGCGAGGCCACCGACTCCGATGTCGACGCCGAACCGTCACCCCGATCCGGGTCAGGCCCGAGGAGGAACGACCCACGGTCGTCCTCGAGCAGCTCCACGGGTCGTTGATCGTCCATCTCCACCTCGGCCGGCCTTCACCGACTCCGTTCCCAATGGTAGGCCCGGGCCACTACAGCGGCGAGATGAACATCGAACGGAGCGTCAACCCCATCAGGAATAGCCCACCGAACCCGTAGAGCAGGTAGCGCCAGGCCTCGATCTGCTGGCGGTAGCTGTAGATGATCCCGATAGCGAACAGGGCGAGGAAACCGTAGAACAGGTGGACGCCGTCGACCTCGACCGCCCGGCGCTGCATGTCGATGACCCCGATCACCACCTGGATCAGGATCACACTCTGGGCTGTTGCGGTTGCGACCCACAGCGCCCGGCCCCGTACGGCGACCACCCGGTGGGCAACGAGGGCCCAGAGGCCGACCAACCCGTTGGAGACGACGATCACCCAGCCCAGGGCCTCGTGGACCGACCGCAAACTCACGGTGCGAGGATAGAGAGCGCTGCCGCAACTATGACGAGCCGGACAACTATGTCATGGTGGGGGCGATGCGCTCTCGCCGGTACTTCATCCAGTCGCTTTGGACCTCGGGGCGAGCGGTCCCCTCGAAGGGCGGTGACCTGCTGATCGCGGCCAAGGAACAGACAGCCGACCTCGACTGGGAGCTGATCCACCGCTCCTCGGAGCGGTGGGAACTGGCGAACGAGCCCTACGACCTCGACATGATCGGGCCGGAGGGGAGCTTCGCCGGCCCGGCGATCCTGGTTCGATCAGACGGCCACTCCCACGTGTTCCGGGGGGTCGGGCGGCTGGAGGGGTTCGACGCAGACGAGCTGGCCTGATTCGCCCGGTCCGGAACCTACAGGCCCGGCAGCAGATCCACCTCGACCGGGCCCCCGGTGTCCGTGGTCCCCGGGGTGGCGAACCACTCGTTCCCGAAGACCTTGACGAACCGCTCCGGCGGCATGAACAGGAAGAAGCTCTGCTCCGAGATCTGGCTGCGGTGGACCGCCATCGACGCCCGCTTGGCCTCGAGCTGACCGGTGACATCGATCCGGTGGGTCAGGTCGTTCTCGGCCATGCCGAAGTCGTCGAAGTCGTCGACCGATGGGCCTTCGACCCCGGCCGCCTCCATCTCGGCCGACGCCTCGGCCATCGACGCCATGGCCGCATCCCGATTGACCGTCGCCTCATAGACGTGGTCGACCCCGGCCTGGGCGGCGGCCAGTAGCCCGACCCGGTGGACCTGGATGTGGTCCGGGTGCCCGTACAGCCCGTGGTCGTCGTAGATGGTCAGGACGTCGGCATCGACCTCGGTAAGGAGGGCGGCCAGCCTTGCTGCGGCCTCGTCGACATCGGCCTGCCAGAAGCAGGCCGGGTTGTCGTTTGCCGACTCGCCCATCATCCCCGAGTCCTCGTAGTCGAGGAACCGTGGCGGGTCGGCGCCGAGGATCTCGGCCGATTCGGCAAGCTCGACGACCCGTCGCTCCCACAGCTCCTCGCCGGGGGCCAGGACGTCCGGTTGGGGCTCGCCCTGTTCACCCCGGGTGGCGGTGACCAGGACGACCCGGTGCCCGGCCGCCGAGGCCTTGGCCATCAGGCCGCCGGTGGACAGGGCCTCGTCGTCGGGGTGGGCGTGGAAGCAGACAAGGGTCGACATACCCCCGAGGATACGAGCCGGACCGGGCTGGGTAGCATGATTGTCGATGCTGTCGAAGCAACGAACGGCGCCGGGGGTGCGGCCGAGTCCGATCTTCTTCGCCATCCTCGCGATCACCGCGGTGGCGGCGTGGCTGACCACGGCGGACGGGCAACCCCGGATCGCCATCTTCGTCTTCATCCTCGGGGCCTGGACCCTGTCGGTCATCTTCCACGAATTCGCCCACGCCTTCCTGGCCTGGCGAGGCGGCGACCGCTCGGTGGTGCAGCGGGGCTACCTGACCCTCGACCCCAGGACCTACACCCACCCGGTGCTGTCGTTCGCGCTGCCACTGCTGTTCATCATCATGGGCGGCATCGGGCTGCCGGGCGGGGCCGTGCTGTTGAACCGGGGGGTGCTTACCGACCGCCGAGCCACCGTCGTCGCCCTGGCCGGGCCGGCAACCAACCTGACCTTCGGGCTGGTGAGCCTCGGCGTGGTCGGGGCCGGTGTCATCGATCAGGACACCCAGCCGTTCCTGTTCTCGGCCGTTGCGTTCTTCGGCTTCCTCCAGATCGCCGTGTTCGTCCTCAACATGCTGCCGATTCCCGGGTTCGACGGGTACGCCGCCATCGAGCCGCTGCTGCCTCCAGCGACCCAGCAACTGATGCGGCCGGTAGCGACCTGGGGCCCGCTGATCGCCATCCTGTTCATCTGGCAGGTCGAACCGATCGGGGATGCATTCTGGGCCCTGGTGACGCTCATCACCGACGGGCTCGGGGTCGAGCGGATCGATTGGGCCTGCGGACTGGAGCAGTTCCGGTTCTGGACCGGCGAGGTCCCACCGGCCTGCCGCTGAGCTGTCCCGGCCCCGTCCGCTCCGGCGATCAGCTCACCGCATCGGCCTTGCGGAGCTTTGCGATGTCGTCCGGGGCGAGACCGGCCTCGGCCAGCACCTCGTCGGTGTGTTGCCCCGGGTGCGGGGACGGACGGGTCAGCTCGGGCTCGGTCCGGCTGAACCGGGGGGCCGGTCCGGCCTGGGTCACCCCGAACGCCTCGACGAAGGTCCCCCGCTCGACGTTGTGGGGATGCTCGGTCGCCTCCTCCATGGTCAGCACCGGAGCGAAGCAGACGTCTGAGTGCTCCATCAGATCGCACCACTCGGCCCGGGTCTTGGTCAGGAACAGCGCCGCCACCCGCTCCTTCATGGCCGGCCACTGGCCCCGGTCCATCTGGGACGGCAGGTCGTCCTGCTCGCCGAGCCCGGACAGCCGGAGCAGCTCGGCGTAGAACTGGGGCTCGATGGAACCGATCGAGATGTAGGTCCCGTCCGCGCACTGGTACACGTCATAGAACGGGGCCCCGGTGTCCAACATGTTGGTCCCCCGCTCCGGGCCCCAGAAGCCGGCCGCCTTCATCGTCCAGAACATGTTCATCAGCGACGCCGCTCCGTCGACCATGGCGGCGTCGACCACCTGCCCCTCACCGGACGTCTTGGCCTCGAGGAGGCCGCAGACCATGCCGAATGCCAGGTACATGCCGCCACCACCGAAGTCGCCGACGAGGTTGAGCGGTGGAACGGGCGGCCCACCGGCCCGGCCGATGGGCTCCAGGGCACCGGCCAGGGCGATGTAGTTGATGTCGTGCCCGGCGGCCATGGCGTAGGGCCCCTCCTGGCCCCAGCCGGTCATCCGGCCGTATACCAGCCGGGGGTTGCGGGCCCGGCAGTCCTCGGGCCCAAGCCCCATCCGCTCGGTGACCCCGGGCCGGAACCCCTCGATGAGGCCGTCGGCCCCCTCGACCAGCTTGAGCACGGTCTCGACCCCGTCCGGGTTCTTCAGGTCGACCCCGATCGATCGGCGGTTCCTGGTCAGCGCATCCTTCGGCGGATCGGCCGGATCACCCCCTCGAACCGCCCCGACCCGGTCGACCCGGATCACGTTGGCCCCCATGTCTGCCAGCATCATGGCGCAGAACGGGCCCGGTCCGATCCCGGCCAGCTCGATGATCGTGATTCCCTGCAACGGTCCCATCGGGCCACGGTAGATCGACCGTCGTCGACGGTTCCAGATCCCCTCACGATGGACTTGAACCGACCCCGTGCCGGGCCTACCGTCGATCGAGGCCGCTCACAGGCGAGCGGTGGTCGGCGGCGGTGCCGGGAGGGTCCATGAGCAACGACAGCGACGGCCGGCAGCGTCGCCCGCAGGTGGGGCCATGTTGACGCTCGCCATCCGCGATCTCCAGTATCGGCGCTGGCGGGTGGTCGTGGTTGCGCTGCTGATGTCGATCGTGATCACCCTGGTGTTCGTCATGACCGGACTGGTGAATCAGTTCAACACCGAACCGTTCCTGGCCGCCGAACGCAGTGGCGGCGATCGGAGCTGGCTGATCGCCGAGACGTCGACCGGTCCGCTGACCTCGCCAAACGCCGCACCGGCCGGGGCGGTCTCGCAGGTCGACGGGGCCGAGCCGATCCTGATCGGGATGGCTGCGCTCAACGGCGAACGGGTCTCGGTCATCGGGCGGGCGGACGTGATGAGCGAGCCGATCGTGACCGACGGCCGGTACCCGTTGGAGCCGGGTGAGATCCTGGTCGACGAATCCGGCGGCTGGGCCATCGGAGACACCGTCGACCTCGGCGGCCAGGAGGCCGTGGTGGTCGGCACCACCGTTGACGCAACGATCCTGGCCGGGGTGCCGATGGTGTTCACCCTCCTCGACCACGCCCAGGACGTCCTGGTGGCCGGCCAGCCGATCGTGACCGGCGCCCTGATCGACCGACCGGTGGAGTCGGTCCCGGACGGGATGCGGGTGGTCACCGCAACCGAGGTCGGCGACGACGGCCTGGTCCCCCTCGACGGGGCGATCTCCTCGGTCGGGCTGATCCGGGCGCTGCTGTGGCTGATGACGCTGATCATCATCGCCGCCGTCATCTATGTCACCGCGCTGGAACGGACTCGGGACTTCGCCGTGCTCAAGGCGGTCGGCGGCGATGACCGGACCCTCGGGCTGTCCCTGGTCGTGCAGGGCATCCTCATCACGCTGTTGGCTACCGCAGTGGCCGCCGTGCTCCAGTCGTTCATCGCCCCGGTGTTCCCGATGACCCTGCGGGTCCCGGGCCGAGCGCTGTGGCAGGTCCCCCTTGGTGCGGTGGTGGTGGCGGCGGCGGCCGGCGTCGCCGGGGCCAGGCGAGCGGCGGCAACACCGGCGGCGGAGGCGTTCGAATGACCGAGGACACCAACGGCCGCGGCCAGCGTCCGTCCCGGGGCCCATCCGGCCCGCTGCATCGCAAGGATCCAGTGGTCGAACCGGCGGTCCGGGTCCACGACCTCGTGGTCGAGTACGCCACCGAGGGCTATACCGTTCGCCCCCTCGACGGATTCTCGATGGAGGCCGAGGGGGGCCAACTGGTCGGTCTGCTCGGCCCCTCCGGGTCGGGGAAGACCACCCTGCTCTCGGTGCTGGCCGGGATGGTCCCGGCCGCTGGTGGCTCGGTCACCGTCGACGGCAACGACGTCCTCTCGCTGTCCGGCGGGGCCCTCCGGGACTACCGTCGGTCGGTCATCGGGATCGTCTTCCAGGGGTTCAACCTGCTGCCGTCGCTGTCGGCCAGGGAGAACGTGGCGGCGCCACTGCTGGTGGCCGGGGTCCGCCGGGCCGAGGCCCTGCGCCGGGCGGACAACCTACTAGACGAGGTGGGGATGGCCGACCGCCGGCACCACCGGCCCAACCACCTCAGTGGCGGCCAGCAGCAGCGGGTGGCGGTGGCCCGGGGGCTGGTGGCCGACCCGCCGGTCCTCCTGGCGGACGAGCCGACGGCGAACCTCGACCTGATCAACGCAGAGGCGGTCATCGCCCTGCTCCGGCGCCTGCGGGAGTCCGGGCGGACGATCATCATCTCGACCCATGACAACCGGCTGCTCCCGGCGATCGATCGCATCGTTGAGATGGCCCCCCGGTCAGACGAGGCGACCGACCCGGCGGACAGCATCGTCTCGCTCACCGCCGGTGAGGAGCTGTTCCGCCAGGGCGACACCAGCGACTTCATCTACGAGGTCGAGGGTGGGACCGTCGAGGTGGTGCGGGAGCTGACCGACGGCGGGCGGGAGGTCCTGGCAACCTTGGCGCCCGGCAACTACGTCGGCGAGCTCGGTCCGCTCCTCGGCTTCCCCCGCTCGGCGACGGTTCGGGCTGCGACCGACTGTCGGCTCCGGGCGCTGACGGTGCAGGAGTTCAAGCTCCGGGGGCTGGATCGGGTCACCGGCCGGGCCGACTGAGCGCCCGAGTTTCTGCGAAGTTAATGGCTGCCGCCACAACCTGCGGCGGTTGCGGTTCTACGCTTTTGACCAGACGATCGAACGGGGTCACGCCATGAACCGCAGCCAATTCATCGCCGCACTGCTGGTGATCGGCATCGTCGGGGCGTTGGTGGCAACCCAACTGGGCGGCGACGACCCGGTGACCGAGGCGGCCGAGCCGTCCGCCGGGGCCGCCGCACCGACGGGCAGCACCGCCCAGGATCCGCCGGACGCCCCGGCCGAGCCGGAGGGAGACACAGCGCCGGCCCCGACCCTGGAGGTCGCCGATCCACCACCGGTCCTCGACCCAAAGCCGGCGCTGACCGATCTGGACGGCTGGCTCCAGACCGAGGCGACGAGCCTCGACGATTTCGACGGCCAGGTCCGAATCGTCGAGTTCTGGACCTTCGGCTGCTTCAACTGCAAGAACCGCCTGCCGTACACCCAGGCGATCTACGAGCGCTACCAGCCGGATGGCCTGGAGATCATCGGGGTCCACGCACCGGAGTTCGAGTACGAGCGAGACCCGGCCCGGATCGCCGAGGCCGCCGTCGACCTCGGCGTGACGTGGCCGATCGCCCTCGACACCCGCAAGACCAACTTCCGGGCCTGGCAGGAGAACCGACGATTCTGGCCCCGGGTCTACGTCCTGGACCAGAACGGCCAGGTCCGGTACGACCACATCGGTGAGGGTGACTACGACGGGCTTGAGGAGACGGTGGCCTACCTGATCGAGAACGGCCCCTGATGGCCCTCCTCGGTGAGGGGTTCGAGTCGGCCCTCATGGCCTGCTCGCTGATCATCCTGCTTCCCGGGTTGGCGACCGCCATGGCGGCCCGGGCCGCCGCCATCCCGGCCCTCGCCTACTACTCGGCGGCGGTGTTGGCGCTGTCCTGGCTCAGGTTCAGCGACCGGGGCGGCGGGTTCGCCCCCCTCCTGATCGCCGCCGCCCTGGCTGCCACCGTGGCCGTGCTGTTCATCCCGAAGCTCAACCGGAGTGACCTGTCGGCCATTGGCGGCGGCCTGCTCGCCGGGGGTGCGGCGGCCGAACTGTGGCGGCCGTGCGTCGGGTTCGAGTTCGGCGCCGTGCTCAACTCCCTCCCCGAGCGTGGCCTGTCCGGGCTGTGGCTGATGGCCGTCTACCTGTTCGGTGTGCTGTCCCCGCTGGTGGCCATCGGCGCCATCCACCACCTGACCCCGGACCGGATCCTGGAGCGGGTCGAGCCGTGGTGGGCCATCGTCGGCGCCACCGGCCTCGGCCTGCTGTCGCTGGCAACTGCGGCCGGGCTCCACGACGAGCTGGTCGGGAAGCTCTTCGAGTGGAGCCTCGAGGGCTAGGGCCACAACGCAACCGACAGCGCCGCAGCCGAGCCGCCGAGCCCGATCCATGGCACCCAGCTCGGCACGGTGAACCCACCCGGGGCATCGCCCCGTCGCTTGATCACGATGAGGGTGATGTTCATCCCGCAGAACACGGCGAGCAGAAAGGTGGACGTGAGCTCGGCGAGCGCAGCCACGTCGACCGTGGCGGCCCCCACCATCACCACCGCCCCAACCACCACGGTGGCGACCGCGGGCGTACCGAAGCGTTCATGGGTCCGATGGAACCCGGCCAGCCACCGCTCCCGCCGGCCGAGGCCGAACAACACCCGGGCCGCCATGACCATCTGGGCCAACACCCCGTTGAGGGCGGCGACCCCGGCGATGGCGGCCAGCAGCGAGCCGTTCCCGCCGGCCTGCTCGTAGACGAGGGCCAACGGTCGATCGCTGCCGGCCAGCGCCGAGATCTCGACCGACCGGACCGCGGCGATCGACACGACGCCGTACAGCAGGGACGCCACGACGAGCGACGTGAGGATGGCGATCGGCAGCGTTCTGGACGGCCGCTTCACCTCCTCGGCCATGTTGACCAGGTCCTCGAACCCGACGAAGGCGAAGAACGCAAGCACCATGGCCATGCCGAAGCCGCCGACGGCCACCTCGCCCGGTACCCCGGCCGTCCAGTCGGCGGAGGGAGGGGCCAACAGCCCGGCCCGGACCACGAGCAGCAACCCGAGGATCTCCACGATGGTGAAGGCCGCGGCGGCGGACAGCGACTCGACGACACCCCAGGCCGCCAGCGCGGTGAGGGCGACGGCCAGGACCACGGTCAACCCGACCGGTGACGTGTCGACCAGATCGGTCAGATAGCCGACGCCGCCCCGGAGGACGGCGGCCGCCGAGGTGTCCCCGACGACCACGATGGCCAAGCCGGTACCGGTCGACAGGACCGACGAGCGGAACGCGGCCCGGACGTAGGCCGCCTCGCCGGCGCTCTCCGGGATCCGGACCGAGAGCTCGGCGTAGGTCAGGGCGGTTGGCGCGGCGATCGCACCGGCGGCCAGGAAGGCCAGCGGGGACAGCACACCGGCGTTCTCGGCCACCGTCCCGACCAGGACGTAGATCCCGGCGCCGACCATCACCCCGATGCCGTAGAGGGACAACAGGGTGGGGCCAAGCCGACGGTCGAGCTGCTCGGTCCGGTTCGCTACCTTGTCCATCGACGAGATCGTGTGACGGATGGCGGGTCCGGAACAGAGCCGAAGGTCCCGCCCGGTCCGACGGTCCTGCCCGGCCCGATCAGCCGTCGAGGGCGGCGAGGACGTCGCCGAGCAGGCCGCTGGCCCCGAACCGGAACGTCCCGGCATCGATGCGACCCGGACCCCACCGGCGCTCGGTCAGCTCGAGGTACCGGGCCGCGTCCTCGACGGTCCGGATCCCGCCCGAGACCTTGAGACCGACCGGCCGGCCGTCGAGGACCCGGTCGGCCAGCACGTCGGCCAGGATCGCCGCCGCCTCCGGGGTGGCAGAGGTGGCGGTCTTGCCGGTCGAGGTCTTGCAGAAGTCCGCCCCGGCCGCCACCGCATCCAGTGCGGCCCGCCGGATCAGGTCCTCGTCACCGAGCTCCCCCGTCTCGAGGATGACCTTGAGATGGACCTCGGCACCGATGGCGTCCCGGACCGCCACCAGCAGCGACGGCCCGACCTCGGTGTTGCCGGAAGCGAGGGCCCGCCACGGGTAGACGAGATCGACCTCGGTCCCGCCGGCCTCGACGATGGCGACCGCATCGTCGACGGCCCGGGCCGGATCGGCATCGCCCTCCGGGAAGTTGGCCACCGCCGCGATCCCCACCTCGGTGCCGGCCAGTCGCTCGACGGCCCGGGCCACGAACCGAGGCCAGACACAGACGGCGGCGACCGGCCCGTGTGCGGTGATCGCCTGGTCGAGCAGCCGATCGACGATCGCCTCGTCGTCGTCATCCCCCAGGCTGGTCAGGTCGATGAGTGGCAACGTCCTGGCGGCGACGGCACGGCGATCGATCTGGTCCACGGTCATGGTTGGCAGCGTAGGCCCGAACCGGGCCCACGTCCCGGTCGGGACTTCCGACCCTGTTCTCGCCCCCGATCCCGGCGCACGCTCGAATCATGGACAAGATCATCGTTGGCATCGACGGTTCGAAACCCTCGGCTCGGGCGCTCGACTGGGCCATCGACCATGCGGACGACGACGACACGATCGTGGTCGTCCACGCCTGGTCCATACCGGCCGCCGTCGGCCTGGAACTGCCGGTTGCGAGCCTGGCCGCGATCGAGAGCGGCGCCAACCAGCTCGTGTCAGACCCCCTGCCCGGCGCCGACGTCCCCGACGACGGCCCGACCTTCGACAGCCACGTCGCAACCGGTCACGCCGGTGCCCTGCTGTCGGACCTGTCGGCCGGGGCCGACCTGGTCGTCGTCGGTTGCCGAGGGTACGGCGGAATCCGGAGCGCGCTGCTCGGCTCGGTCAGCAACTACGTGGTCCACCACGCCCGCTGCCCGGTGGTCGTGGTTCGCGAAGACGCAGACGACGGCTGACGCCGGGTGCTCAGCTGGCCTCGGCCTCCTGCTCCCGGTCGGCCGTGACCGCATCGAGCAGCTCGTACTCCGCCTCGGTATCCATGGCGTCCTCGAACTGGATGACGTGCATCTCCTCGAACCGCTTCCTGAGCCAACCGTCGTTGGCCTCGAGCAACCCCAGCTTCTTGCAGTTGGGGACGATCTTGGCGAACAGCAGCTGCTGGAACGGATCCTCGTTCGGGTCCTCGGGCGAGAAGGTCCGGATGGCCTCCTTGACGTCGATGCCGAACCGCTCCCAGATCTCCTGGCGCTGGAACCGGTCCCGCATCCGGACCGCTGCGTCGTATGCGAACTCCTGGCGCTCGAACAGCTCGGCCTCGGTCAACTCGCTGTAGTACTCCTGGAGGCTGAGCACGCCAAACGCCACGTGGCGGGCCTCATCGCTCATCACGTACCGGAGCAGCTTCTTGAGCAGCGGG
>JBCCFN010000156.1:0-12322 GCA_039029715.1 Actinomycetota bacterium | reverse complement strand
GTAGTACAGTGGCAATGCAGGAGCTGCACATGACTGCTGTATGGAGTGCCCGAGCTGCCAGGCTCGTTGGCCGGGAGCACGATCTCCCCGATCGAGGTCCGGGGCCCGCTGGCCAGCATCCGGATGTTGTTTGCGATGTGCATCAGGCTGACCGCCAGCCGCTTGAGCGCGCCGCTGATCTCGACCATGGCGTCGTGGGCGCTGAGGCTCTCGAACTTGTTCTCGGCGGTGACGAACGGATGGCCGGTCAGCTCGGCGATCTTGGCCGCCACCGCCACGTCGTAGCCGGCCGGGGTGTTCAGACCGGTACCGACCGCGGTGCCGCCGAGGGCCAGCTCCCGGATCCTGACCAGGCTGTCGCCGATGGCCTCCATGCTGCGCTTGAGCTGCATGACGTAGCCGCTGAACTCCTGACCGAGGGTGACCGGGGTGGCGTCCATCAGGTGCGTCCGGCCGGTCTTGGTGATGGCCATGAACGCTGCGGACTTGGCGGCCAGGGTGTCATGGAGGAGCTGCACCTTCGGCAGCATCTCGGTGACGATGGCGTCGTAGGTGGCGATGTGCATGGCGGTGGGGAAGGTGTCGTTCGAGCTCTGGCTCTTGTTGACGTCGTCGTTGGCCTTCACCAGCTTCTCCGCCCGGAAGTTGCCGCCGAGCAGTTCGGTGGCCCGGTTGGCGACCACCTCGTTGACGTTCATGTTGCTCTGGGTGCCGGAGCCGGTCTGCCAGACGACCAGCGGGAACTCGCCGTCGTGGCGGCCGGTCAGGATCTCGTCGCAGACCTCGGCGATGGCGTTGGCCTTGTCGGCCGGGAAGTCGGTCAGGTCGGCGTTGACCAGTGCCGCCGCCTTCTTCAGGTGGGCGAACGCCCGGACGATCCCGATCGGCATCGTCTGGCCGCCGATGTCGAAGTTCTGGATGCTCCGCTGGGTCTGGGCGCCCCAGTAGTGCTCGTCCGGCACCTCGACGTCGCCCAGGGTGTCGCTCTCGATTCGAATGCTTGTCATGGAAGCTGCTCCTGCCCGGTCGGGGCCTCGGACACGGTGATCGCCGATCGGATCACGAGGACTGCCCAACGTAGCCCCCTGCGAGGCCTTTCCATTTCGCCAGTCCTGCGAACCCGACCGCCATGGGAGGTGGTGGCCGGTGATGTGGGGGAGGCCCTGCCCGCCCTCAGCAGCGGTTGCCGTAGTAGATGATGACGTCGACCCGATGGTCGGCGGTTTGGCCGAGGCTGGCCGCGGCGAAGATGCAGGTGTACTTCGGATCGATCATGGCGTCGCCGTGATCGACGAGACCGCTGTTGCCGTTCGACTGGTTCCCCGATGCCGCCCGACGGCCGGTCTCGTTCGGGGACCAGACACCGTCTCCATTGGAGTCCTCCGGGGTGTCGTGCTCGATTGCCTCACCGGGTCTCGGGCCACCGCCATGGCCTTCGGCCGCCAGGCCGCCGGCGATGTCGGCTCGATCGCCGAACCCGCCATGGGACTCGCTGATGCCGAGCACCGTCTGTTGCATCGCCAGCTGCTTCTCGGTCGGGTACATCCGGAACGGTTCCAGCCCCCGGGCCTGACGCTCGCAGTTGGAGTAGAGCATCAGATAGAAGGTCGTCGCCCAGAGCTCATCGCCGGTGATCGTCTGCCCATCGACCGTCTCACCGGCATAGCCGGGGTTCGGCGGTACCGGAACGCCCTGCAGATCGACGAAGACGCAGCGAGCCGGTCCGCTCGACGCCACGGCGGCCAGCATCCCGCCCGGCACGGCGATCGGGTTCGATGCGTCCGTCCCGGTGGCCGAGGTCGGACTGGTGGTGGCGGGCTCGGTGGTCGGCGCGGCCGTGGTTGCCGGCGCCGAGGTCTCGGGGGTACCGGTGGTCGGAACGGCGGTCGTGATGCTCGCCGTCGCCTCGGTGGTCGGCGCGGCGGTCGAGGTCGAGGTCGATGATGATCCCGATGGCGTGACCGTCGTGGTGGTCGACGAGACCGTGCCGTCGGCCGCTGCAGCCGCTTGGTCGAGATCGACCTGCAGCGTCGCCGCATCCGCCGTGAGCGGTTCGGCCGTCTCGGCCGGGCCGGAGGAGCCCATGGTGTCCGACGGGTCGACGTCCGAACCGGCCACCGTGGCGTCGACGCCGACTCCGGACCGGCCGTCCGTTGCGCTGCCGCCGCCGCTGCAGGCGACCCCGAGCACGATGGCGAGCGCTCCGAGGAGCATCGCTCTCGTCATGACCCACCTCATTCTCCATGTCCGGGCACCAGCCCGGAGCAACCGCCAGCGGCCTCACCCTAGCGCCGCATCAGCAACGGTGGAGTCCTGGCGCACCGGTGTTCGGCTACTCGGAACCGGGCACGGCCTTCGAGTCCCGGAGGCCGTGATGGGTCCGGGAGCTGCCGTGGAGCCGGAGCGAGAACGAGCGCTGCCCGCTCCCCATCCGGTGGGCCAGCGCGGTCACCGGCCCGTGATGGCGGTGATGGTCGTGGGTTGCCTCGGGCCGGGGCTCGCCGGCCGCGACGCTGATCAGGGCGGCGCTCGCCACGGCGACGACGGAGGCCCCGGCCGCCACTGCGGCCGCAAGCCAGATGGTGGTCCCGCCACCGAGGGCGGCGTAGCTGGCGCCGGCGACCACCGGGGCGAAGGTGGAGGCGACGGCGGCCACGCTGGTGTTGATGCCCTGGACCTCGCCCTCCTCCCGCTCGTCCGCCGCCTTGGTCACCACCGACTGCAGGGTCGGGAGCACCAGGGCCATGCCGACGTTGAGGATGAACGAGATCGGCAGAAAGGTCAGCACCGAGGTCGGGAACCGGATGGCGAACAGGGCGACCGGCAGGATGACCAGACCGGCGATCATCGTGCCGACATCACCAAGCCGCCGCTCGAAGAACCGGAGCGTCACCGTCTCGTTGAAGATGAGGAACGCCCCCGTCGCCAGCAGCAGGAGGCCGACGCTCCGCTCGCTGACCCCGAGCCGATCGACGTACCAGAGCGTGATGATGGTCGAGTACGCCCCGAAGGCGAAGGTGAACAGCCCCTGGACACCGAACAGGCGGAGCAACGGTCCCCGGCCGGTCAGCCCCGTTGCCTTGCCGATGAGGTTGAGCTGGTGGAGCGGGTTGGCGTCGAACTCGGGGGTCCGGGCCTCGGGCGGCAGCGACTCGGTCAGGCTGGTCGTCATCCAGATCAGGGTGCCGGCCGAGATGACGATCGCCAGCAACGCCGGACCGAGGAACCCGACAGACGTTGCAGCGGTGAAGGACCCGGTGGCCGGACCGATGAGAAGGGCGACCCCGGCGATGGCCCCCTGGAGCGAGAACACCCTGGTCCTCGCCTCGCCCTCGACGACGTCCGCCAGGTAGGCGGCCGCAACCGAAGCGTTGCCGCCGGTCAGGCCATCGACCAGTCGGGAGATGGCGATCAGGGCGAGGGCCACCGCCGGTGTGGAGGTCACGGCGTAGGCCGCTGCGAACAGGACCCAGCTGAGGAGGGTCCCGGCCTGGGACACCAGCAGGATCGGTCGGCGGCCGCGATGGTCGGCCAGGCTGCCGAGGATCGGCGCGGCGAAGAACTGCGCGGCCGGGTAGGCGGCGATCAACAGGGCGAACACGAGGTCGCTGTAGCCGAGGTCCCGGACGACGAACGGCAGGACCGGGATGAGCAGGGTCCCGCCGATGGCGTTGACGAAGGTGAGCAGCAGTATCGGCCGCGCTTGGCGCGGCACGCCGTCCTGGTCCGTCATCCCCTTACCCCCACTGGTAGCCCGATCCGCCGTTCGACTACAAAGTGTAGCGCAACCACCCCTGCGTCGTGACGGTTGAAGGGAACCGCTGCAGGTCCCCGGGCGCCCCGCCGCCACCGCAGACTACGGTCGAGGCATGACCACCAGCGATGACGGCCCCGGCCCCGGTTGGCGGGAGTTCGCCGCCGATGCTCCCGAGGTCGTTGCCGAGCGGGACTACCTGGCGGCCAACAACGGGCTTCGGGGCCTGGAGCTGTTCGAGCCGGGCCAGGTCGAAGACATCGTCCGGGTGTTCCGTCGGGACGGGTTCGTGGTGGTGGTCGACGTGCTCACCCCGTCCCAGCTGGAGCGGCTACGAGCCGGCGTGTCCGAGGTGGTCGACGGGATCCTGGCCCTCGACCCCGAGCGGAAGGGCAACCGGGGGTCGCACCGCTACTCGTTCGGGGCGTCGAGCCTCACCCGGAGCCAGCTCCATCGACCGGAGTGGCAGATGCTCCTGGACCTGCCGACTCTGACCCCGATCGTCGAGGCCATCTTCGGCAGCGACGACTACCTGCTTCGCAGCTGTTCCGGCGACTTCTGCCTGCCGGGGGCCACCCGCTACCAGCCCCTCCACAGCGACATGCGGGACTTCGTCAGCCACGAGGCCAGCCCCTACAGCGCGTTCCAGGATCACCGGGGGCACCTCACCACCCGGGACCTGCCATGCCCCTACGTGTGCGCCAACTTCCTGACCGTCGACGCCACCGCCATCAACGGCTCGACCCGCCAGATCCCGGGGACCCAGCACAGCCGGGAGCCGTTCCCGACCCTGGAGGAGGAACCGGCATGGATGAAGCTGTCCGCCGTGTGCCCGGCGCCGGCCGGGTCGGTCCAGCTCCGGGACGTCCGGGCCTGGCACGGCGGGACCCCGAACCTGTCCGACGAGGTCCGGGCGATCCCGAACGTCGAGTTCTACGCCCCGTGGTTCCGGGAACCGATCTCGCCGGCGATCGGCTATGCCGAGCACCAGGGGCTCTCACCCCGGGCCCGCTACCTCAGCCGATTCCACGTGCTCGACTCGTCAGAGGAACTCCGGACCGGGCACACCCTGGCGCCGACGCCACCCCGGCTCGAGCACGACCGCTGAAGCTCAGCCCTGGCCTGGCCGGTCGTTCCAGGTCCGGCTCAGCCTGTCAGGCGCGAGCTCCGCCTTCGGGATGAACCCGATGGCACCGGCGGACACCGCCCGGTCCGCAACGTCTCGGGCAGCGTGGGTGGAGAAGACGATGATGCCGGTCGCCGGGTGGTCGGCCGCGATCTGCCTGGTCGCCTCCAACCCGTCGATGCCGGGCAGGTTGACATCCATGAGCACCAGGTCGGGGGTCAGCCGATCGACCAGCCAGACACCCTCCTCGCCGGTTGCGGCCACGCCGACCAGCTCGAACCCGTCGCTCAGCTCGATCACGAACCGGGCGGCCTCCTGGTAGACGGGCTGGTCGTCGACAACGACGACCCGGACCGGTGTCGAAGGGGCGGCGGGCGACGGGGCCATCGTCCTCACCGCTCGCCGAGGAAGGTCAACACCGCCTGGACCCGCCGATTGGTCTCCGGTTCCGGTAGCAGGTCGAGCTTGGTGAAGATGGCGTTGATGTGCTTCTCCACCGCCCGCTCCGACAGCGACAGGGTGGCGGCGATGGCGGCGTTGCTCTTTCCCTCGGCGATCTCGGCCAGGACCTCCCGCTCCCGGGGCGACAGCCGATCCAGGGTGCTCTCGGCCCGGGCGGCTCGGCCCCCGACCAGCGCCTCCACCACCCGGGGGTCGAGCATGGAGCTCCCGGAACGGACCCGGGCCACCGCCTCCTCCAACTGGCCGGCGTCGCCGACCCGCTCTTTCAGCAGGTAGGCCAGCCCGTCCGCCCCGTCCTCGAACAGGCGGAGGGCGTAGTCCGACTCGACGTACTGGCTGAGCACTACCACGCCGATGTCCGGATGGTCGGCCCGGATCTTGCGGGCGGCCCGGATGCCCTCGTCGGTCTGGGTCGGCGGCATCCGGATGTCGGTCACCACGACGTCCGGGCCCCGCTCGGTCACCTCGGCCAGGAGCTCGTCGTAGCTCTCGGCCACCCCGACCAGGTCCATCCCGGCGAAGGCCAGGACCGCCTTTACCCCCTCCCGGGTGATGTAGCTGTCCTCGGCCAGTACGACGCGAACCGCAGCGTTGTCCATCATGCATCCCCTCCGACAGCAACCGTAGCCATCGCCGTCATCGCCGCGGCCGCCGTCACCGGAACCGAGCCGGTGACGGTCGTGCCCGCACCTGGGTGGGACCGGACCGTGATCGAACCACCGACGGTGTCGATGCGATCCCGGAGCCCGGCCAACCCGGTGCTCGACCCGTTGGTCCGGCCGACCTCGAAGCCTCGTCCGTCGTCGACCACCTCGAATCGCAGCTCGTCACCGGACCGGTCGAGCCGGACGACCGCCGCCGTCGCCTTGGCGTGTTTGACCACGTTGGTCAAGGCCTCGGCGATGCTGAAGTAGACGGCGAGCTCAACGTCGACACCGAGCCGGCCCGCCGGGTGGCCTTCGACGGTCACCTCGATCGGCAGGCCGGCGGCCAACGATCTGACCGCCACCAGCAGGCCCTCCGCTTCCAGCACCGGCGGGTACATGCCCCGAGCCAGTGCCGCGATCTCCTCGCCGGCGGTTCGGATCTCGGCGGCCAGCACATCCAGCTGCTGGCCGACCGGGCCGAGCTCGGCGGCTGCGGCCCGGCGGGCGCCGTCATCGAGACCGGTGGCCAACGACCTCAGGTGTCGCTGGGTGCCGTCCGCCAGCTGGCGTTCCAGGCGTCTGCGCTCCTCGCTCTGGGCCCCGACCAGCCGCCGCCGGGAATGGGCCAGGGCGTCGGCCTGGGCTGCAAGCGCAGCGTCCAGGCGGGCTCGGTCGAGCACCAGCCCGGCCGACCCGGCGAGGTCGTCGAGTAGCCGCCGTTCGGTCGGGGTCAGGTCCTCACGGGCCGGCTTGGTCACGGTCAACGCCCCGAGGGTCTGCCCGGCCCGCTCGATCGTGGCCAGGTGCCGGTCCGGCCCGAGGTCGTCGACGCCGGGGATCGCCGTCTCACCTGGCGGCCAGACGGCGAGCGACTCGTACGTCGCTCCGCCGAGGTCGGTGTCGTCGTTGTCGTCGGGGACGATGCGCCACGCCACCGCCCGGTCGGCCCCCGTGGCCTGGCCGAGCAGGGCGACCATGCGGTCGAGCAGCCCATCGGCCGACTCGGCCCGGGTCAGCCGGGCGCTGAGGTCGGCCAGCACCTCGTATGGCGTTGCCCGGTCGCCGTAGACGAGGCGGTTTGCGGCCCGCTCGAGGCGGCGCCGGACCGGCTGGAACCCGAAGGCGACGGCAACGGTGGCGGCCAGGGACAGCGCAGAGCGGTCACCCGAGGTCTGGCCCAGCAGCGCGCCCACCCCGAACACCACGCCGACGTAGACGGCACCGATGAACGTTGCGAGCGCGGCGTAGAGAAGGGTGCGGGCGATCAGGCGGTCGATGTCGAACAGCTGGTCCCGCCAGATGGCCATGCCGTAGGAGACGGCCAGCACCGGGTAGAGGGCGAACAACCACCCCGGATGGAGGAAGACCGCCTCCGAGACCAAGCCGAACGAGGCCATCGTCAGCCCAACCGCGATGATCGCGGCGATGGCGATCGCCACAAGCCCGCCGTAGAGCACCCAGCGGAGCTGGCGTCGGAGGCTCGGCTCGGCCCGCCGGTAGCGCACAACGAACGAGGCCAGGGAGAGGGGCCCCAGGACGGTGAACGGGAGTGCGAGGATGGTCCGGAAGATGCGGTTCTGCTCCATCAGCGTGACCGACTCGCTCACGGGGAACGACAGGGCGAGCCACAGCCAGGCCACCACCATCACCAGCACAGAGGTTGCGGCAACCGGCCGCCAGCGGCGTGACGGCAGCCGACCGTCTGGCGTCAGGAGGAGACCGAGGGTGATGGCACCCCAGCTGGAGAAGATCCAGGTGTGACGACCGAGGGCGAACAGCACCACCTGGACCGTCGGCCACTCCGAGCTGTCGATGTCGCCCGGGGCGACACCCAGGTCGCTGGCCAGGACATCCCACCACGAACTGATGACCGACGGGATGGCGCTGGCAACGCCGGCGCCGACGATCAGCCACGCCGCGCGATTCCTGGTCTCGGACCGGATCAGGAGCAGGCCGAGCAGGCCGTAGACGAAGGCCATGACCCAGTTGAGCAGGCCGTAGTTGTCGATCGCCTGGTCGATCCGGCCGGCGGTGGCCACGAGACCGAAGCCGATCAGCGCCGACGCGATCGACAGCAGCGAGAGGGTCCGCCCGACCCGGCCCAGCGTCCGGTCCGACCACGGAATCGATGGCCACCTCATACCGGCACCACCGCCGTACCGTCGGAGGTCGGCCGCCAGCCGTCGCTGGTGGCCGATGGGATCCGGGCCTGGACGACGGTCGGATTCGGCCCGAACCGGACCGTGCCGCCGAGCGCCTCGACCCGGTCCTCGACTGCGATCAGTGGCTCCACGGGCACCGACGCTGCGACCTCGAACGTCAGGCCGCTGGCCTCGTCGTCTGCGACCGTTACCCTGACCGGCTGATCGGTCCCGATGCGCTCGATGGCGGCCAGCGTCTCGAGGATCGAGAAGTATGCGGTCGCCTCGACGTCGCGGTCGTGGCGGTGGGACAGCTCGCCGGTCAGTTCGATCCGTAGCGGTGACCGGTCGATCGGCGTGGCCAGTGCGACCGCAAGACCCACGGTGGCCAGCACCGGCGAGTAGATGCCCCGCGCCGTCTCCCGAAGCGACTCGATCACCTCGTCGGCCTGGGCGCAGAGCTGGGCCAGGTCGGCGGCCACCTCGGTCGCCCCGGCCTTGGCCGCCATCTGCTGGGCGATAGACAGCCGGACCTTGGCCGCCACCAGCCGTTGCTGGGCCCCGTCGTGCAGATCTCGCTCCAGGCGGTGGCGGGTGGCGTCCTGGACCGCCACCAGGCGGCGACGGGAGGACCGCAGCTCCTCGACCCGGGCCTGGAGCTCCCCGGTCAGCTCCCGGTTGCCGAGGGCGAGGCCGATCCCGCCCGACAGCTCGGTCACCAGGGCCTCGTCTGCCGGGGGAAGGTCCTCGCCGGCCGGCAACTGCAACCCGAGTGCGCCGATCAGGTGCCCGTCGTGTTGGATCGGGTAGGTCCGCTCCGCACCCGGGAGCGCCAGGTCGTCGCCGGCCGCCGGCAGTGGGGTGGAGGTGATCGAGGTCTGGTCGTCCGGCCATGCGGAGATGGCGGTCAGCAGCCCGTCCTCGACCCGCCAGACACCGGCGGCGGTGACCGTGGTGCCGTCGACGATGGAGCGGGCGACGTCGGCAAGCAGCTGCTCATCGGTTGCGGCCATGCGCTGAGTGAAGTCCGACAGGACCTCGTAGGGCGAGGCCCGCCGCCCGAACACGATCCGGTTGGCCACCTGTTCGGCCCGGCTCCGCAGCGGCTGGGCCAGGAGCGCGACCGTGGCGGTGGCCACCAGGGGCAGCACGGCCGAGTCCGCAACCCGCTCGCCGATGAGCGCGTCGGCGCCGAACACCACGGCCACGTAGATCAGCCCGATGGCCAGCAGGATCGAGCCGTAGACCAGGGTGCGGTTGACCACGACGTCGATGTCGAACAGCTGATCCCGCCAGATCGCCATCGCAAAGGCGAAGGCCAGCAGCGGGTAGAACACGATGAGGAAGTAGTCGGCGTTGAGGATGCTGCTGAGGAAGACCTCGGTGAAGAACGCGGCCACGAGGATGCCGCCGCCGATGAGGATCCAGCGGAGGCGCCGGCGGGCCTCGCCGCCCGATCGTCGGTAGCGCCGCACGAACGACCAGTAGGAGACCGGGATGAGGACGAAGAGCAGCAGGTAGTTGACCATGACGAGGCCACGGGCCGTCTCGTCGACCACCAGCTCGGGGCTGCCGCCCCGGATCGGCCAGTTGCGGGCGAACACCACCCAGAAGACGACGAGGCTGGCGGCGACGAGCGCGGCGATCGGCCGCCACCGGCGGGATGGCAGGTGGCCGTCAGGGGCCAGAAGCAGGCCGAAGGTCGGCAGCCCGAAGTTGCCGACCACCCAGCAGGCATAGAGCGCGCCGGCAACGGCGGCGAGCCCGGGAGGCCAGCCGCTGGTGTCGAGCTGCTCGAATGGGACCCCCTGGTCCCTGGCCAGCAGCTCGCCGCCGGCTGCGATCGTGGCGACCGAGGTGTTGGCCACCGCCACGAGCACGAAGAACCAGACCAGACGGTTCCGGGGCTCGGCTCGAACCAGCACCAGCCCGAGCACGCCGTAGACGAACATGGTCTCGATGTTGATGATGGCGAAGTTCTCGATCCCCCGGCCGAGCTCGCCGACGAGGGCCGTGACGACGAGCGCAATGGGGGCGGTCACGATCGCCGCCAGCGACAGGGTTGAGCCGATCCGGCGCAGGGTCGCGTCCGAGAGGCGCCGACCGTCGGCGGCGACATCGATCCCGGAGTCGATCCCGGCGTCGGCACCGGCCAACGAGCCGGTCGGCGTCGTCGCCGCTTCGGTGGTCATCGGTACACCCAGGCGGTGACCGGCTCGCTCCGGCCCTTGACCGTGGTCGGGCCGAGCGGTTCGGCCCCGCTCGGTGGGCCGCCGATGGCGGCCGCCGTCGGTTCGCTGAGCACGGTCTGGCCGGCCACTGCGAACTGCTGCAACCGCTGGGTCAAGTTCACCGTGTCGCCGACGACCGAGTACTCCAGCCGATCCTCGGACCCGAGCAGGGCCGCCGCCACCTTCCCGGTCGACAGCCCGATCCCGAGCCCGAACCCGTCGAGACCATCGGCCTCCCATCGGGCGTTGATCGCCTCCTGGGCGTCGTGCATGGCGGCCGCGGCGGCGACGGCCAGGGGGCCGTGCTCGTCGATCGGTTCCGGGGCCCCGAACACCGCCATCACCGCATCGCCGACGAACTGCATGACCGTGCCGCCGTTGTCGATCACGGCCCGGTTCATGGCGGCCCGATGCTCGTTGAGCTGGCCGGCAAGGGCGGTCGGATCTGATCGCTCGGCGATCGCCGAGTAGCCCCGGATGTCCGACATCAACACGGTCACCTCCAACGTGTCGACGTCCCCCGGTTGCCGACCCGTTCGGACCAGCTTCTCGGCCACGCCGCCCGGAAGCAAGCGAATCAGTTGCTCACCCTGCTCCTCCCGGTCGCTGATCGCCCGGTGGAGGACCCGGAGTCGCTCGACCGCGGCGGCCTCGCCCTGCTCGATGCCCTCGGCCAGGGTCACGAACAGCCGCTCGATCGACGCCTCGACATCGGCCGGCGTGGTCTTGGCCGCCACGGCGATCGCCTTGATCGGCATACCCTCGGCCATCGACACCAGCAGTCGCTCCTCGGCCGGGTCGAGTGACCAACCCTCCTGGACCGGCCGGGTCAGGCCGGCGACGATCTTCGGGTCGAGCATCGACCCGCCGGTGGCGACCTCCCGGACGGCCCGGGCCAGCTGGTCGCCCTCGGCCACCCGGTCCTTGAGCAGGTAGGCCAGGCCGGATGCCCCCTCGGCCAGCAGGGCGACGGCGTAGGCCGGGTCGTCGAACTGGGACAGGATCACCACCCCGGTCCCGGGATGACGGCGCCGTATCTCGGCCGCAGCATCGATCCCCTCCCGGGAGAAGTGCGGGGGCATCCGGATGTCTGTCACCACCACGTGAGGGGCGGCCTCGCCGGCCCCGGCGACCAGCGAGTCGTAGTCCTCCGCCTCCCCGACCAGCTCCAGATCGCCGGCCAGCTGGATCAGCGCCTTGACCCCCTCCCGCATCAGGAGGTTGTCGTCTGCCAGGAACACCCGGATCATGTCGTCCCTCCGTCGACCCGGGTCCTCAGCCGGCCACTGCGGCCGGCGCTGGTCGGTCCGGGTCCGCAGACCGGAGGACCTGCCAGACGAAGGCGGCGAGGACGATCCCGCCGGCCACCAGCGTGGCGTGGAAGGCCCATTCGACCGCGGCCAGAGCCCCGTAGTTCCCCTCGGCCACCGACTGGTGGAACGAGGTGTGCGGGGCCCAACTGACCAGGGCCCAACCGATGGCGGCCCACGCCGGGCGAGCCAGCGGGCGGTCGAGGGCCCGGACCAGCGGCCAGCCGAACGCCAGCCACGCCAATCCGACCCCGAAGCCGATCCACTCGACGATGGCAGCCCCGATCAGTGCCGCCAGGGCGCCGCCGCTCGGGTCGGTGTCACCGGACTCGACGCCCCAGAACCCTCCGAGGGGCCCGTTTGCCCCGAACAGCATGGCGATGATCGTCCCCCACACGATGACGGCGATCCACTTTCCTCTGCCAGACATTGACATCCTCCTCCACCTTGCGGTCTCGGATTCAGCCTGTGCTCCCTGCGCTCGGCCGGCCAGGGTGGGGCCTGGCGTCCCCGGGGTGTTGCTACCACCACCCCAAGGCGGTGGGTGCCACGTTCCCGTCCACCAACCGACGGGTCCCCGGTCAACTTCACCGGCAGACAAGCACTCACTGGCCTGCATTGGGACCCGACCGTCGGCGGATCCACCGATGG
>JBCCFN010000155.1:0-12373 GCA_039029715.1 Actinomycetota bacterium | reverse complement strand
TGGGCCTCGGCCCGCCGCTCCTCGACAGAGAGCAGCCGGTTCTGGGCGATCGTGTAGGTGGCGATGGCCACGATGGATGACAGCAACAGGGCGCCGATGGCATAGGCCAGGGTCACCCTGGCGAACAGACCCTGCCACCAACGCCGGCTGCTCATCGGACCGGCCTCCGGGTCAGGGCTGGAGCTTGTAGCCCAGCCCGCGGGAGGTCACGACATACCGGGGGCTGGCCGGATCGCTCTCGACCTTGGTCCGGAGCCGGCGGACGTGGACGTCGACCAGACGCCCGTCGCCGAAGTAGTCATAGCCCCACACCCGCTCGAGCAGGACCTCACGGCTGAACACCTTGCCGGGCTGGGACGCCAGCTCGACCAGCAGCTTGAACTCGGTCTTTGTGAGGTGGAGCTCCTCGTCGTTCTTCTTGACCACACCCTCCTCGGGGCTGATCTCCAGCTCGCCGACCTTTATCTTCTGGAGGTCGCCCGGCTCGGACGCCCGGGCCCGGCGCAGCATGGCCCGGATGCGGGCCGACAGCTCCTTCGGGGCGAACGGCTTCGTCAGGTAGTCGTCCGCGCCGGCCTCCAGGCCGGCGACCACGTCGTGCGTGTCCGAGCGGGCGGTGACCATGATGATCGGCACGTCACTGCCGCGCCGGATCGACCGACAGACCTCGAACCCGTCGATGCCGGGCAGCATGATGTCGATCAGTACGACGTCGGCTGGCGAATCTCCGAACGAATCGAGCGCAGCCTCCCCGGTGCCGGCCTCGATGACGTCCCATCCCTCTTCCTCGAGGGCCATCGTGACTGCTTGGCGGATGCGTTCGTCGTCCTCGACGGTCAGTATTCGAGTTCCCACGCTATGCATGGTGCCCGAAACGGGACCGTTCTTGCAGGCATACGGCCAGAAAGTCGGAAAAATTCTTCCGATCCGATCTGTACGATTCCAGCCGCTCAGCCCTCCGGTCCGTCGGCATCGAGGCCGACGAGGGCATCGGTCACAGGGCCGTGCAGGCCCGGGGTGGCGGCAACCAGGAAGTGCTCGTCCGGCGGGCCGCCACGGAGGTTGCCGCACACCGCACCGGCCTCGGTGGCGATCAGCCAGCCGGCGGCGTAGTCCCAGGAGTTGAGGCCACGCTCGTAATAGGCGTCGACCCGACCGGCGGCGACGGCACACAGGTCGAGGGCGGCCGAGCCCATCCGTCTGATGTCTCGAATCCGGGGCAGGAGCTCGGCGAGGACGGCGGCCTGGTGGCGGCGGCGCTCCGGCCGGTAGCCGAACCCGGTGGCGATCAGTGCCTCATCGAGCCGCTGGCCACCAGAGACCGCGATCGATCGCCCGTTGCATCGGGCCCCGCCGCCGATGGTCGCGGCGAACAGTTCGCCGGTCGCCGGATTCAACACGACGGCGCTGGTCATCACCCCGTCGACCTCGGCCCCGATCGACACGCCATAGGCCGGAAGTCCGTAGAGGTAGTTCGTGGTGCCGTCGATCGGATCGATGAACCAGCGGACCCCGGAGGTGCCTGGCCGGTCGGTGCCCTCCTCCCCGATGATCCCGTCATCTGGCCGCTCGACCAGGATGCCGTCGACGACGATCGACTCGGCGAGGCGGTCGCCCTCGGTCACCGGATCGGTGGGGGAGGACTTGGTGTCCGCCGTCCGGACCGCCTCGGCCCGGACGTCCATCACCGCCGCACCGGCCTTGGTCGCCAGGGAGGTGGCGAGGTCGAGGAGGGCGACCGGGTTGGGTGGCGCCATCACGAGCCCTCGGCCTCTGTCGACGTGCCAGTTTCGGATTGGTGGTCGTCGGCCAGCTCGGGGTGCTCGATCGCCTTCCACTCGTTCATCGCCCGCAGCGTCAGGTTTGCCACGATCCCGACACCGATCGCGCCGGTCAGGCCGCCGAGCACCGCACCGACGAGCGCCCAGGTTTCGGTTCCACCCATCAGGTCGCCGATGCCGAACCCGACAAGGCCGCCGAGGAGGCCGCCGACCAGGATCAGGACGAAGGCAAGCCACCGGGCGGTCGGCGGCGGATCGGGGGCGATGGGCTCGGGGGCCACCAGATCCTCGAACGGCAGCGGCAGGTCTGCACTGGTCGGCTCGATCTCGTGCTCCACGAGGTCGAGTGTACGGCCCGCCGGCCACCGACGAACGACCGGGCACCGGCGACACGGTTGGTGGTGCGCGGGTAGCCTCGTCCCAGGTGTCGCCCGGCACGTGCGTTCCGGCGCCATCGACCGAGAGGACCGGATGAGCAGCAACCACGGCGACGATCACCAGCCCCACGTCCCACCGGTCGGCGACGACGGGCTCCGCCGCTGGCAGGTCGCCGGCGGCATCGTCGTCGACGCCCGAGGGCTGCTCCTGGTCGAGAACCTCCGCCGGAACGGCGAGATCGACTGGAGTCCGCCCGGCGGGGTGGTCGATCCGGGTGAGACCCCGGTCGCCGGCCTGACCCGTGAGGTTCGGGAGGAGACCGGACTCACCGTCGGCGCCTGGACCGGCCCGGTCTACCGGGTCGAGGTGCTCGCACCGGATGCCGGGTTCTTCCTGACCGTCGAAGCCCATCGGGCAGACCACTTCACCGGCGAGATCCACATCGACGACCCGGACGGGATCGTTATCTCGGCCCGGTTCGTCGACAACGTCGAGGCCAGGGGCCTGCTCGGCGACGGCACGCCGTGGGTCGCCGAGCCACTGCTGGCCCATCTCGAGGCCGGCGTGGCCGACGGACGAACCTTCCGGTACCGGGTCGAGGGACGGCGGGGAGAGGACCGGCGGATCATCAGGGAACACGATCCGGTGCCATGACCGAGCCCGGGGGAGCATCGCCCGGTCCGACGATCCTCCACGTGGACATGGACGCCTTCTACGTCTCGGTCGAGGTCAGGCGGGATCCGACGCTACGGGGCAAGCCGGTGGTGGTCGGTGGGTCCGGCAACCGCGGGGTGGTTGCCGCGGCGTCCTACGAGGCCAGGGTCTACGGGGTCCGTTCGGCCATGCCGTCGAGCCGGGCCCGGCAGCTGTGCCCCCATGCGATCTGGCTGACCGGTGACCACGCCCGCTACGCCGAGGTGTCCGGGCGGATCATGGCCCGGTTCCGGGACCTGACACCGCTGGTCGAGCCGTTGTCGTTGGACGAGGCGTTCCTCGATGTCGCCGGAGCGATCCGACTGCTCGGGTCGCCACCGGTGCTGGCCCGTCGGCTCCGGGAGCAGATTCTGGAGGAGGAGGGCCTCACCTGCTCGGTCGGCGTCGCCGGCTCGAAGCTGGTTGCAAAACTGGCGTCTGAGGCGGCCAAGCCCCGGGTGGTTGGGCGGCGGATCGAGCCGGGGCTCGGGGTCAAGGTCGTTCCGCTCGGCGGTGAGCGGGACTTCCTCCGGCCGCTCCCGGTTCGGGCGATGTGGGGCGTGGGGCCGAAGACGGCCGAGCGCCTGGACCGGTTCGGGATCGCAACGGTCGGTGATCTGGCCGACCTCCCGCTCGACGTGTTGATCAACGCGGTGGGGGAGGCCAACGGTCAGCATCTCCATCAGGTCTCGAACGGCATCGACGATCGTCCGGTCGTGCCGAACCGCAAGACCAAGTCGATCAGCCACGAGGAGACCTTCGCCACCGACCTCCACGACCGGACCGATCTCCAGCGGGAGCTGGTCCGGATGGCCGAGTCGGTCGCGGCCCGCCTTCGGGCTGCCGGCCTGCGGGGACGGACCGTCAACCTCAAGCTCCGCCTCGGTTCCTTCGAGACGCTGACCAGGGCCGAGACGCTCCGGCTGCCGACCGACGCCGGCCATGAGTTGCTCGTGGTCGCTGCCCGGTTGGTCGATGGGCTTGTCCAGAGCCACGACGTGCTGGCCCAGGGGGTACGGCTGCTCGGGGTCGGGGCGTCCGGGCTGACCGCCGAGGTGGCGGACCAGCTGTCGTTCGACGAGTTGCTCGCAACCGAGGTGGACGGGGCGCCGGGCGACGCAACGCCGTCTGCGGCCTGGTCCGCAGCGGACGAGGCGGTCGACGAGATCCGGGAGCGGTTCGGCTCCGGGGCGATCGGGATGGCGGCGCTGGCCGGTGGCGGTGACCTCGGACCGGTCCGCAAGGGGGCTCGGCCGTGGGGGCCGGATGCCCCGGACGGGCCATCTGTCGACCGGTCACCGACCGACCCGTCGGCATCGGATCGGACCGGATCGAGCTCTGATGCCCACAATGTCGGCCGTGGTGACTAGCCTTGGGGTATCGCTGCAACAGACCGACGGGATGGCACCGGCGCCAACTGGAGATTTTTCGCACCGAGTGCGATGAAATCGACATTTGCCGCCGATTCGGGAAGGATTCCGATGACGCCTGCGTTGTTCCCGTCAAGCACTTGCGCGAGACTAACGATAGGCACCGGGGACCTGGTTAGAGGCTAAGGATACGATCGCATGCCATTGTCAGAGGACGAGCAGCGGATTCTCGCCGAAATCGAGAAGAACCTCCACGAGAGCGATCCTCGTCTCGCCCGTGAGGTCAGCGAGACCACGGTCTACCGTCATGCCCTCGGTTCCCTCAAATGGTCGGTGCTCGGCTTCGTCGTCGGCATCGTCGTGATGATCGCCACGCTGCAGATCCACTACCTCGTGGCATTCGGCGGATTCCTGCTGATGCTCGGTAGCGCCATCGGGTTCGAACGGAACCTCAAATTGATGGGCAAGGCCGGGGTCGATCAGTTCTCACGGGCGTTCCGCGCCGCCAACCCCCAGAATCGGCGGGAAGGCGACAAGGCGGACGAGTCCGACTCCGAGCTGGACTGAGCCGCTCCGGCCGCCGCCGGTCCGGCTCCCGCGGCCCTGGCGGGGTCAGAGCACCTCGAACGTCAAGCCGGCGTGATCGACCAGCGCGTCGATCAGGCGGTCGCCCAGCGCGGTGGCCGGCGTCCAGAACCCGCCCGGCGTGCCCTGCTTGGCGCCCCGATTGATCTGCAGCAGGGTGGTGGCGCTCTCGGCGAGCATCTTGGCCGTCGAGCCGTACCCGGGGTCCCGATCGCCGGTGACCTTGGTCGTGATCGACTGGCCGTCCGCCGTCGTACCGAAGAACCGGATGTCGAAGAAGCCGGCCGCCTGGGCCTCCGGGCTCGGACCCTCACCAGGGGCCGGAAGCACCCGGTTGAGCAGCCCTCGGGCCCGACCGACCGAGGCCACGCCCATGAACCCGCCCATGCCGGCCACCAGGGCGCTGGCCTTGGCCGCACCCTTCGGCCCCTCACCCATCAGCATCGCCTCGTCGTAGACGAAGTCGTCGCCCCACGGTCGGCCGAGCAGGGCGTGGCTGCGGTGGACGACCTTGGTGTTGATCCCGGCCATCACGAATGGCCCGATCCACTCGCCGGAGGCCGGATCCCTGGTCGGCTTCATCACGTTCGGCTGCCGGGGGCCGGACCGCATCCCCTCCGGCGCCAGGGCGTAGGGGTTGCCGAGCGCCTTGCGCAGTTCGGGGTCGGCCCTGGTCTCGTCGACCACGTTGATCAGGCTGGCAACCGTGCCGCCGCTGGCCCCGCCCTTCATCGCCTTGACCCGCATGGCGATCGTGGTGCAGTGCCGGCCGAGGCGGGCCTGGGCCTGCTGCTGGGTGAACCAGACACCGAGGTCGGACGGGATCGAATCGAACCCGCAGGTGTGGACGATCCGGGCCCCGCTGGCGGCCGCAGCGTCGGCGTGGGCGTCGATCATCCGCTGCATCCACTGGGGCTCGCCGGTCAGGTCCACATAGTCGGTCCCAGCGGCCGCCGCAGCGGCCACCAGCTCGGAGCCGTAGAGGGCGTAGGGCCCGACGGTCGAGATCACCAGCCGGGTCGAGTCGACCAGGGCGGCGACGGCCTCGGGGTCGGTGGCATCGGTGACGATTCGGGGCACATCGGCCCCGGTGGCGTTTGCGGTCGCCTCCAGCTTGGTTGCACT
This sequence comes from Actinomycetota bacterium, assembly GCA_039029715.1. Lineage (GTDB taxonomy): Bacteria > Actinomycetota > Acidimicrobiia > Acidimicrobiales > SZUA-35 > JAHELU01. Next base: position 6,441 of record JBCCFN010000155.1, on the reverse strand, counting down.
CCGCCCGGCGATGGCCCACGTCAGGTCACCGCCGGTGCCGTGCCGCCGCACCAGGTATCGGCACAGGATGTCGCCGACGAAGCTGGTGGCGCCGAAGACGACGAGGTCGTAGGGGCGATCGGATCGAGAAGCCATCGCCCGAGACTACGGAATCGGGCGACCTGCCGCACCATCATTGTCGGACATTGCTCAGGCGGTGTCGGAGACTGCCCTGGTCATGCGGCCCGAACGCGCCGGCCTACCCTGCTAGCGACCAGCCCCGACCGGTTCTTCCCCGTTGACCGAGGACAGGTCCAGGTCGATGTCTGCATCGTCGAGGGGGACCGGTCCGGAGCCCATCGTGGTCTGGGTCACTACCGAGGTCCGTGACCGAAGGAGCCGGCGGGGGTCGAGCAGCCGGACCCATCGCCGGGCCAGCGGGACCCGCTTGTTGACCCCGGCCTCGATCATCCGGGCAACCGAGTCGGCTCGATCGGCATCGACCTCGCTGACCCCGACCGGGTGGAAGCGGGCAACGGTCGCGGTCTCGGCCAGCTCCTCGAGCCGATCGGACGGGATCCGCCGTTCCCGGTCGAGACGTCCGGCGAACTCGGTCCTGGTCTCGGCCGGGCGACGCTGGACCTCGTAGCCCAACTCGAGGATCTCGGCCGTCTCGGCCCAGGCCGTCTGCACTCGCTTTGGCGGAGTATCGGCCTTGGCCCTCCGGTTCCGACGCCGCAGGAACCAGAGCAGGGGCAGACCGAACACGTAGGCCAGGATCAGGCCGAGGACGGCCACGATCCGCCACGGGATGTCGAAGCCGAGGCCGCCCTCGCCACCGGCGGCGCCGGGTGCGGTCTCCTGGAAGTCCTCGATCTCGGGGAGCACGGTTGGCGGCGTCGCGGCATTGGGGTCCGGGGTGGTGGTCGTCGTCGGCTGACCGGGCTGGTCCGGCTGGACCAGTGAGTCCTGCTGGGCCGGGTTCGAGGTGTAGCTCTCGGCCCCCGGCAGGCCCCGGCCCGGCGTCGGCTCGAAGGCGACCCAGCCGAAGTCGTCGAAGTAGATCTCGGGCCAGGCGTGGGTGTGGCGCCCGGTCACCTGGTAGGTGGTCCGGCCGGTCGCCGGGTCGGTGCCGATCGGGTCGCCCCAGGTGAACCCGGTGGCGACCCTGGCCGGAACCCCGAGGCTGCGGGCCATCAGGGCGAACGTGCCGGCGAACTGCTGACAGAATCCGACCCGCTCCCGCAGGAACTGCTCGATCGGGTCGCCCTCCCGGGGACTGAGCTGGACCGAGTAGTCGTAGGCCCGGAAGTGGTCCTGCAGGGCCTTCATCTGGTCGTAGCGGGTGCTCTGGCCGGCCGTGATCTCCCGGGCCCGGTCCGCGACCTGTGGCGACAGGTCGACCGGGAGTCCGAGATACCGCTCTGCGATGTCGGAGGGGATCACGTCCGAGCTGCTCCGCAACAGGTCGGCGTTGAACGACGGGACGGTCGAGCGGAGCGAGTACTGGACCCCGTCGGAGTTCTCGATGTCGTTGGCCACCGTCAGCGAGCTGTTCTCGGCATTCCAGGTGACCTCGGCGCTGGCCTCGAGGATCTCGGACGGGGCGAATGCCGCCGGGAGCCAGATGGCGGCCAGGGCGCTGATGGCGTAGTCCTGGGTGACCTCGGTGACGTTGCCGTCGTACTCCCGCTGACCCGGGAGCCGGCCGGTCTCCGGCGAGAAGTCACCGGCGACCTTCCAGATGTCGTCCTCGTAGGTGTCGAGGCCAGCGATTCGCCAGTAGGTCGGCTGATCGGCGGACACGGTGAACAGTTCCTGCTGGGTCTGGCTGACCAGCCGGGACCGGATGTTGACGAACGGGCTGACGACCACCCGAGTCGGGTCGCCCTGGTCCTGGAAGCTGTAGATCGGATCGGCCCCGGCCCCCGGCAGTCGGCCACCGACCAGGCTCCCGGCCAGGACGGCGACCGCAGCGACCACGGCCCCAGTGGTGCCGATGCTGACCGGACCCCGCTTGTGGTCGTCTGCCAGCCAGACCCCGCGCTGCAGCAGGTTTGCCGCCCGTTGGCTCACCGCCCAGGCGGCAACCGCAGCGCCGAACACGACCGACGACAGGACGGTGTTGGATCCGGCACTGACCGGCGGGATGGCGGTGAAGATGAACAGCAGGCCGCTCGGGAGGACCGGCTCGAAGGCCAGCCGGAGCCGCATCGCCCCCCAGTCGGTCAGGAACGCCATGATCCAGGCGCCGGCCATCGCCGCCGCAACGAACGGCTGGAGGGCCGGGACCGGCGTCTTCAGCTCCTGGAAGTTGCGGACGAGTTCGTCGAAGACGAACCGGAGCTGGTCGACCGTGGCCCCGGTCGGGATCACGCCGAGCCTGGCGGTCCCCGGGGCGTAGCGGTTGATGATCAAGGCCGCCAGGAGGACCAGGGAGATGCACGTGGCCAGGACCAGGGGGACGCGAAGCCGCCGGGTCAGCACCGCAACGGCCGACGACAGCAGCGCGGCCCCGATGATCGGCAGCACGGTCGAGAACTCGATGAAGACCCGACTGAAGCCGACACAGGCTGCGGGGACCAGGAGCGCAGCGGCTATCTCGAGCCAGACGGGTGGGTTCGGTGACGTGTTCACTGCTCGAGATTCCCCTTTGCCGAGGTCACGACAGCTCGCCACTCGCCTGCCAGATCCGTGTGCTCATCATAGACCATCGCCCACGAGGGGGAGGTCGTCGGCGCCCGGACACAGGAGATCAGGATCACCAGGCCGAACGCTCGCCTGGCCCGGGCGACAACGGCCTCGACCGACTCGTCCAGCAGGCCGGTCACCACCACCAGGGTGCCGCCCCGCGAGATTCGGGTCAGCTCCTCCATGCTGCGGATCAGCGATGCACTGTGGGTCGTCTCGATCAGCGCCAGTTGCTCGTCGACCGCGTCCAATTCCGATCGGGTCCTGATGTCGCTGACCGCCGGACCGGCCGTGGTCAGGAATCGGAGGGCGTCGCCGCCCCGGAAGCCAGAGTGGAGTGCGCTGAGCGCAGCCGAGACCGCCCGCTCGAAGCCCGGCTCGTCGTAGACTTCGGCCCGGCGGTCGAGCACCACCATGACCCGGCCGGTCCGTGGCCGCTCCTCCTGGCGGACCACCAGGTCGTCGATCCGGGCCGACGCCCGCCAGTTGACCCGCTTGAGTTCGTCGCCGACCACGTAGGGGCGAAGGGCGAAGAACTCATCGCCGGCGTTGGCGATGGCCCTGATCGGCTGCTGGTCTGCGGTCGGATCATGGCCGGCCACTGCGATCAGCGGCATCAGGTCGATCAGGGCCGGGTGCACCATGAGATCGGTGACCTCGGCCGCCCGGATCTGGCTGCGGGTCAGCCCGAGCGGATCGCCGAGTGAGAGGTCGAGCGGCCCGATCCGGAGCCGGCCCCGACGGTTGGTCGGCAACCGGTAGGCGATGCGGGCCTCCTGGCCGCCGGCGAGCGGGGCCAGCAGCACCGAGGCGCCCCGACCGCCCTGGACCTGATCGTGAGCCGACAGGACCGGGGTCGAGCGCTTGGCCCGATTGCGGAGCGACAGGTCGATCCTGGCCGGGCTCCCTGCCCGAAGCCGGGCCGGGGTCGCAACCCGGCCGATCGCCAGGTCGAGCCTGGCGCTTGCGGTGTAGCTGGCGGCGATGACGACCGCAGCGATGGCCATCGCGCCGAGCAGGTACAGCTCGAGCAGCCCGAGGAGCCGCCCGGCCGCCAACAGGCCGAGGCCGATGGCCAGGAGGCCGAGACCGGCCCGGGTCGGCCGCATCAGACCCTGTCGTAGGGAACGGGAACGGTGCGGAGGACGTCGTTGACGACGGCCTCTGGATTGGTGCCCTGGAGGACCGCTTCCGGGCGGAGGATCATCCGGTGGGCGATGACCTGGAGGGCGATGGCCTTGATGTCATCGTCTGTCACGTACACCCGGCCGTCTGCGGCCGCCCGGGCCCGGGCCACCCGCTGCAGACTGAGGGTGCCGCGGGGCGAGATGCCGAGGGCCACGGCAGGGTGGCGCCTCGTTCCGTCCGCCAGGTCGATCAGGTACATCCGGAGCTCCGGGGCGATGTGGACCGCCGTGACCATCTTCTGCATGGCGATGATGTCCTGGAGGTTGGCCACCGGCTTGAGGTGGTTGACCAGGCCGTCCGTCTCGTGGGTCTGCAGGATCAGCAGCTCATCGGAGCGGTCCGGGTAGCCGACCGAGATCTTCATCAGGAACCGGTCGAGCTGGGCCTCGGGGAGGGGGTAGGTCCCTTCCTGCTCGATCGGGTTCTGCGTCGCAAGCACCATGAATGGCGAGCTGAGCGAGTGGGTCACGCCGTCGACGGTGACCTGGGACTCGGCCATGGACTCCAACAGCGCAGACTGGGTCTTCGGCGAAGCCCGGTTGATCTCGTCTGCCAGGACCAGCTCGGTGAACACCGGACCGGGGCGGAACTCGAACGACGAGGTGTTGCGGTTCCACACGCTGACACCGGTGACGTCCGCCGGGAGCAGGTCCGGGGTGAACTGGATCCGGCCGATCTTGGCTCCGATCGACCCGCCGAGGGCCTTGGCCAGCAGCGTCTTTCCCACTCCCGGGACGTCCTCGACCAGGAGGTGGCCGCCGGACAGCAGGCACAGCAGCGTCATCTCGACGACCTGCTGCTTGCCTCGCACCACCTGCTGCATGTTGTCTCGGATCGCCTTGAACGCCGAGGCGAACTGGTACGCCCGAGCTTCATCCAGCCCGGGTGCTTGAGTGGTGCTCACGTCTCGGCTACCTCCGTCGAAGGGTCTTACCGAAAGGCTATCGGTCGGCGGCCGCTTCAGGGAGTCGGGAGGCCACACATGGTGCTGGTGGTCAGCGACGGAGATCGGCCCGATCGCTGGTGCGGCCCGGCAGTTGTGGCCCCGATCCGTCCCCGGGCCCGGCGGCCACCGCTAGGGTCTGGCCATGGACCTGGCGCTGGCTATCGATGTCGGGGCGACCAAGGTTGCGGTTGCCGTCGTCGATGATGCGGGGCGGGTCCGGGACCGGGCGACGATGCAGACCGCTCGGCCGGTGATCGAGGCCGACGGGCCGGTCCCGGCCGAGACCGGTGATCAGCTCTTCGCCAGGCTGGCTGCGCTGCTCGATGACTACCGCCCGTTCGATCGGTTCGCCTGCTGCGGCATCGGCAGCGCCGGCCCGATGACCGGCGGGGGAGAGGCCATCTCGCCGCTCAACATCCCGGCATTCCGCTCCTACCCGCTGGCCGAGCGGGTCCGGGCCCTCACCGGGTTGCCGTGCCGGCTTGACAACGACGCAAAGGCCCTCGCCCTGGCCGAGGGCTGGATCGGTGGTGCGGTCGGGGTCAGCGACTACCTGGCCATGGTCGTGTCCACCGGTGTCGGTGGCGGGATCGTGCTGCAGGGGCGGTTGCTCGACGGTGGCTCCGGCAACGCCGGTCACATCGGCCAGACGATCGTCCGTGCCCCCGGCCGGGCCATCCCGTCCCATGTCGCCGGTTCCCTGGAGGCCGAGGCCTCCGGTCGGGCCATCGCCGCCCACACCGGGCACCCGGCGACCGAAGCGACGACGGCGGTGGTGGCCCAGACCGGCGTGATGGTCGGCCAGGCCGCGGGCTCGGTGGCCAACCTCCTCGACCTGCGCCTCGTCCTGGTCGCCGGTTCGGTCGCCCTCGGGTTCGGGGAGCCGTTCTTCGCCGCAGCCCAGGCCGAGATGGATCGGGTCTGTCGGCTTGCGTTCACGCTCGGTGCACGGATCGAACCGGCCGGCTGCGGCGACGACGGACCGCTGGTCGGTGCGGCCGCCGTCGGGTTCCGGGGTCTCGGCCGGCCGGTCGGTTCGGTTATCGCCGGCTGAGGTCACGGCCAGCACGGCCCGGATTCGGTTGCCGTCAGCTTGGGAAGTCCCGCCGCCACTCGAGCCAGGTCACGACGTCCTCTGGCCGCAACCGCCCCGCTGCGGCGGCGGGCGCGCCTCCGTAGGCGGTGACGGTCCGGAACCGGAGCCAGTCCTCGGCCGGCAACGGCAGGAACGGGGGCCGGCGCCACCAGCCACGGGGGGCCAGGGACAACCCGGCCCGGATCGCAGTCGGCCAGAGGTCCGGGCGTGGTCCGACCGCCCGTACCAGCAGACCGGCAGGGAGTCCGCCGGTCGCTGCGGTCCCCGCCACTACTTCGGGACGTCCTTCCAGGGACCGCCGTCGCTGCGAGGCTCCTTCGGCAGGCCGAGCACCATCTCGCCGACGATGTTTCGCTGCACCTGGCTGGTTCCTGCGTAGATCGTCCCGGCCCGGGCGTTGAGGAAGGTCCCGATCCAGCTGCCGGACTCGTTCGGGGCGCCGGGGGAGTCTGTGGCGAACGCACTGGCCGGGAACTTCCCGACCACGTGCATGCCGTCCGGCCCGAGGATGTCGACCGCAAGCTCGGTGACGAGCTTGTGG
>JBCCFN010000154.1:0-12479 GCA_039029715.1 Actinomycetota bacterium | reverse complement strand
CCAGGACCGCGGCCGCTGGGATCGTGACCTGATCGACGAGGCGGTTCGGTTGTTGGAGCGGGCGCGCGCGCTCGCATCCCCCGGTCCCTACCAGCTGGAGGCGGCGATCAATGCGCTGCAAGCCGAGGCGGCGGACGAGGCCTCGACCGACTGGGCCCAGATCGTCATCCTCTACCGGGAGCTGCGGCGGCACCGGCCGACGCCGGTCACGCTGCTCAACCTGGCGGTCGCCACCTCGTTCGCTGCCGGCCCGGCGGCCGGACTGGCCATCCTGGACGCTCCCGAGCTGGCCGACCACCTCGCCGACTATCGGTACTTCCACGCCGCCCGGGCCGACCTGCTTCGCCGAGAGGGCCGGTCGGAGGAGGCGGCCGCCGCCTACCGTCTGGCGCTGGCCCTGACCGGGAACGAGGCGGAACGACGGTTCCTGGCGCGCCGGTTGGGCGACGTCGGCGATTCTTCGGCGGCGGACTGAGCGCCGACCGGTCGGTCAGGCCGAGCGGACGATCGGTCCGGTCGTGGTGCTCGTGGCTGCTGCATCCGTCGTGTTGGCGGCGGTCGGGCGGAGCCCAAGGATCCGACAGGTCGCGGCGGTCAGCTCCGGCCGGTTCATCGTGTAGAAGTGGAAGCTGCGGACGCCCCGTTCGGCGAGCTCCCGGCACTGCTCGGCCGCCACCGTGGCGGCCACCAGCTGATGGATCTCGGGGGCGTCGTCCAGGCCGGCGAACAGCTCCGGCATCCAGGCCGGGATCGCGGTCCCGCAGCGGGCGGCGAAGTTGGCCACCCTGGTGAAGGAGCCGATCGGCATGATCCCCGGGACGATCGGAACCGAGATCCCCGCCGCCCGGCAGCGGTCCTGGAAGCGGAGGAAGGCATCGTTGTCGTAGAAGAACTGGGTGATGGCTCGATCGGCGCCGGCGTCGATCTTCTCCTTCAGCCGGTCGATGTCATCGGCCGGCGAGGTCGCTCGGGGGTGGGTCTCGGGGTAGGCGGCGACCGAGATCTCGACCGCATCGCCGACGTGGTCACGGATACCGGCGACCAGATCGGCGGCGGTGGCGAAGCCGTCCGGCCGCTCGACCGGACCGTCGCTCGGTGGGTCGCCTCGCAGGGCGACGATGTGGCGAACCCCGAGGTCGAGGTAGGCGTCAACGACGGCCAGCGTCTCCTCCCGGCTGGCGGCCACGGTTGTCAGGTGGCCGGCAAGCGGGACGGGGGCGGAGCGGCCCAGCCGGGCCAGCGTCTGCAGTGTCCGGTCCTGGCTGGTGCCGCCGGCGCCGTAGGTCACCGAGACGAACGACGGCCCGAGCGGGGCGAGTTCGGACACACAGGTGGTCAGTTTCGTTGCGCTCTCCGGGGTCGCGGTCGGGAAGAACTCGAACGACACGTCGAGGGGACGGATCGGCACCGCTGGCCAGGGGCGCTTGGCCAGGCGGTCGGCGGCCTCGCCGACGTGGTGGTCGTCGTGGTTGCCGTTGTGCTGGTCTGGCTGCTCGGTCATGTCGACTCCGGGTCGATGGTCGAGCCGTCGGTGGGGGTGGGCCCGTCGGCGGCGAGGGGGCGGATGGCGGTCCACAGTCCGACCGTCAGGAGGTCGTCGGTGGTGCCGGCAGTGGTCGGGACGAGGTGTGAGACCTCGATCCGGTTCAGTCCGGCGTCTTCACACCAGGCGGCGATCTCCTGGTCGGTGAAGCCCAACCGGCGGTGGGCATGGTCGGTTCGGAGGGACTCCAGCTGGTGGGGAGCGAAGTCGACGATGATCAGCAGGCCGCCGGGCCGCAGCCCGTCGACCGCGGCGTTGATGGCGGCGTATGGCTCGTCCAGGAAGTGCAGTACGTGGTGGAGGACCGCCAGGTCATAGGAGCCGGGCACGATCTCCGGGGCGTAGATGTTGCCGTGCCGGACCGAGAGGTGGTCGTGGCCGGCCCGGGTCAGGTTGGTTCGGGCCAGATTGAGCATTGCCTTCGACAGGTCGATCCCGAGGCCTCGGTCGATCCGGTTGGCGAACAGCTCGAGGATCCGGCCGGTCCCGGTCCCGATGTCGAGCAACGACCGGATCGGTCCGTCGTCGATCCGGTGATCGGTTGCGGCCCGGAGCAGGGCCTCTTCGACGTCGGTGTCTGCGACGTGGAGGGAGCGGACGCCATCCCACCGTTCGGCGATCTGCTCGAAGTAGTGGCCGGCGGCCTCGGCCCGCTCGGCCCGGATGGCGTCGAGCCGTTGGTGATCGGCGGTGAGCGTCGGGTCCTGGAGGTCGACCAGGGACAGGACCGCATCGAGCATTGCCCGTCCCGGCGCGACCCTGGTCGGGGCATAGAACGCGCTGGTCCCCTCGGAGTGGCGGTCGAGCAGCCCGGCGTCGACCAGCAGCTTGAGATGGCGGCTGACCCTGGGCTGGGTCTGGCCAAGGATCCGGCACAGTTCCGAGACCGTGAGCTCGCCCTGGTCCAGCAGGGCGAGGATCCGGAGACGGGTGTGCTCCCCGGCGGCCCGCAGACCGGCCAACACGGTGGCCAGGTCCGCAGGCTGCCGAACGTTCGTCCCCTCAGCCGCAGAACTCGTCGCTGTCATAGCTGTATCCAAATATAAAGATATCGTTATTGAGCGTCAAGGATCGTTTGAAATACCCGATCCGGGCATCGTCCAGCCGCCTACGGTCCTTGGCATGGGTCTGCCTGTCGACATCGCCTGGATCACCGCATTCCTGGACCTCCCGGCCGATCGATTCGAGATCCGGACCCGGTTCTGGGAGCAGGTCACGGGGACGGTCCGGTCCGCGGCCCGAGGCGACAACGGGGAGTTCGCCACGCTGACCCCGCCCGCTGGTGATCCGCATCTCCGGGTCCAGCGGGTCGCCGGCGGCCCTGGCGGCGTGCATCTCGACCTGCACGTGGCCGATGTCGTCGCGTTGGCCGAGCGGGCTCGGACCGCCGGGGCCGACCTGGGACCGATCGGTGGGTTCGTCCCGATGCGATCACCCGGTGGCCTGCCGTTCTGTGCGGTCGCCGACCGGGGGGAGGTTCGCCGGGCCGACCCGGTCGACCTCGGCCGGGGTGCCGCGGTCGTCGATCAGGTCAGCATCGACATCCCGGCCGATCGGTTCGACGACGAGGTCCGGTTCTGGGTCGAGCTCACCGGATGGGAGCTCCGGTCCAGCGCAGTCCGTCCGGAGTTCTCGGCGCTGGTCCGCTCCGAGCGGGTGCCGGTCCGCTTGCTCTTCCAGCGACTGGAGGAGCGTTCGGGGCCCGTGCGGGCCCACCTCGATGTGGCGGCCGGCGATGCCATGACCGGCGTCGTCGCCGATCACGTGCAGCGGGGGGCGTCGATCATTCGCATCGCCACCCACTGGACCACGCTGCAGGACCCCGGTGGCGGCGTCTACTGCATCACCCGCCGAGCGCCGGCGACCGGTCTGCTCGGCTGAACCGCGCTGCGCTCAGCGTCCGAGATGGAGGCCGTCGCCGGTGAGGGACAGCCGCGGTCCGTACTTCGGGGCCTTGCCGCTGCCCTTGGCCAGCCGGATCACCCGCCACCGGTGGCCGACGTACGGCTCGAGCAACTCGAGCATCCGCTCGTCGGTTCCCCGTGGTTCGCCGGCCATCGCCCAGGCGATCGTGTTCGGGATATGGAAGTCGCCGACCGGTACCGCGTCCGCATCGCCCATGGTCACCGCGGTCACCATGGCCGCGGTCCATGGGCCGATTCCCCGAACTCGCTGCAGCCGGACCTTGGCCTGCTCCGGGGTGCCAGACGACAGATCTCCCATCCGATGGAGCTCCCTGGCCACCCGGATCAGGATCTCGGCCCGCTTCCGTTCCACCCCGAGGGGATGGAACTGGTGGTAACCCATTTCCGCCACCCGCTCCGGGCCGGGCAGGATCCAACCGGGTCGGGGCCCGGGCGCCGGATCGCCGTACCGGCGGGCCAGCAGCCGGCGAGCCTTGACCGCGTTCGCGACCTGGACCTTCTGGCCGAACACGCCGCCGACCAGGGCATCCCATGGTCGGTCGGTTCGGGCCAGCAGGAACGGCCGACGCCGCCACAGCTCGCGGATCCGACCGGACGGCTGGAACCCGGTCAGGTCGTCTTCGGCACCGAGGAGGCGAGGCGCCTGGTCGAGCAGCCAGCCGGCACCGGGCCCCCACGCCTCGGCCTCCATGGCGGCGTCGCCGATGCGCTGCAGGTTGAGGGTCCCCGGGCCGTCCGGGGTCCGGGTACTCCACCACAGCTCGGTCGGGCCGACCATGACGGGATTCTTGGCACCCCGAACCGTGTCCTTGATGTTCAGATCGGCGGGGATGGGGACCGTCCGGACCGGCACCGGCTCAGCCTACTCCGCAGCCGGTGGTGGCCGCCCGGGGGCCTCTGGCATCAGCTCCACAGCGAGGTCAGCATGGCGTCGACCTCGTCGGCCACTCCGACGTTGCCGTAGCTGAGACGGGGCTCGTCCTCCTCTGGGACGGTGATGACCTCATCGAACAGGTCACGGATCGGTTCGACGAACCGGGACAGCTGGGCGTAGACGTGGCGGTCGTCCGCGGCGAAGCGGTTGACATGGAACCGCAGCGGGAAGCTGACCGTCAGTTCCGCTTTGGCCCTGGTCACCGCCACGTACAGAAGCCGCAACTCCTCGGCCAAGCCCTGCTGGTCACCGAGCGCCATCTCCGATGGGATGTTGCCGTCGGCGGCGTGGAGCAGGTAGACGGCCGGCCACTCGCACCCCTTGGCCGAGTGGATGGTCGACAGGGTGAGCCAGTCGTCGTCCAGGTGGGGTGGGCCGGCCAGGTCCCCGGTCTTCGACGGCGGGTCCAGCGTGAGCTCGGTCAGGAACCGACTGCGGGAGGTATAGCCTCTGGCCCCGGTGGCCAGCTGGTCGATGTCCGCCAGCCGGGCGGCGCTGTTGTCATACCGGTTTGGGAACACCAGCTCACAGAATCGCTTGAGCCGGTCGATCTGAGCTGCTGGCTCCAGGGCCTCGTCAAGGCAGTCGCCAAGGGCGGCTCGCAGCTCGGCCGCCTGGTCGGCCGCTGCGGTCGGCACCCGGCCGATGCCGTCGACGAACCGGGCCAGGGCGTTGGCGTTTGGTTTGGTGATCCGCAGCTCGTCAGACAACCGGCGGACCGTTGCCGGGCCGACGCCCTCCAGCGAGCGCAGCGCCCGATGCCAAGCCAGTTGGTCCTCAGGGTTCTCCAGGATCCGAAGCAGGGCCAGGAGGTCCTTGACGTGGGCGGTCTCCAGATACTTGAGACCGCCGTACTTCACGTAGGGGATGTCCCGCCGCACCAGCTCGAGCTCCAGGCCGTCGGCATGGTGCCCGGCCCGGAACAGGACCGCCTGGTCCCGCAGGTCGAGGCCCCGCTCCCTGGCGTCCAGGATCCGCTGGGCGATCATGGCCGACTGCTCGCCCTCGTCGGCGCACGAGAGCAGTGCAGGCCGGACCCCGTCCCGGCGGTCGGACCACAGGGTCTTGTGATAGGTGGAGATCGTGGTGCCGTCCTGGGCGGTGGTGGCGGCCGCCGCCTCGGCACCGGGCCGCGCCGCGGTGCCGGCCTGGGCCAGGACCGCATTGGCCACCGCCAGGATCGGCATGGACGACCGGTAGTTCCGCTCCAGCACCACGATGCGGGTCCCCGGGTAGCTGGCCGGGAAGGTCCACATGTTGGCCACCGTCGCTGCCCGGAAGCCGTAGATCGCCTGGGCGTCGTCCCCGACTGCGCAGACCTCGGTGTCCGGGCCCCGCATGCCAGTGATGATGTCTGCCTGGATCGGGTTGGTGTCCTGGTACTCGTCGATCAGGACGTGATCGAACAGGCAACGGAGGGCCTCGCCGACCGGGCTGGCGGTCAGCCCCCGCCAGAACAGCAGCAGGTCGTCGTAGTCCAGGACGTGGTGACGCCGCTTCTGCTCGGTGTAGGCCCCGAACAGGACCCGCAGGTCATCGGCGTGTTCGGCGCACCACGGGAAGTCGACCTGGAGCACGTCGCCCAACTTGGCCTGCCCGTTGACCATCCGGGAGTAGATGGCGGCGATGGTCTCCGGTCTCGGAAACCGCCGGCCCCGCTGCCCGAAGCCCTCCTCGGTCCGGACCAGGCCGAACAGGTCGGTGGCGTCCCCGTGATCCAGGACCGTGAACCCCTCCGGCAGGCCGGCCGCCGCCCCGTAGCGTCGGAGGAGACGGTTCGCCACCGAGTGGAACGTCCCGCCCCAGATCGAGGCCGCAGCCCGGTCCGACCCCGACGCCGCCACCCGTCCGACCATCTCCGCCGCGGCCCGCCGGGTGAAGGTCAAGAGCAGGATCCGGTCCGGGGCCACCCCGTCCCGGAGGAGGTGGTTGACCCTGGCGACCAGGGTCCGGGTCTTGCCGGTGCCGGCCCCGGCCACGATCAGCAGCGGTGAACCCCGGTGGCTGGCGGCCGCCGCCTGTTCCGGGTTCAGCCCGGCCATGAGAGGGTCCGGTTGCAACTCCGATTGGTCCGCCGGTGGGTCCGGGGCGTTGGCGGGTGGTGGTGTGGTCTCGGCGGCGCGGCACAGCGGATCTGCAGACATGGCGCCGCCCAACCTACGGACGGCCTGTGACAGTTTTCGGCGGCCGGGCCCGCCCGGTGGTCAGTCCAGGAGCCCGGTGATGATGAACTCGGCCCGCCGGTTCAGGGCTGCGGTCTGCTCGTCGTCGCTTTCCGACGCCCCTTCCTCACCGCGGGGATCGGCCTTGATCTGGTCCCGGTTGACCCCGTTGCTCAGCCAGTAGTCGATCACGGCCTGGGCCCGCTTGGTCGACACGTCGAGGTTGACCTCGGCGCTGCCGACCGCATCGGTCCGGGTCACCACGGTCACGCTTGCCTGGGGGTTCTGCCGGAGCAGCAGGGTGCCGAGGTCCAGGATCGGGGTGAATGCCGGGTCGATCTCCACGCTGTTGAACGGGAACAGGACGACGTCCTCGACGAAGAGCGGGGCGGAGTCCCCGGGGAGGATCTCGACCGACGGGTCGATCTGGTATTCGTTGACCACGTTGCCCGGACCGACGACCGCCTCGGCCTTGTCCTGGATCAGCTGGCTGACCTCCTCGGACGGCACGAAGCCCTGGAGGTAGACCACGCCGCCACGGAAGATGGCCTGGCGGGGCGGTCCATCGCCGTCGAGGGTCGGCGGAGGCGTGCTGACCGACGGGCCAACCTGCGCCTGGGCGTCCGCTTCTTCATCGGTCATGGCCGCATCATCGTCGGCGGTGGCGTCCTCGTCGGTCATGGCCGCGTCATCGTCGGTGGTGGCGTCGGCATCCGCCGCGCCGTCCGCATCATCCGCCGCCTCGGTGTCGGTTTCGACGGCGACGGTGCCGTCGCCCGCATCCCCGCCGGCGTCGGCGTCACCGCCGGTGGTGGCGCCGTCGGCGTCCGTCTGCTCGTCCGAGGTGGCACTGCCGAGCTGGTCCTGGGCGTCGTCACCGCCGGCCTCGGCCGCCGTCTCGCTCCCACCGTCGTTCTGGGACTCGGCCAGGAAGTAGCCGATCGCCCCGACCCCGACCAGGGCCAGGATGCCGAGCAGGCCGAACAGCAGCATCGGCAGCGGCCGCCGCCGACGTCGCTCCTGGTACTGCTGGGGCTGTGGACTGGGCTGCACCGGGGTCTGCAGCGGCGCGCCGCCCTGCCTCGGTGCCTGCTCCGCCGGCGCGGCATTCTGGCCACCGCCGTTGCCCTGCTGGGGCCCGGACACGCTCCGTCCGGCCCAGCTCGGGAGTTCTTCCAGCTCACTCATGCCTGGCATCTCCTCCAGATGTCCGGACCTCAGCCCGGGCGCCCTCCCAGCGCCGTTGGCACCGGTACCATCGAAGAGGATATCGCACCTTGGACAGCCTTGGCCCGGCGAGGCCCTGGGTGGAGGTGCCGTAGCCGATCAGGCGGTGACGCGGTTGGCCTTGAGGGTGCCGATGATGTCCTCGAGCAGGAAGTGGAACTTCCGGGACCCCGGCAGTCGGCTGGCCGGGAGCCGCCCATCGCCGGCCATGTTGAGGACCGTCCGGGGGTTCAGATCGAGCAGCTGTGCCACCTGGGCCGTGTTGAGGATCGGCGGGTAGGTCTGCCGCACCGCGGCGAAGCCGTCCTCTGGGTCCGGGGGTGACGTCGGCAGTGCGGTCGGAAACGCCGACGAATGATCCTCATGCACCATGGGCACAGACCCTAACCCATACTTCGCCAAAATACGGCTGTTTCGCCCGGCTGGAACCGGATCGGTCGATGCACCACAGTGTCCCCATGCGCGTTCCCGTCGACACCATGCACCGCTTGATCACCGACCTGTTCGCCGCCGGGGGGTGCAGTGGGGCCGAGGCGGTCCGGATCGCCGACCATCTGATCGCTTCCGACCTCGCCGGCCACCCGAGCCACGGCGTCGTCCGGGTCCGCAACTACATCGAGTGGCTCCGGCACGGCCTGGTGGTCGCCGATCAGGAGGTCACGGTCGTGACCGAGAACGAGACGCTGGTCGTGCTCGACGGTGGCCACGGGTTCGGCCAGACCGTCGGAGAGCAGGCGGTCGACATCGGCCTGGCCAAGGCGGCCGCCACCGGCGTCGCCGTCGTCGGGCTCCGGACCTCCGGTCACCTGGGTCGGATCGCAGACTGGGCCGATCGGGCGGCGGCGTCCGGCTATGTGTCGATCCACTTCGTCAACGTCTCCGGGATGGGTCTGGTGGCGCCGTTCGGTGGCAAGGAACGGCGGTTCGGGACCAACCCGATCGCCATCGGGATCCCCCAGCACGACCGCCAGCCGATCCTGATCGACTTCGCCACCTCGGTGGTGGCCGAGGGCAAGGCCAAGGTGGCCCGCAACGGCGGTGCCCCGATCCCGGACAACGCGCTGGTCGGTCCGGACGGGGAGATCACCGGCGACACCTCGGTGCTGTACGGGGAACTGACCGAGGACCAGAACGCCGACCCCCGCAAAGGACGAGGGGCGTTGCGGACGATGGGGGAGCAGAAGGGTTCGGCCCTCGCCCTGGCCTGCGAGCTGCTCGGCGGGGTCCTGGTCGGGTCGGCGACCAGCGGGACCGAGCCGTTCAGCAATGGGATGCTGTCGATCTATCTCTCACCGGACCATTTCGCCGCCCCGCAGTTCCTGGCCGCCGCCACCGACTTCGCAGACCACGTCCGGGCCGCAGCGCCGGCCGACCCGTCCGTACCGGTGGCGCTGCCCGGCGACATCGAGCGGGCCAAGGAGGCCGACCAGCGGGCCAACGGCATCGATCTGGCGGATGGGACGTGGCGGGAGATCGGCTTCGCTGCAGCATCGGTCGGCGTCGAGATGCCGGAGGTCTGACGGGCTGTGCGGTCCAGGTCGGGCCGTCCAGGTCGGGCCGTCCAGGTACGACCGTTGAGGTCGGGCCGCCCGGGCTCGGGCCGTTCAGGCCTCGTCCCGGATGACCTTGGCGCCGTCGGGGTCGACCAGGCTGTCATAGCGCAGCCGGTTGTGGCTGTGGGCCACGTGGTGGAGGCCGAACGCCGACTGCATGGCGGTGTACATCCCCATGGCGTCGAGGGCGTTGTTGACCGACTGCTTGGCCAGGGTCAGCCCGAACATCGGCCGCTTCGCGATGTGGGCGGCCAACGCCAGGGTCTCGGCCTCCAGCTCCTCCCGTGGCACGACCCGGCTGACCATTCCAGCTCGGAGGGCCTCCTCGGCGTCGATGGCCCGGCCGGTGAACAGCATGTCCTTGGCCAGGCGGGCCCCGACCTCGTAGGGGTGGGTGAAGTACTCGTGGCCGTTCACCCCGAACGCGACGACCGGATCGCTGAACGTTGCATCCTCGGCGCAGACGATCAGGTCCATGGGCCACACCAGCATCAGCCCGCCGGCGATGACCTTGCCCTGGACCTGGGCGATCGTCGGCTTTGCGATGTTCCGCCACCGCCAGCACAGGCCGATGTACATCTCGACCTCCCGGGCCATGTAGCCCTCCGCCCCCGGTGCGTCGAAGTTGTGCTGGGTCCCGATCGTCGGCAGGTCGTTGATGTCGGACCGGTCGGCCAGGTCGTGGCCGGCCGAGAAGTGCTTGCCCTCGGCGGCCAGGACGATGACCCGGACCTGTTGATCGCGGGCCGCCGCATCGAACGCCTCGTTCAGCTCGGACAGCAGCTGGTAGTCCTGGGCGTTGGCCCGGTCCGCTCTGGTCAGGGTGACCCGGCCGACCCCCTCGGCCGGTCGGTCGAGCCGGACCCGCTCCCACTCCTCAACCATGTGCCTCCTCCGATCGGTCTGACCCTCGGCAGCTACACCAGCGGCCAGGGCCAGCGGTGGCCGCCGGTCTCGTCCTCCGGGAACCGAGCCTCGTCGACGACGGCCGCCGCCCTCGCCATCATGGCATCGTTCTCGATCCGGTCCAGCAGGCAGGTCAGCTCGACCGGGGGGCCGGCATCGACGAACCGTTCGACCGCGGCCAGGATCTCGGCCGGGATCGGCTGGCCGACGTAGTCCCACATCACGGTCCGCAGCTTGAACTGGGCGTGGAACGACAGCCCGTGGTCGATCCCGTAGATCCGGCCGTCCCGGCCGAGCAGACAGTGGCCGGACTTGCGATCGGTGTTGTTGGCGATCAGGTCGAGCACGCACAGCCGCTGGAGGTCGGAGGTGCCGACCCCGTCCTCGTGGAGGGTGAAGTAGTGCTGCTCGAAGTCGGCGTCGACGAAGGCCTGGACCGAGCCCTCGCCGAGCGGGCCGATGCCGAGCGTGGTCGGTGGTACGACGTCCCAGCCGAGGGCGTCGGCCAGCCGGTACATGGCCACCTCCCGCCGGTACAGCTCGGACGGGAAGTCCCACAGCGGCCGCTCGCCCCGGCCCGGCTTGTAGATGGCCCGGTGGGTCCGATCCTCGTCGTCGGTGACGGTGACGAGGAGGGTGGTGTTCGAGCTGTACGGCATCCGACCCTCGACATCCATCTCGCCGTTCTCGAACAGCTCGAGGAGCTGGTCCGCCGGGAGGTCGAACGCCGAACGGTCCGCCTCGTCGGTCACCGGTCCCGACCCTGGGGCGTCATCAGTTGAGACGGGGACAGGCGTGGCCGGAGGGATCGAGCGGCTGGCCGCACAGCCGGCACGGCGGTCGGCCACCTTCCATCAGCTCGTCAGATGTTGCGATGAACCCCGCAGCGTGTGCCACCCCGATGTGGGCCCGGATCTTGGCACCGGTGCCCTCCTCCAACTCCCGGATGTCGTCCGCGATGTCCAGTTCGTCCGCATCCTCGTCCATCGGGATCAGCTCCTCGATGACGAGCACGACCTCGGCGTCAGCCTCGTCGACCCCGACCGCGATCTGGCCGACGGTCCACGCCGGGTCGGTCGGGGCGATCAGCGGCGTTGCGCCGGCCGGTGCCGGGGTGGCCGGCATGTCGTCCATGACGCCCTTCAGGAACTGGGCCAGTGCCCGGACCTGCTGCTTCTCCAGCTTCACCGTGACCATGCTCAGCCCGTCACCGACCTGGAGGAAGAACGTGCGGCTTCCCGGCTGGCCGACGGCGCCGGCGGTGAAGTGGGTGACCTCTCGGAACTCGAAGGATTCGTTCATGGCGTCTTGACGTTTGGCTTTGGCCGGGACCTAGCTTGGAACCAGTGCCTTCAGATCATCCCCCATGGAGTTGACCGCGAGCACGGTCGGGCCGCCGAATCCGTAGATCACCGCCGAGATCGAGCACGGTCCGACCACGATCCGCTGGAACAGATCCAGGTGGGTGCCCATGGCGTGAGCGACCGCGGCCTTGATCGGATCGGCGTGGGAGACCGCCACGATTGTCTGCCCGGGGTGGGCGGCGACCAGCTTCTGGATGGCGCCGACCATGCGCTGTTGCATCTCGGCGAACGACTCGCCCTCCGGGAACCGGAAGCCGCTCGGGTACTTCTGGACCTGGGCCCACTCCGGCTTCTTGTACAGGTCGGCCAGCTTCTTGCCGGTCCAGGTCCCGAAGTCCGCCTCCAGCAGGCCCCGCTCGATCGTGACCTTGCGGCCGAGGGCGGCGGCGATCGGCGCTGCGGTCTCCTTTGTCCGCTCCATCGGCGAGGCGTAGACGGCCTTGACCCGGCCCTTCCCGAGCACGGCGATCCGTTCCGCCGCCCGTTCCGCCTGGGCGACGCCCTCCTCGCCGAGGTGGAGACCCTTCGCCCGGCCGGGGAGGACCTGTCCGGTGGTCGGGGTCCGCCCGTGGCGGACGAGCAGGACCGTCGTTGGCTTCTTGGGGCGTGCCATCCTGGCAAACGATACCGAGCCGACGTGGGCGGCCCACCGGGGGTGTCCGGTCCGTGGGTCGGGATAGGGTCGCGGGGTGCGCGACCGATTGGAGCTGATCGCCGCCGACGTGGCGGCCTGCCGGGCCTGCGACCGATTGGTGGCCTGGCGGGAACAGGTCGCGGTCGAGAAACGAGCGGCGTACCTCGACTGGGACTACTGGGGTCGGGGTGTGCCCCCGTTCGGGGACCCGGCGGCCGGCCTGGCGGTCAT